>NZ_JBOHDN010000051.1:0-6668 GCF_050699375.1 Nocardioides sp. | reverse complement strand
AGTTTTCGCTCGGCTCGTGGGTGGTGCTGTGACGGTCGATCACGGATTCGTGATCGTCAGACCCGCGATGGTCCAGCTGCCGCTCACATGTACGGCCTGTCCCTGTGCGACTCCGAGCACAGGGCATAGGAAACCCACGGGGTCGTCGGCAACGATCTGCGTCGACCCGTCGGGGATGAAGGCACCGGTGGCGTCGTCGAAGGTGCCGGCGATGTCGCCGGCGATGCTGAACGAGCATCCGGCCGTCCCGACGTTCATCGCCGTGTCGGTGATCGAGGCGGGGGAGACCGAGCCGATCTCGGGCCCGGTGATCGCGAAGCCCCAGGCGCCGGTCAGGTCGACCGTGACCTCGCTGCCGTTCGGCGAGCTGCACCCGCCGGCTGTGAGCCCGTCCCAGGTGATGGCGGTCGTTCCGAATGGTCTGCTGCCACTCGGATTCAACAGAGTGCCCGGCATGTCGAACTGCTGACACGTAAAGCCGAAGTCGGCCCCCTCGACCGTGAAGGTGACGGAATCGCCTATGAGGATGACGCCGGGGCCACCGTGTGGGGTGTAGGTGCCGACCGCAGCCTGGACAGGCTGGGACATCGCCGCGACGGTCGCGATGGCGAGTGCGCCGGCGGCGATACCGGCGAGCACTGTGCTGGTGAGCTTCTTCATGGTGATCTCCCTATCGGTGGGGTTCATCCCGAGAGGTTCACGCGCTGCCCGCGCGAGGATTGGCGAAGTGCGGCTCGAGGGCGTTGTCGGCTGGGTCAGCTTCTACGCGAGGAGTTCCTGCGCTCCCTGGTCGGCCTGCCCGACCACGTACGTCTGTCGCCTGGCTCTGCGTCGGCCAGGTCGCCGGTGTGTCCGAGGTCCGACCTTGAACGCTTCGGCTGGCGCCACCGCTCCGCGCTCTCCTCGGTGATCCATGAGGAGAGGTACGCAGCGGGAGGAGAGTACGCAGCGGCGGCACCCTGATCGGTCACTCACCCTCGCCGCCTGGCAGCGGCGGCATTTCCGGCACCTCCGGCGCCGGCAACGGGCACAGCGGGCGGGTTGGCGAACCGCCGCACATGCTGAGGTCTTCCAACGGAATTCGGTTGAAGGCGATGATCTGGCCTTGGGTGGCACGCACTGGATTGTTCGGGCCTGAAGCCATGGCGCTGACTAAGGGACTGAGATCATCGCCGCTCGTGCCGCAGTTGACGAAGGGTGGAATATCGATTCCGGAGGACGGGGGGATGGTGCGACCGTTGTCCTCACGGTAGTAGGGGTCGTTCAACGGTCCCCGTGACCCCGGATGCAGTCCGTCATAGGCGCCCAACGGGCCACCGTTGTTGGCGTTGTAGTTCCCACTGGCAAAGTCTGCCCAGAGGTAGAGTTCGGCCGGTTGCTTTGTCCGGCAGCGCGCGCCGAGATCGACCGGCACGCCGTCGACCTCGAGATCGCTGAGTTGGAGGATGATGTCCCCTTCCACTAGCGCGGACGCCTGTGGAATATCGCTCGGTCGCGGAGCGCATCCCGTCTTCTGGTCGGACCACAGATGGGCAATCAACGGCTGGATCTTTCCGCGGACCCGTGGGACGGATAGCGTCAGCGTCGCGGTGGCCGGGATGGTGCCGAAGGCGATCAGATTGATCTTCTCCTCGGTGAGGATTCCCACCTCGGCACCACCGCCCTCGATTGGCTTGATTGGGTACATCGGGTGGCGAAAATAGGCCGTCATCCACTGCGTGGTCGGATCCTCTGTCGCGCACGGCGGCTGGTAAAAGGGGTCGGGGGTACAGGCAATCTTTCTAAAACAACTTGGCCCTATGTACCCCGTCGGGCTCTCGATCGGATTGTTGAACTCCCCGTAATACATGGCGGCCCAGACCGGCCGAGCCGTGATGGACATCTTCGAGCGCCGAGCGACTGCGTGCTGTGAAGCGGTGACGGTGCCTTCGGTGATGCTGATCGACCGGCTGGTGGGAAGGTCGTTGAATCCCGGCTGGCCCTCGGCCGGATTGTCCGCGATCAGCGCCGTTACCCCGGGCAGCTGCGCCTTCAGGCTGTTCTGCGAGGCGCTCTGCGGATTGACCTCGGGATCGCCCTGGGCCGGACCGGTGGGGAGGGCAAGGAAGGTGGCTGCCAGCAGAAGGACGCCGACAGTTGCTCTGCCGGCGCGTGCTCCGGGGCGGGGGATGCGCATGAAGAGTTCCTCACGGTGGTCGGGTCCGGCGAGGGCCGGGGCCATGGGTGTCCGCCATCAGTAAAGATGGCGAATGTGGCGACCGCCACAGATTGGCCGATCGTTAGTCTCGGAGCCGACGAAACTTGTCACGTCGGTGACAAGTTTTCGCCCGACTCGTCGGTGGGATCTGTGTCGGTAGATCACGGGTTGCTGATCGTCAGACCGGTGATCAGCCAGGAACCGCTCACGCTGATGCTCTGACCCTGGGTGAAGCCGACAGATGAGCACACGAACCCAACTGGGTCGTCAGCGATTATCAGGGTCGACCCCGTAGGCGTGAACACCTCAGTGGCGTCGTCGAAGTCGCCGCTGACCTCGCCGGCGATGTTGAACGAGCAGCCGTTCATCTCGACGAACATCGCCACGTCTGTGATCGCGGCGGGCGAGACCGAGCCGACCTCGGGCCCGGTGATCGCGAATCCCCACGTGCCGGTCAGGTCGAACGTGGTGGCACCGAAGTAAGGGTTGGTGCAACCGCTGAACACGAGCTGATCCCATGTTGTGGCGGTCGACCCGAAGGGTCGGCTCACATCGGGTCCGGTGAGGGTGCCCGACAGGTCGAACTGCTCGCAGGTGAACGTCTGACCGGCCTCGACGACGGTGAAGACGACGTCGCTACCGAGGAGGGAGACGCCGGGTCCGCCGTGCGGCGTGTAGTTATCGACGGCGGCCTGGGCGGGCCAGGACATCGCCACGATTGTTGCGATGGCGAGTGCTCCGGCGGCAAGACCGGCGAGCACTCGGCTGGCGAGGTTCTTCATGACTCTTCTCCTGTGGTGGTGGGACGGGACATGGGTAGGGGTCTGTGTCGATGGCCGATGGCCACCGACACAGACCCCTTGATGGATCGGTCAGCGCCGGTCGGTCACGGGTTGCTGATCGTCAGGCCGGTGCTGCTCCACGTCCCGTCCACGGTGATGGACTGACCCTGCGCGACACCGAGGGTCGAGCACAGGAAGCCGACCGGGTCGTCGGCGATGATCAGCGTCGACCCGGTGGGCGTGAACAACCCGATGGCGTCGTCGAAGTCGCCGCTCACCTCGCCCGCGACGTTGAACGAGCAGCCGGCCGCCTCGACGAACGCGGTCACGTCGGTGAGCGTGGCGGGCGAGACCGAGCCGACCTCTGCTCCGGTGACCGTCACGCCCCAGACGCCGGTCGGGTCGACCGTGGTGTCACCGGCGGTCGGGTTGGTGCAGCCGCTGGAGATGAGCTCGTCCAGCACGCCGCCCTCCGCCCCGAAGGCCCTGCTCACACCGGGGTTGGTGACGGTGCCGTGAAGGTCGAACTGCTCGCAGGTCAGCGTCTGGCCGGCCTCGACGGCGGTGAAGGACACGCTGTTGCCGATGAAGGCGACGTCAGGCCCGCCGTTCGGCGTGTAGGTGTCGGCGGCCGCCTGGGCCGGCGCGGACATGGCCGCGACGGTCCCGACAGCGAGTGCTCCCGCGGCGAGACCGGTGAACAGGCGGCTGGTGATCTTCTTCATGATGTTTCTCCTTGTGTGGTGGGGTGGTTCCGAGCGGGTCAGGCGGTGCCCGCGCGGGGGTTCGAGATCTGCAGCTCGAGGGTGTTGTCGGCGCCGGGCACCAGTGCGTTGACCGGGATGGAGCCGAAGGTCGGGAAGAAGCCGGGGATGTCGAAGAAGTTCAGGGCGGTGCACCCGGTGAAGCTCCCGATCGTGTAGGTGGAGGTGACCCGCCCGCCGCCGTTGACGGTGAAGAACTCACCCTCGGGCGTGCTGGCGGTGATGGAGACCGGTTCGGCGGTGTGGCAGCGGCTGCCGACGGCCAGCGGCCACCAGACGCCGAACACCTTGGCCTCGACGTCGCTCAGCTGGATGTCGTAGGCGACGGTCGAGGTGAGCAACGACTTGCCGAGCTGGTCGGTGGGCACGATGGCGCCGGTCAGGGGTCCGACCTGGGTCATGGTGACCTTGGCCCGGGCCGGGATGCCGAAGACGTCGAAGTCCATCGTCTTCGTCGGGATGTCGAGGGAACCCCCGACGATGTGGCCGTTGGTGACGTCGAGCGTCGACTCGAGCACCGAGGGCCCCAGGGCCATCGATGAGTCGACCTGCGCACCGATGTGCGTCGTACCGACGGCGTCGAAGTCGATCTCGAGGGTTGGGTTGTCGCTGGCTTGAGCAGCGGGTGCCCCCGCGAGCAACGCGGTGGCCACGAGCGCGGCGAATGCCGTGGCGACCAACGTGCGGCGACGGGGTGGAGGCTGGGTTCTCACGATCTCCCCTTGCGGTCCGGATTGGGCGTGATCGAGCCGGATGTGACATCGACCACAACTGCGATGACGCCACCATTGAGGGGGCCGTCTCCGACCGCTGGCAACCTCGAAACCGTCGAGAGGACCCGGAGCGGGCCAAAATTGTCAGGTTGGTGACAACTTCGCCTCAACGACCAAAAGTTGTGAGGCCCGTCACAACTTTTCGGGGTTGTTCCGACTCGTACGTCGATCGCGCTGGACGCGGAGCCGGTCGAGCCCTTCACTGCATAGGGGATACGTCCTTCGCGCGGCTCCCCACGTCGCAGTGCAGCGAGGGACGGAAGCGGAGGAGATTTGCGTGACTTCGACGACACGACCGAATACGGATACGTTCACGGGCCCGATTCCGAGAAGGCCCCGTTCAATGCTGCGGATCAACCTGTCTCCGCCGCCCAACCCGATCGCTCGAGAGCTCGTGGTGGCCTGCCGGCCCCGGTCGCGGGTCCTGTCCCGCCGCATCGCCGGACGGATCTGCCACGAGGTGGCGGCGTTCAGCGATCCCCGGGTCCACGACGTCATCGAGGAGGCCCTGTGCGAGACGGTCGCGCTGTTCATCGACGCGATGGCCGGCGCCCCGGTGCGAGGTGCCGCCGTCGCCGACATCTATCAACGCTTGGGCAGCCTTGAGGGAAGGGCCGGCCACAACCTCGATGCGATGCGAGCGGCTCACCACATCGCGACGCAGGAGTCCTGGCGGGAGATGTCGAAGATCGCCGGCGAGCTGGAGCTTCCGCTGGCGGCGGTGAGCTACCTCGCCGAAGCGCTGATGGACTATCAGCACCAGCTTCTCGAGCACGCGATGCGGGGCTTCGCCGAGCCTGTGCCGCCGACCGACCCCCGGTTGCCGCTCTATGCGGCGCTCGTCGGTGACGCCCGGACACCCGACCTGCCCGTCCTGGCCGGCCGCGCCGGCTGGGCGGTCACCGAACGCGTGGCGGTGGCGGTGATGCCGGCCGGACCGGTCCCGGCAGACCTCGGGCTGCCCACGGAGCACCTGCTCATCGGTCAGGGTGAGGACGGCGCGATGATCGTGATCGGCCCTTCCCCTGAGCTGCACCATCGGGCCAGAGCGGTCGTCGCCGCGACGGGTCGCCCGGTCGCGGTCACCTGGGAGGTGCTGCTCGGCGACACCCACCACGCCGTACGTTGGGGTCTGCGGGCCCTGGCCCTGCTCACCGAGCAGGTCATCCGTCCCTCCGAGGACGGCATCGTGTGGTGCGCCGCGCACCAGTCGGAGCTGTGCCTGCACGCCGACCCGATGCTGCGCCGCTTCGCCGACGAGCAGCTGCTGGCGCCGCTCCTGGAAGAGACCCCGAAGCGGCGCCTCGCGCTCGCCGAGACCATGCTGGTCTGGCTGCGTACCCGTCCCAGCGCCCCCGTCGTCGCCGACCACCTGATGGTCCACGAGCAGACGGTGCGACACCGGCTCAAGCGCATCAAGGAGCTCTTCGGCGACCGCCTCAGCGACCCCTCCGAGACCGTCGGACTCCTCGCGGCCCTGGAGTCGACGACCCCGCGCTGGCGCCGCGACCTCGCCTGTTGATCGCTCCGGCGTACCCCTACTGGGTGCGCTGGAAGGCCCATTGCACGACCGTGCGCTGGGGCGCCCAGCCGCGGAAGGTGCCGATCGAGTCGACGGACTCGACCGAGATCCGGGTCAGCTCGCCACCTCGCTCGGCGTGCTGCTGTGCGAGGAGCTGCTCGGTCTCCAGGGTGACGCCGTGGACGACGATCCGGCCGCCGGGGCGGAGGGCGGCGAGGCAGGTGGCGAGTACGCCTGGGCGGGTCGCGCCGCCGCCGATGAAGATCGCGTCGGGAGCGGGGAGGTCGGCCAGGGCGTCTGGCGCGCGGCCGTGGACGACAGCCAGGCCCGGTACGCCAAGGCAGGACGCGTTGCGAGCGATCCGGGCCGCCCGGTCGGGGCTGGCCTCGATCGCGGTCGCCGTGCAGGTCGGGTGTGCTCGCATCCACTCGATCCCCACCGAGCCCGCGCCGGCTCCGACGTCCCACAGATGCTCACCCGGGACCGGGGCGAGCCGGGCGAGCGCCGACGCCCGCAGGTCGCGCTTGGTGAGCTGCCCGTCGTGCTCGAAGGCGTCGTCGGGCAGGCCTGCGACCCAGCTGCCGAGGGATGCGCCGACGTCACTTCCCGCCGAGTCGGCCCATCCTGACC
>NZ_JBOHDN010000050.1:0-17022 GCF_050699375.1 Nocardioides sp. | reverse complement strand
GCCTCGCCCTGCTCGCGATCGCCGGGGCGGCCGACTCGGTCAGCGTCGTCACCCGCGGGACGCTGATCCAGCTCGCCGTGCCCGACGACCTGCGCGGCCGGACCGCCGCGATCGAGATGATCGTCGGAGCCGGCGGCCCGGAGGTCGGCAACCTCCGCGGCGGCGCCGTCGCCCAGCTGACCTCGGGCCCGTTCGCCCTGGTCAGCGGTGGCATCACCTGCCTGCTCGCCCTGGCCGCGGTCGGCGCCACCTCCCGGCAGCTGCTCGGATTCCGAACAAACAAGCCCGTCGCGTAGCTCGAAGATCGCAGCCACCACGTGACTGCGATCTTCAAGCTAGTGGGCGACCTCTGCGTCGAGCCGCTGGTCGGCAGAGCCCGCAGGACACTCCGGGCACGGCGTGACCTCCCCCGACCAACCACCACGGCCGAGCAGCTCACCGATGCGAGCCGCTGTCCGGCACGGGTCACCGAGCACCTGGCCGTAGGTCAGCCGAACAGTCCGAACCTTGTGGGCGACGGCAGCATCCAGATCACGAGCATGGTCGGCGTCGCGGGCAGCGGCGCTGCCATGGAAGGCACGGCCGTCGAGCTCGACGACCAGCCCGTACGCCGCGTAGGTGACGTCGCGCTCAACGGAGACTCCAGCGACCGAGTCGGCGACCTGACGCTCTCCCGCAGGCAGGCCGTGGGCGCGCTCGACGCGTCTGAGGTACTCGCGTTCAAGCACGGAGCACGCTCCGGCCTTGAGATCCTCGAGCAGCTCCACCATCAGCTGCCGATCGGGAATCCGTCTGCGGTGGCCCAGGGCTTCGATGAGCGACACCGTCCTGATCACCTTCGTCTGGATCAGCTCGGCGAGCATGGCGAACGCCTCCGTGGCACCGCCGGCGTCGACCGCAGCGTCGATCGCCGCCTCCGCGAGCAGCTGCCTGGGCGGATACGCAGCCCAGTCGACGTGCCCGTCGAACCGGGCGCGCCGCCGGACGACGACGCCATCGGGCGCGCGCACAGTGCGACTCATCGGGACCATCACCTCGATCGGAGCGCGCTCAGGCGGTTTCGGCAGCGCCGACCTCCCCGTCAGCGCGGCCGGCCAGCAGGCGAGCACGGCGGCCCACGCACGCTGACCCCACGTCGGGAGGCCGGTGTGGCTGACATAGACCCCAGGATGGATCGCGGTGAGCTCGCGGTTTCGTACGAGGCGACGGATGTCGTGGTCCTGTGCGTGCAGCTCGCGCAGCTGCCTGCGCGAGATGACTCCGCCCTGGACCTCGTCACGCAGGCGCACCATGCCGCCATGATCGAACGGCCGCTTCGGACCCCCTGAGTCCCCCATGTGACATTCCTATCCTGGGAACCGTCCATCCACCCCACAAACTCGAAGATCGCAGCCACCACGTGACTGCGATCTTCGAGCTAACGGTGCTGCCGGCGTACGGAATCCGCTACTTGAGCTCGCGCTTGAGGATCTTGCCGGTGGCGGTCATGGGGAGGGCGTCGACGATCTCGACGATGCGCGGGTACTTGTACGCCGCCATCTGCTCCTTGCTCCAGGCGACGATCTCCTCGGGGGTTGCCGAGGCGCCGGGCTTGGGCACGAGGACGGCCTTGATCTCCTCGCCGTGGGAGTCGTGCGGGACACCGATCACGGCAGCGAGAGAAACCGCCGGGTGGGTGAGAAGCACCTCTTCGATCTCGCGCGGGTAGACGTTGAAACCGCCGCGGATGATGAGCTCCTTGGCGCGGTCGACGATGTAGTACCACCCGTCCTCGTCACGCTTGGCGAGGTCGCCGGAGCGGAACCAGCCGTCCTCGGTGAGCACCTCGGCGGTCGCCTCGGGGCGGTTGTAATAGCCCTTGAAGATGTTGCTGCCCTTGATCGCGATCTCGCCGATGGTGTCGGCGGTCCACTCGACCTCGTCCCAGGACGCGGGGTCGATGAGCTTCATCTCGACACCGGGGATCGGGACGCCGATCGAGCCGGGCCGCACGGGCGCACCGTACTCCGAGAACGAGGCCACCGGCGAGGTCTCGGAGAGGCCGTAGCCCTCGAGGATGGTGACCCCGAAGCGCTTCTCGAACTCCTTGTGGATCTCGACCGGAAGGGCCGAGCCGCCGGCGGCGGCGACACGCAGGTTCTTGGCGATGGTGGCCACGTCGATGTCCTCGGAGAGGGCGCCGAGCAGGCCCCAGTACATCGTCGGGACGCCGGCGAAGAAGCTGACGCTCTCCTTGAGCATCGTCGCCAGCGCGGCGTTCGCGTCGAAGCGCGGCAGCAGCACGACGGTGCCGCCGAAGGCGATCGAGCCGTTCTGCACGACGGTCTGACCGAACGCGTGGAAGAGGGGCAGCACGGCGAGATAGGTGTCGGGGCGCTCGGCGTCGGCACCGAAGAGCTCGGCGCCGGCCAGCGCGTTGTCGCGCATGTTGCGGTGGCGCAGCTCGGCACCCTTGGGCTGACCGGTGGTGCCGGAGGTGTAGAGGATGACCGCGGTGTCGTCCTCGTCGGTGGCCACGGTGTCGAAGGTGGGCGGCTGGGTGCCGATGCCCTGGCCGAGCGTGGTCACGCCCTCGATCGGCGATGCCGCGGTCGGGTCGGCGGTGATCAGGAAGAAGTCCTCGACCCCGGCCTCCTTCGCGCCGGCGTGCGCCTCGGCACCGATGGCCAGCTCGGGCGTGCCCTCGAACGCGAAGAGTGCCTTCGCGTCCGAGTCCTTGAGGTGGTAGGCCACCTCGCGCCCCTTGAGCAGCACGTTGAGCGGCACGACGGTGGCTCCGGCCTTGAGGATGCCGAAGTAGACCATCGTGAAGTAGGGCAGGTTCGGGCTCATCAGGGCGACCCGGTCGCCCGCGCCGATGCCCTTGCTCGCCAGCAGGTTGGCGACCTGGTTTGCGGCACCGTTGACCTGGGCATAGCTCAGACGGATGTCACCGAGGACGATCGCGGTGCGCTCGGGATGCTTCGCGGCCGAGTCTTCGAGCAGCGAAGCGAGGTTGTACGTGGACACTTGGCCTCCATTGGGTCTGCGTGTTGCGCATCACAACCTACCTCTACCCAAGGTTAGTGCGACACGCGTCTCGGGAAACTTTGCTCAGCGGAGCGGCTCAGAAGCGATGCCCGGTCAGCTTCTCGTACGCCTCGACGTACCTCGCCCGGGTCCGGGCGACGATCTCCTCCGGAAGCTCCGGCGGCGGGCCATCGGCGGCACGGTCCCAGCCGGACTCGGTCGAGAGCAGCCAGCGTCGGATCACGTCCTTGTCGAAGCTGGGGATCGCGGTGCCGGGATGCCATTGCGACGCGTCCCAGTAACGGCTCGAGTCGGGGGTGAGCACCTCGTCGGCGAGCACGATCGTGCGGATCCCCAGGTCGTCCTGGCGCACCCCGAACTCGAACTTCGTGTCGGCGAGGATGAGGCCGCGCCCGCGCGCGATCTCGTCGGCGCGCTGGTAGATCGCCAGGGTCAGTCGCCGCAGCTCGGCGGCGTCGTCCTCGCCGATCAGCCTGGAGACGTACTCATAGGTGACGTTCTCGTCGTGGTCGCCGAGCTCGGCCTTGGTGGCCGGGGTGAAGATCGCCGGGGTGAGACGGGAGCCGTCCACGAGGCCGTCCGGGAGCCGGATGCCGCAGACCTCGCCGGTCTCGTCGTACTCACGCAGGCCAGAGCCGGTCAGGTAGCCGCGCGCGACGCACTCGACCGGGAGCATGTGCAGCTTCTGCGCGACCACGGCCCGGCCTTCGACGACAGCCGGGACCTCGGTCGAGAGCACGTGCGTCGGGACCAGGTCCTCGAACTGCTCGAACCACCACAGCGACAGCTTGGTGAGGATCTCGCCCTTGTCCGGGATGACCGTGTCGAAGACGTGGTCGAAGGCCGAGATGCGGTCGCTGGCGACCATCAGCAGCTGGCCCGCGTACGGACCTTCCTCGAGCTCGTAGAGGTCGCGCACCTTGCCGGAGTGGAGGTGCTTCGCGCCCGGGATCGCCGGCGCCGGCGGGATGTTGAGTTCAGCCACGGGATCAGCCTAAGAGATCGCAGGGGTGGGGGCCGCCCCCGCGCATGTGGCATCGTTCGAGCCATGGCCGAGACAGCTGAACAGATCTACGCCCGGGTCCAGGCCGCCGGCGAGCTGGCCGCACCGGGCGTGACCGAGTGGGACGTCTTCCCGTGGGTCGTACGTGACGGCGAGATCGCCCCCAAGCCGCTCGCTCCTCCTGCTCCCGAGGAGCCCCGCGGCGGCGAGGACGGGGTGGACTGCAAGCTGTGCGGCGCCGATCTACCCGGCGTGATCTGGCGCGACGAGAGCTGGCGGGTGAAGCACCTGACGCAGTCGGGACTGCCGCTGGTGCTGATCCTCGAGCCGCTCGAGCACTACGACCTGCCCGATCTCGACGAGCACCAGGCGGCCGAGTTCGGGATCCTCACGGTGCGGATCGCCAGGATCGTGGAGAGCCTGCCCAACATCGCCCGCTGCCACGCGATGCGCATCGGCGACGGCGCCGAGCACCTGCACATGTGGTTCCTCGCCCGCCCGACGGACCTGCTCTCCGTACGCGGCAGCTTCTCGCCCGACTGGGACGACATCCTCCCGCCGGGCCCCGAGGAGATCTGGCACGCCGACCTCGCCGAGGTCGCCCGCAAGCTCGCCACCCACGGCGGCGAAGCACTGGCCTGAGCTCAGTGGTCGCTGCGCCAGCGCAGCAGCCCGGCCACCGAGGAGAGCACCACGACGACCGTGCCGTAGGCGTAGGTCGTGGCGGCGAGACCGATCTGCGGCGTCAGCAGCCCGGCGACGACGGCCGGGATGCCGAAGGCCAGGTAGGACACGATGAAGATCACCGCGAAGACCTCGGCCCGCTCGTGAGCCGGGAGCAGCGGCATGATCGTGCGCAGGATGCCGAAGAAGGCCGTCCCGAAGCCGGAGCCCGCGACGACCACGGCGACGATGTACGCCGCCGGCGAGCCGGTCGAGAGTGCGAGCAGGCTGAGCACCGTGCCGCCGGCCAGCGCGGCCGTGCCATAGAGGGTCGTCACCCGAGCGGAGCGATTCCGGAAGACGTACGCAGCCACCGCTCCCGTTCCGGCGAGGGCACCGATCGACAGCCCCTGGATGATGTGGCTGGTGGCGCCCAGCTCGATGCGTACGATCGCGGCGCCGAGGGAGAGGAACAGCCCACCGGTGGCCCAGCCGGCGAAGATCGCCGGAGCGCTGCGGGCGAGCAGGCTCCGGATCGCGGGCGGCACGGCGATCCGTGGACGAAGCGAGGCGAGCAGGCCCTCGTGGCGGGGCGCGGTCTCCGGGACCAGCCACACGCCTGCCGCGAGCACGAGGGAGAGCACGACGAGGACGTCGAACACGATGGCCCGCGCGTCGGTGGTCGCCTGCATGGCCACACCGGCACCCACAGCGCCGACCGCCAGTCCGACCATCGGCGCGACGGCGTTGGTCACCGCAGCAGAGCCCGGCCGCGAAGGTCGCTCGAAGTCTGTGATGGCGGCCGAGAGGGTCGAGAGCAGCAGGCCGCTGGCGATCCCCTGCAGGATCCGCGCGTCGAAGAGGACAGCGGCGGTGTCGGCGCCTCGGAAGAGCGCGAAGCTGCCCGCCAGAAGGAGGAACCCGGCGGTCACCACCGGGCGACGGCCGACGTGGTCGGAGATCGACCCGAGCACGAGCAGGGTGGCAAGCAGCGCAACGGCGTAGACGGCGAAGACCGCGGTCATCACCCAGGACTGGAGCCCGAGACCCACCTCGAGATCGGGGTAGAAGGGCGAGGGAGCGCTGGCCCCGGCCATCATCAGCACGACCGCACCGAGCGCCAGCCCCGCACCGAGTCGCCGCCCGACGACGGCGTCCGTCGTCGTCGCGTCCACTGTCTCTACCGACATCACCACTCCCTCCACTGTTCGAACTAATTCGAACCTTTTAGGAGCGTACGTGCCTTCCACTGACCGTGCAACTATTATCGAACCATGAGTTCTTCCCCGGACCTTCCGCACCCTGAGCGGTCGGAGATCTCACTGACCACCGTGCTCTTCGCGCTCAGCGACCCCGAGCGCCTGGCGATCGCCCGCCAGCTGGTCGACGGTCCCCTCGACATGGCCGAGTGCCACCTGAGCAATCCGGACGTGCCGAAGTCGACGAAGTCACACCTGATGAAGGTGCTGCGTACCGCGGGAGTGGTCCGCAACGAGGCCAACGGCCGCGCCCGGCGACTCTCGCTGCGACGCGAGGATCTCGACGCGCGCTTCCCCGGGCTCCTCGACGCCGTGCTCTCCGCAGAGGAGAGCGAGGACGCCGTCAAGCAGGCGTGATGTCCGAGACGCCGGGGATGCTCACGCCGCCCCGGCGCACCAAGGACTGCTCACCCCTCTGGACGACCTTGTAGAAGCTCTCGCTCTTCCCGCGCAGGAACGGGGTGGGGCCGAGGAGCGAGAGACGGCCGTGGGCGAGGCGGCTGGCGGTGCGTACGGCCAGCCATCTCCTCTCGTGCGCCGCCGACCAGGGGATCCCGTAGTGATCGCGAACGAGCGGCGGGAGGCTGCCCTGGACGACGGTCCGCAGCGTCTCGGAGGTCGGCGCTCCGCCGGGGAGGTGGTAGCCGGAGGTGCCGGCGATGTTGCGCCCGACCAGGCGTGCCTCGTCGACGAGATGCGGCTCGTCCGAGAAGAGCCAGGCGTCGAAGCGGCGGCGGAAGTCGGGATAGGACGCCGGCGCAGCGGAGCCCGGCATGCCGAAGAGGCGGGCCCAGGTCACGAACCCGTCGAAGAGCTCCTCACGCTCGTGCGGGCGGAGCGGACGGACCAGGGCGTCGTACATGAACTCCACCGAGTCGAGCGCGAACGCCGCCGTCCACCACATCAGTCCGGGGTCGGCGGCCGAGTAGTGCGCGCCGGCGGGGTGGGCCGGGCCGCCGTCGACCCCCATCGTCCCCTCGACGGGCACGTGGCGCTTCGCCGTGAACGCCAGCGCCCGATCGGCTTCCTCCTTGGTCCCGAGGAACACGGTCTCCATCAGCCGGGCGGTGAGCGCGAGCCGCGTATAGGGCGTCGCCCGATGGGCCGTGTGCTGCGCAGTGCCGACGAAGAGCCGAGGATGCAGGCCACCGACCACCAGCGCCCGCTGGCCCCAGCTCAGCCCGACGACCCGCTGACGCATCGCACGGGCCACCATCGAGTCTGGTGCGAAGTACCCGGGCATACCGACAGTCTGCCACCACCGCGCGGCGGACGCTCGGGGTTCAGGCGGGCTGTTCAGGCGGGCTGTTCAGGCAGGCTGTTCAGGCAGGCTCGAGCGCCGGGACGACGTACTCCCTGGTCAGCGGCGCGAACTGCGCCCCCTCGGCGATCTCGGCCAGGCTCGCCCAGCGCAGCTCGGCGATCTCGGCCGCCGCATCCGGCGCCACCGCGACGGCGCAGGTGAAGACCGTCGACCGCACCAGATGACCCGGCTCGTTGGCCGCGTCCGCCTCGAACTCGCCCAGCAGCGCGAGGTCCTCCAGACGCAGACGTACGCCGAGCTCCTCCGCCACCTCACGGACGGCCGCCTCCGCCGCCGACTCCCCCGGCTCCAGCTTCCCGCCGGGCAGCATGAACTTCGCGGTGCCGTTCTTGCGGACGGTCAGCATCCGCCCCTCGCCGTCACGGAAGACAACGGCCGCGACGGTGATGACCGGCCCGACGTTCGGGCTCAGAGGATCTCCCCCGGGGCGTACGCAGCGGCCTCGGGGTAGCGGGCAGTGACATTCTCCACGCGGCGTACGACCTCCTGCACCTGGGCGACGGCGGCTCCGGTGAAGGTGATCGGCTCGGCGACGAGCGACTCCAGCTGTGCCTCGGAGAGACCCAGGCGGGAGTCGGCCGCGAGCTTGGCGAAGACGTCGTTCTCGGCCTGGCCCTTGCGCATCGACAGCGCCGTGCCGACGGCCGCCTCCTTGATCGCCTCGTGGGCGGCCTCGCGACCGACGCCGTTGCGCACCGCCGCCATCAGCACCTTGGTGGTCGCCAGGAACGGCAGGTAGCGGTCGAGCTCGCGCTGGATCACGGCCGGGAAGGCGCCGAACTCGTCCAGCACGGTCAGGAAGGTCTGGAAGAGACCGTCGGCGGCGAAGAAGGCGTCGGGGAGCGCCACCCGGCGCACCACCGAGTCGGAGACGTCGCCCTCGTTCCACTGGTCACCGGCCAGCTCGGAGATCATCGAGAGGTAGCCGCGCAGGACGACCGAGAGGCCGTTGACCCGCTCGGTGGAGCGCGAGTTCATCTTGTGCGGCATGGCGCTCGAGCCGACCTGGCCCTCCTTGAACCCCTCGGTGACCAGCTCGTTGCCGGCCATGAGACGGATCGTGGTCGACAGGTTCGAGGGACCGGAGATCAGCTGGACCAGCGCCGAGACCGCGTCGAAGTCGAGGGAGCGCGGGTAGACCTGACCCACGCTCGTGAAGACGTTCTCGAAACCCAGGTGGGCCGCGACCCGCTCCTCGAGCGCCGCCAGCTTGGTGGCGTCGCCGTCGAGCAGGTCGAGCATGTCCTGGGACGTACCCATCGGGCCCTTGATCCCCCGCAGCGGATAGCGGGCGATGAGGTCCTCGACCCGCGCCAGCCCGACCAGCATCTCGTCGGCGACCGTGGCGAACCGCTTGCCGAGCGTCGTGGCCTGGGCGGCGACATTGTGCGAGCGGCCGGCCATCACGGTGGTCTCGTGCTCGGCCGCGAGCCGCGCGAGGCGAGCCAGCGTCGCGACGGCGCGGTCGCGGATCATCTTCAAGGACGAGAGCACCTGCAGCTGCTCGACGTTCTCGGTCAGGTCGCGCGAGGTCATGCCCTTGTGGATGTGCTCGTGCCCGGCCAGCGCGGCGAACTCCTCGATCCGCGCCTTCACGTCGTGGCGGGTCACCCGCTCACGGGCGGCGATCGAGCCGAGGTCGACACCGGACTCACCGAGGGCGACAACCTTCTCGTACGCCTCGACGACCCCGTCAGGCACCTCGATGCCCAGATCCTTCTGAGCCTTGAGCACCGCGATCCAGAGCTGGCGCTCCAGCACGATCTTGTGCTCGGGACTCCAGATCCCGGCGAGGTCGGCCGCGGCATAGCGGTTGGCAAGAACATTGGGAACGGCCACGGCGCCATTCTCCCACGGACGCCGTGGCCGTCCTGAATCCAGCAGGCCCGCCGAGATCAGGCGGTCAGGACCTTGTCCCCCTTCGGCAGCGTGACCACAGCGAGGAGCGCCAGCATCCCGACGGCCGCGAAGAAGTAGAAGCCCCACGGGTGCCCGACCCCGCCCGCGACCAGAGCGCCGGTGATCACGGGGCCGACGATCGAGCCGATCCGGCCGATCCCGGACGCCGAGCCCAGCGCGGTGCCGCGCAGCTCGGTGGGGAAGACCTGGGTGACGTACGCATAGACCAGGACCTGCGCGGAGAAGACGAAGACCCCGGTGAAGAAGACCGTGATCCCGAGGACCACGTCGCTGCCGGTCTTGACGCTGAGCAGGGCCAGGAAGACCGCGCCGGCGCCGAACCAGGCGATGATCGTGCCCTTGATCCCACGGCGGTCCGCGACGTACCCACCCACGATCAGGCCGACGATGCCGCCGGCGTTGAGGATGAGCAGCTGCGCGACCGCGTGCGGCACCGGATAGCCCGCCGCGGCCATCAGCTGCGGCAGCCAGGTGTTGAGCCCGTAGACCAGCAGCAGGCCCATGAAGGACGTCACCCAGACCCCCACGCACGTACGCAGCAGGGTCGGCCGCAGCAGTGCCTTCATCGGCAGCTTCTCGGCCTTGGCCTCGACGCGCGCCAAGAAGTCGGCAGACTCGGGCAGCTTGACCCACTGGACCGCCGCGACCACCAGGCCGATCAAGCCCAGGACGTAGAAGAGGACCTTCCAGTCGCCGGCGAAGTAGACCGCGAGCAGCGAGATGATCACCGCACCGGTGTGGTAGCCGGTCATGGTCAGCGTGCTGGCCCGCGCCCGCTTGTCGGCGGAGAGCGCCTCCGACATCATCGTCAGCGAGGCCGGCATGCAGGCACCCAGACCCAGCCCGGCCAGGAACCGCAGCCCGGCGAACATCGCCACCGAGGTCGACAGCGGCACCAGCAGGGTGAAGACCGAGAAGATGACGACCGAGCCGATCAGCACGATCCGGCGCCCGAAGCGGTCCGAGAGCGGACCGACGCCGATCGCGCCGACCGCGACGCCGACCAGGGACATCGTCGCGACCGTGGTCGCGTCGACCGCGGTGAAGCCGAGATACTCGGTCTTCAGCAGCGTCGGGATGATCGCGCCGAGCACGACGAGGTCATAGCCCTCGAGGAGCACGGTGATCCAGCACAGGATCACCGTCCACCTGGCGGTTCCGGAGGCGGCTGTGGCTGCCGTGGTGGTTGTAGGGGACATGGCTGACCCGACCTTTCAGGAGGGGGTGGTGAGGGCGGTGTCGATCTGCAGAAGTCGTGGGCCGTCGACCGGCTCGGCGAGGGCGGCGCGGAGCTCCTCGGCGCCGGCGACGTGCCGGGCCGGCACGCCGTAGCCCTCGGCTATCCGGGTGAAGTCGATGCCGGGGACGTCCAGGCCGGGTACGTCGGGAGTGCCCAGCAGCCCCGCGAACCAGCGCAAGGCGCCGTACGTCCCGTTGCGGAGCAGCACGAAGGTGACCGGGATCCGTAGCTGTGCCGCGGTCCACAGCGCGGTGATCCCGTAGTTGGCCGAGCCGTCGCCGATCACCCCGACGACCGGCCGGTCGGGCCGGCCGAGCGCGATCCCGACCGCTGCCGGGATCCCGAAGCCCAGCCCGCCGGCAGCGGGGAAGAAGTAGGACCCCGGGTGCCGCAGGTCCATCTGCCGCCACCAGGCCGCGTTGGTCGAGGTCGACTCCACGACATAGCTCGTCTCGGCGGGCATCACGTCACGCAGAGCCGCGAAGACCTGCTCGGGGTGGGTCGCGGCCTCGGGGGCTGTCGCGGGTTCCGGCACCGGCTGGTAGGAGCCGGCCTGGCCCGGCTGGCGCGGCTGGCGCGGCTGGCCCGGCTGCTCGGCCAGCGCCTCGGTCAGCAGCGCGATCACCGCGCCCGGGTCGGCGACGAGGGCCTCGCCCATCGGCGCCCGGGCCGCGGCCGCAGCATCCTCGGTGACCTGCAGCAACGTGGTTCCGGCGGGAAGATAGGACCCCGGCAGATGCTCGTGGTAGCGGAAGACGGGAGCCCCGAGCACCAGCACGAGATCGTGCCCCTCGAACGCCTCCGAGACCGGTCGGATCCCGGCCGGGAGCACCCCACGGAAGAGCGGGTGCCGGTTGGGGAACGGCAGCCGGAACTGCGACGGCGCGGCCCACACCGGTCCGCCGAGCCGCTCGGCGAGGCCGACAGCGGCGCCGAAGAGCCCGGCGGTGTCGATGTCGCCGCCGAGCACGAGCACCGGGCTCGTGGCGGTGCGGACCCGCTCGACCAGCCACTCGGCCTGCTCTCCCGACGGCATCGCGGCGCGAGCCACCCGGCGGTCCAGCACTGCGGCCGCGTTCTCGTCGGCCGGCGCGTCCCAGTCGTCGTAGGGCACCGACAGATAGGTCGGTCGCCGCTGCAGCTCCGCCTCGAAGGTCGCCTGCGCGAGCGCCCTGGGTACGTCGGTGGCGGTGGCCGGCTCGCCGGCCCAGCCGACCAGGGGCTTCATCAACGAGGTCGCGTCGACGTTGGCGAGGTTGGCCTCCACACCGATCGCTGAGCGCACCTGCTGGCCGGCGACGACCACCAGCGGCGTACGCGCGGCGACGGCGTTGGTGAGAGCGCCCATCGCGTTGCCGGAGCCGGAGGCGGCGTGCAGGTTCACGAGCACCGGCCGGCCGGTGACCTGGGCGAACCCGTCGGCCATCCCGAGCACGGCGCCCTCGTGCAGCCCGAGCACATAGCGGAACGAGGAGGGCAGCTGGGCGAGGAAGGGGAGCTCGTTGGAACCCGGGTTGCCGAAGACGGTGGTCATCCCCTGGCGCTCCAGGAAACGGTGGGCGAGCTGACGCACCGAGGGCAACGTACTTCCTCCACGAGAACCGAGGGCTGTGACCTGTGCCACAGGCGGACCGGGCCACCATAAGGTCGGATTTCGCATGCGATCCAATCGATTCTGCTCACCACTTATATCGATGACATCGATAAAGTCCGTGCCATGGTGGACTTCGATCTCAACCTCGTACGCACCTTCGTGCTCCTCTACGAGACGGGCAGCGTCACCTCGACCGCCGAAGCGCTCCATCTCAGCCAGCCCACGGTCAGCTACAGCCTCGGCAAGCTCCGCCGGCGGTTCGACGACGAGCTCTTCCGGCGCTCGCCGGCGGGAATGGTGCCGACCGTGAGCGCCGAGCGCCTCTACCCGCCGCTGCGCAAGGCGCTGGCCGACATCGACGGGGCCGTGAGCCGGCGCGCCGCCTTCGACCCGGCCACGACCCCGGCCCGGTTCACGATCGCGCTCTCCGACATCGGGGAGACGACCCTGCTCCCCCAGCTCGTCACCGCCGCCCGGCAGGAGGCGCCCGGCGTCACCTTCGCGGTGCGCGCGCTCGACGTCACCGACGCGGAGGACCTGCTGATCCGCGGCGAGCTGGACGCCTTCGTCGCCACCCCGGTGATCTCGTCGCCGAAGCTGACCCGCATCCCGCTCTTCAAGTCGGCCTATCGGGCGATGGCCGCGGCCGACCACCCACGGCTGCGGCGCTCCCGGGTCAGCCTCGAGGAGCTCGGCAGGGAGCAGCACGCGCTCGTCCTCGGCCCGACCGGCCATCGCGGGCCGCCGGTCGCGCTCGCCACCCACGGGCTGCTCGACCGGGTGGCTCTGGAGGTCACGCGCTTCTCGATCCTCCCGCACCTCCTGGAGGAGTCCGACCTGATCGCGATCGCCCCGGCCGACGCGGCCGAGATCTTCGCCCGGTCCCACCGGATCCGGGTGCTGGAGCTCCCGTTCGAGATCGAGCCGGTCGAGGTCGCCGCCTACGCCCGTCACGAGCACTCGCGCAGCCCCGAGCAGCAGTGGCTGGTCGACTTCCTCGTCCGCGTGCTCGCCCGCCCGCGGCCTGAGTGACCGGTTTCCGGACCCGTGCGCCCGCCGGGCCTCGTACGCTGGCCCTCATGGCCCTGCGGATCCTCGCCAGCCGGCCCGACCCGGCGATCTACACCCTGCCCTGGTCCCTGCCTCTGGAGACCTGGCCGGACGACGTCGTGGTGCCGCTGACCCGCGGCCTGAGCCGTCACGTCGTACGCATCGTGCGGGTGCGCAACAACATCTACGCGGTCAAGGAGACCCAGGCCGACATCGCCCGGCGGGAGTACAACATGCTGCGCGAGCTGCAGCGGCTCGGCCTGCCGACGGTGGTCGCGAAGTGCGTCGTCACCGGGCGCAAGGACCGCGACGGCAACGACCTCGGTGCCGCGCTGATGACCGACCACCTCACCTACTCGCTCCCCTATCGGGCGCTGTTCGAGCGTGGCCTGGCCGCCGACCGGCTGCCCAGCCTGATCGACGCCCTCGTCGTCCTGCTCGTACGCCTCCACCTGGCCGGCTTCTACTGGGGCGACGTGTCCTTGTCGAACGTCCTCTTCGTCCGCGACGCGGCCGGGTTCGCCGCCTATCTGGTCGATGCCGAGACCGGTGAGCTCAAGGCGGACCTGTCCGACCGGCTGCGGGAGTACGACCTGGACGTCGCCTACCAGAACATCTACGGCGAGCTGCTCGACCTGCAGGCCAGCGAGTCGCTGCCGGAGGCCTTCCCGATCGACGCGATCGTCGAGCGCCTGCAGAGCCGCTATGACGCGCTGTGGCGCGAGCTCACCGAGGAGCAGGTCTTCTCCGCCGAGGAGATGTGGCACATCGAGCAGCGCATCGAGCGCCTCCACGACCTCGGCTTCGACGTCGAGGAGCTCGACATCACCACCAGCGAGGACGGCGACACCGTCGCGCTCCGGCCGCGGGTGGTCGAGCTCGGCCATCATCGCCGCGAGCTGCGTACGCTGACCGGCCTGGACGTCCAGGACGCCCAGGCGAGGCGGATCCTCAACGACATCTCCGCCTTCCGCGCCACCCGCGAGCTCGGCGACCTGCCGATCGAGGTCGCCGCCAACCGGTGGCTGCGCGAGGTCTACGAGCCCATCGTCGCCATGCGGCCTCCCGGCGCCGCCGCCAAGCTCACCGCGGCGCAGACGTTCCACGAGATCCTCGACCATCGCTGGGTGCTCTCCGAGTTCGCCGGCGAGTGGGTCAAGCTCATCAACGCCGCCGAGTCCTACTACGAGGACGTCATCAAGCACCGCCCCGACGAGGCGCTCACCCCACCCGGCGAGGAGTGAGCAGAGGGTTGTGAAGCCGAGAGTGGCCTATGGACCACGCTCAGCTTCACAACCCCGCGACGCTTAAGGTGGGTCCGTGAAGATCCTCGTCGTTGGCACCGGTGGTCGTGAGCACGCGCTCGCGCTGAAGCTCTCCCAGGAAGGCAACGAGGTGTACGCCGCGCCCGGGAACCCCGGGATCGCGGAGTTCGCCACGCTGCGAGATGTCGACATCATGTCCGGGCCCGCAGTGGCCGACCTGGCTGCCGATCTCGGCGTAGACCTCGTCATCGTCGGGCCGGAGGCGCCGCTGGTGGCTGGCGTCGCCGATGACGTGCGTGAGCGCGGGGTCGCGGTCTTCGGGCCGTCCGGCGCGGCCGCGCAGCTGGAGGGGTCGAAGGCCTTCTCCAAGGACGTGATGTCGGTGGCCGGCGTGCCGACGGCCGGGTCGCGGGTGGCGACCACCCCCGAGGAGGCGGCCGCGGCACTGGACGAGTTCGGGGCGCCGTACGTCGTGAAGGACGATGCCCTGGCCGCGGGCAAAGGCGTCGTCGTGACGCGCGACCGCAAGGAGGCGCTGGCGCACGCTGCCGCCTGCGAGCGGGTCGTCATCGAGGAGTTCCTCGACGGGCCGGAAGTCTCGCTGTTCGCGGTCTGCGACGGTTCACGGGCCTACGCACTGCAACCGGCGCAGGACTTCAAGCGGATCTTCGACGGCGGCAAGGGCGCCAACACCGGCGGGATGGGCGCCTACTCGCCGCTGCCGTGGGCGCAGCCAGACCTGGCGGCGGTCGTGCTCGAGACGGTCGTCGAGCCGACGTTGGCCGAGATGGAGAAGCGGGGCGCCCCCTTCGTCGGGTGCCTCTACGTCGGGCTCTCGCTGACCGCAAACGGGCCCAAGGTGATCGAGTTCAACTGCCGCTTCGGAGACCCGGACGTACAGCCCGTTCTTGCTCTTCTCGAGTCGCCCCTCGGCGACCTTCTCCTCGCCGCGGCCACGGGAGCGTTGGAGACCGTGGAGCCGCCCGCCTTCTCCGATGGCGCCTCGGTGACCGTCGTGCTGGCCTCGGCGGGCTATCCGGAGACCTCCTCGAAGGGCGATGTCATCACCGGGGCCGGCAACGCCAACTCGATCAACGACGTGGACGTCATCCACGCCGGCACCACGATCGTCGATGCCGGCACGCCGGAGGAGCCCGACCACCGCCACCTGGTCACCGCCGGCGGGCGCGTTCTCGCCGTCCGCGCGAAGGGCTACGACATCGACGACGCCCGCTCGCGGGCCTACGCCGCCGCCGAGCTGATCACCTTCGACGGTCTCCAGCGGCGCTCCGACATCGCCGCCGAGCCGCTCGGTGTCGTCGAGGGCGCGTCTCTGTTGTGACCACCCGGATAGGCTCCCGGGCATGATCTGGGTCGTCTTCGGCGTCACCTTCACACTCCTGCTCGGCCTGCTGCTCTGGGCCAGCAACAAGGCACTGCGCTCCCCGCGACGCGGCCTCTCCGCCGGGATCGGCGACGGGCTGGGCAGCTTCATCGACGTCTTCGACCCCGGCAACGCACGCGCCGCGCGCGACCTCGAGGACCAGGACAACGTCGGCCAGGTGGTGCCGTCGCCCGACGGCGACGACCCGCCGTACGGCGTCGACCTGAAGACCGGACGGGTCACCATCCGGCGCTCGGCGACCTGATCGCTCAAGCGGCGGCGGCCGGGACGCCCAACGCCATCAGGTCCCTGGCAATCTTCTCCGGTTCGTCGCGGAGCTCGCGGGACGTGCATCGGACGATGATGCGATCTGTCCCTGCCAACGCACGTTGCCTCGCCAGATCGTCCTCCCAGTGTTCGGCCTCCATGTGAAAGCCCCCATCCACCTCCAGGACAAGCGTGCGTCCGTCCTGAAGTCGCCACTCGCAGTCGGTGAAGCGGATCCGCCCGTCCGCATCCCGCCGCTTCACCTGACGCGTGGGATCAGCCAGGCCGAAGGCGCGGCACATGCGCTTGACATCCATCTCCGCCAGCGACTGAGCGCCTCCCTCGATGTCCTCGATCGCCCGCCGCAACGTGGCCGCGCGTCTGAGCGGTGTCAGCCGATCCAACCACTCGAGCAGACCCTCGGGGCTGGTCAGTTGCTGCTGAACAGCTGCCGCCAGCACACCCTGGGCCGTCCGTTCTGACCTATCGACGGCAGCGAAGAGGAGTACCGCTGCCTCGATGCGACAACGAGGCGGAGAGCCCACCGCGCGCAGCGACCGGCGAACCCGAACGAAACGAACTCCCGGGAGCGGGCTCGGCCGACCACGCTCGTAGGGCACAAAGATCGTGGCAACGTCTCGATGCCAGTTCTTCAGACCGGCGAGCGTCGCCGCGGTCAGGCCGCCGGCCATCGCACCGTAGCCGGCGTGCAGGACCGCATGCCAGATCCGTTGATCATCGCTGAGCTCGCCCGTGGTCGTCGCGACCACCGTTGGCGACAGCAGCTGCCATCGCTCGGAGTCGATCCGATGAGCAACACTCCACCGTGTCATGCCGGCCTCGGCCAGCTGCGCACGAGTGATCAAGCCACCCTGCGCATCAGCAACGCTCCGCCACCGTCCAGCTCCACTCCCCATGCCTGCAATGGCAACCCACCTGGACCCGCATCGCAACGGCAAAAGGTAGAGGCTGTGGATAACCAAGAGTTGTGAAGCTGAGAGTGACCTATAGGCCACTCTCAGC
>NZ_JBOHDN010000049.1:0-5804 GCF_050699375.1 Nocardioides sp. | reverse complement strand
GCCGATTCCCGATCGCCACGAAGATCTCCCCGTCCAGCACGATCTTCTCCGGCAGGGTTGCCCGCAGCGCCTCGACCACCTCGGGGAAGTAGCGGGTCAGCGGCTTGGTGTTCCGCGAGGCCAGCTCCACCTCGTCGCCGTCCTTGAACACGATGCACCTGAATCCGTCCCACTTTGGCTCCAGTTGGACGTTCGTGAGTGTCTTGAGGATGGAGGCAGAGCCGGGTTTGGCGAGCATCGGCTTGATGGGTGGCATCACGGGCAGGTCCACGTCGCCACCATAGGTCAGCCGATGGGTGGTCGCTGCCTCATTCGGTGACGTCGGTGGCCCAGGCGAGGTCGTCGGGGTTCCAGGCCGCTGTGTCGGAGATGATGTCCAGTGCGGGGTCGATGAAGGTTGCGATCAGATCGGAGGCTGCGGCTGCAGTCATGTCCGATGCGAGAGGAACGCCCTTGGCTGTTGCTGGGTACGTACGCGACCAGTCGGGCGGGATATCGAAGTGGGAGAATCGCTCGATGCCGCTGAGTGTGCGCTTGGCCTCGATCGCGGACCTCAGCTCGGCGAGTTCGACTGTCTGGGTATGAGCGAGCACCACGAGGTCGACAAGGTCCTTGACCCGGCTGCTGCGCTTGCCGCCGGGGTAGTTGGTGTCCATGGTCGCGCAGACCTTGTCGGCGATCTGGTCGACGACGGGGTAGAGGCGGTAGGGGTGGGTGATGAGTGGTTTGCGCAGGTGGAGTCGGTTCGCTGGTTCGACGATCTCGGGCCGACCGACCGGTGGTGGGCCGACCACGACGTCGACGGTCATGGTGTCGATCTGGGTGTCGTGGTCGGCATCGAAGCATGCGAACGTGAAACGGCGGGTCGCGACGCCGGGCTGGTTGTCGCCGAGGCCGGTGGGGGCAGAGCCAACGAGGCGGAAGGTGAGATGGTCGCCGAGGTCGGCGTCGACCAGGTTGGTCAGCGCGTGAATGGCCGAATCGAGGTCTGCGGCGTGCTGCGCGGCCAGATCCATGTCCTTGGTCGTGCGAGAGTGCGGCACGCGGGCGAGCATGCTCATGCCGCCTTTGAGCAGCCATTCGGAGTGCTCGCCGTCTGCAAAGACTCGCGATAGGAACCGGTCGAAGCGGGCCTGGCGGATCTGCGCGTCGATCCTCGCGGCGCTCACGCTGGGGCCGGCTGCCTTGGCTGCCTTCCTCGCCGCTTCTTTGATCGCCAGTTCGAGCGAGCGCCAGTCGCGGTCGGTCTTTTGCTCAGTCATGCTTCCAGCCTTCTGGGGTGACGCCGGCGAGGTCGAAAAGACCGTTGGCCAGAGTTCGAGCATCCGTTCGGTGGCGTTGTGCGACAGGGGAGAGGTAGGTGACCAGGGCGTTCGGCGCGGTGAGCCTGCCGCTGCGTACGGCGTCGCGTAGGGCATCGGCAACAAGCGAGGTGTCGGTGCCGATGGCCACGAGGTCGGCAATCGTCCGTTCGACAGTCAGTGTGGGGAGTCCGTCGACCGGGATCACTTCAGGTCGGGATAGTTCGCGGATGCGTAGGCGTACGTCGGGCAGCCGGGTGCCTTTGCGGGAGGGCACGATGAAGTCGAGGCCATCGAGGAGGAAGTCGCCGATCGCGTGGACCACGGCTGCGGTCTGTCCTGCGGCCACAACCGGCGCGACGCCGGCCGCGGTTCGCGGAGATGTCGCGCCTCCCAGTGCTAGCCAGGTTGCGTAGATCGCCTCGTGGCGCTGCGGCGGTGCGCCGGCGACACGATAGACACCCTGGGCAACGCGTTCGAGCGCGCCGCTCGAGGCCATCCGGGAGAGTTGCTTGCGGGATACGCCCGCATCGTCAGCCTGGGCGGTGGTGACCAGTCCCCACCGCCGCTCCGCGATCTCGCCGAGCTTGGCCAGCGTCGCATCCGCCATGACAACAATTGTACCCATTAAACGGAACAAATGTTGTCAATCGATCCGTATGTGGCCACTCGACACCAGATCCAGCACTTGTGGAAGGGGCCACCATTCGATCAGAACTGGTCCCACTTGGGCTCGAACGCCAAGTCCCCATCGGTCGTCGCGGCGCCGGTGCGGTAGGCACAGCGCTTGCCGACTACAGTTGTCCCGTGCGTTTCGGCGTACGTTCCCCAGTTGCTCTGCCGGTAGGGGCCGCCAGACTTTGAATCTGGATTAGGGACGTTGGTTCGACTCCAACCTGGGGAGCAGAAACGGCCCGAGGTCATCTGACCTCGGGCCGTTCGTTGGCTCGGTGCTCTGGCTAGTGGTCTGGCCGTGGCGGTGCTGGATCCCTCGCCTCTTCAATTGGTCCCATGTCGATCACGAGCCACAGCAGGCCGCCGCCACAGAGCACGGCGGCGACCACGAGCGTCGAGGCCGTGTCGGTGGCCGACGCGATCGCCCCGGCCGCGAGAGCCGCCAGGGGGAGCGTCCCTGTGCCAGCGAGGTTGGAGACGCTTGACACTCGGCCAAGGAGGTCACGGGGAGTCCGTTCTTGGCGCGCAGTGACGGCTGAGACGTTGTAGATCATCGAGCCGATGCCCAGCGCCGCCATCCCGACTCCTGCCAGGTAAACGCTCGACCCGATCGCGATGATCGCCAAGCTGGCCACGCCCAATGTGGCAGCGATCAACAGGCAGGCTCGCGACCCGCATCGGGCTTGTACCCGTGGTGTGACGTGAGCGCCGAGTAGACCTCCGGCCGCGAAGACCGCGAAGAGTAGGCCGTATGCGCCTTCCGAGGCATCGAGCGTGCGCACCACATGCAGTACGAGGACCGCTTCGAGCATGCCGGTCGATGCTGCGAGAAGGGCTGTAGTTACGACAAGGGAGCGGAGGATGCGGTCTGCAAGGACAGTCCGCAGCCCTTCGCGAATGTCCGTCCCGAGGGTAGTTCGAATTTTCTCGCCTCTGTCCGCGGGGCGAGGTGGCAGACGGCGAAGACACAAGGCCGAAACGGTCATCGTGATTGCCTGCATCACGAAGGGCCATAGTGCCGCGATGGCGTAGAGCATTCCGCCTGCAACCGGCCCGAGGAGCCCGCCGGTGACCACATTGCTCGTCTGGAGACGGCTGTTGGCGCGGGAGAGCTGGTCGTGCTCCACCAGTGTGGGGAGCACCGCGGGCGAGGCCGCGCTGAAGACTACCGTTGCTATCCCGTCGAGGAATGCCACCGCCAGCAAGGCGGCGATGCTGACGAGATCAAGGACGACCAGGGCGAGCAGCGCGGCCGCGAGCACGGCCCGCGACGCATCTGCCACCCAGAGGACCTTTCGCCGGTCGACGCGGTCGACCAAAGCTCCGACGTGCAGGCTGAACATTATCCAGGGCAACCCTGATGCCACTGGTAGGAGCGCAACGAGGAATGGATCGGTGGTCATGGTGACGATCAGAAGTGGCAGAGCGGTTGTGGCAATCCCGTGAGCGAGGTAGCCAGACGCGCTGGATGTGAGTAGCCAGCGGAAATCGGAACCCATCCGACGCCTTTCTGTACGTTCTGTACGTTTCGTACAGTTGTAGCATATTGGTATGCAGGAGATTTCCGTGACAGAGGCACGAGCCCAGCTGTCTGACCTGGTGAGCCGGGTCGCCTTCGGTGGGCAGCCGGTCATGCTCACGCGGCATGGCAAACCATTGGCTGCGCTTGTTCCCGCGACGGCGCTTCGTGACGAGCCGGAAGAAGAGGCGACAGGTTCGGGGGAACCGCCGGTCGTGCTGGACCTGTCAGCCAGTTCGCAGGAGAGCCGGAGCGGCTACACGGTCGCTGCTCACCACCGAAACTCGGACTAGACGGCGTCAGCGAACAGCTAGACGGTGTTAGCGAACAGGTCGCGCAGCCGTTCCCGGGCTCCTCTCACGTACACGTCTCCCGTTGGCAACTAGTTCTGTAGGTGCCTGGGAGGAGACGGTTCGTACAAGCGACGAAGGCCAGACTCCTGCGCGGCGAGCGCAGTGGCCCGTTCAGGACGTCGACGACTCTTTCTCGCGGCGTACGAGCCAAGGGGTCAGCCCGACGAGGAGCAGCGAAGCCGCCCATAGGTAGAAGCCGATCCCCAGGCCGGTGATCTCGCCGCGGTTGTCGCCGCCCTCGTCCAGCGGAACGTCCATCCCTATCAGTGATGCCCCGGCCGCGATGGCGGCCACGCAGATGACCAGCGGCAGCGATCGCAGCAACCACGACTCGCGCCGTCGGAGCACCCCGACGAGGGCGATCAGTGCTGCCAGGAACTGTCCGGCCCAGGCGATCAGTGCCCACGTACCGTAGATGGCGCCGAACGCGGCACACATCAGCCCCGCGATCGCGTCACCGTCAGCGACCGGGTAGGCGGGGAGGAACAGGGCGACCAGCCACAACCCTGCGGCCACCAGACCCACGATCAGCGAACGTCGGCGGTCGACAAGCGGTTCCCATGCCGTGCCTGTCCATCGGCGGTTCTTCCCGGGGTGTTCGGGATCGAGGTAGTAGCCCGGCGGCATCTCGCTCATGCGGCCAATCATGCAGCAAGTGCAGTCCGTCGCTCGGGCGCGAGCGGGCCACGCGGACGCCGTCTGATCGACGCGCGCCTCGACGTGTTTCGGTGTCTGTTGTTCATCTTCGTGTAAGGTCACCGGGCTTCCTGTGTCTGCCCGCGTGTCGCGTTGACGATTCCGGCGATGCGTAGGGAGACATGGATACTGGCCTGTAACAAGGCCGTGGGGGAGCAGGGTGTAAAGTCGCCCAAACTAATCGACAAACACTTGGAGGAAGCGTGGGCATGGGACCGATCATCGGTTACGTACCTGGCGTGTTCGATCTCTTCCACATCGGTCACCTCAACATGCTTCGCCAAGCGCGGGAGCGCTGCGACACGTTGATCGCTGGCGTGGTCTCCGACGAGGTCTGCGAGACGACCAAGGGGATCATCCCGACGGTGCCGCTCGTCGAGCGGCTGGAGATCGTCGAGGCGATCGGGATCGTGGACGCGGTCTATGCCGAGCGCACGACCGACAAGGTCGACTCCTGGCGCGAGGTCGAGTTCACCCACCTCTTCAAGGGCGACGACTGGAAGGGCACCGAGAAGGGCGACGCGCTCGAGAAGAAGATGGCGTCGGTCGGTGTCGAGGTCGTCTACTTCCCCTACACGCTCCAGACCAGCAGCACCGCCCTGCGGAAGGCGATCTCGCGAGAGGGTGCCCAGGTCTCGTGACCGTCAGCTCCCCCGCACCGGGCGGACAGTACGGGATCTCCGACGAAGGGGTTCTCGTCCGAGACTCCTCGACCCCGGTCCTGGTCCTCTCCTTCGACGGCCAGTACGTCTGGTCCCTCACCCCCGAACGCGACGGCCACCCGGTCGACGGCGGCCTGCTGGTGCCCTGGCCCGGTGTGCTCACCCGGTTCCTGAACGGCTCCGCGACGGTGGCCATCGCCGACTACGACGGTGAGGTGCTCTTCGAGGAGAAGGTCTCCCTCGGCACCGGCGAGGACACCATCTCGATCGTCGACGGCAGCGGCAACCCGCTCAGCGTCGACAAGGTCGGCCACCTGACCCGTTCCTTCGAGGCCACCGACGAGAGCATCCGCGCGGAGATCCTCGAGGGGACCCAGCGTGTCCTCGCCGACCTTCGCGACGTGGTCGGCGTCGAGGCCTACCTCAACTACGGTGCGCTGCTCGGGGCGATCCGCGAGGGCCGGATGCTCGGGCACGACTCCGACACCGACGTCTGCTACCTCTCCAAGCACACCGTCCCCGCCGAGATCATCACCGAGTCGTACGCCATCGAGCGCACCATGCGCGAGCGCGGCTGGAGCATCCTGCGGATGTCCGG
>NZ_JBOHDN010000048.1:0-2366 GCF_050699375.1 Nocardioides sp. | reverse complement strand
GCCCTGGTGGCCGCGGAGGGTGCCCATGTCATCGCCACCGATGTCGAGGCCGACCGCTGCGAGCTGGCCCGCACGGAGCTCGACGCCGAGATCATCGGCGTCGACGAGGTGCTGACCACGCCGTGCGACGTACTCGTGCCCTGTGCCACCGGCGGGCTGATCGACGACGACAACGCCGCGACGATCCCGACCCGGGTGGTCGCCGGCGCCGCCAACAACCTGCTCGTCCACGAGTCCGCTGCCGCCACCCTGGCCGCGCGCGGGATCGTGCTGGCGCCGGACTTCGTCGCCAACGGTGGCGGAGCCATCCACCTGGTCGGCCGGGAGGTCCTCGGCTGGGACGCCGCCGAGGTCTCCACGCACGTCGAGGGGATCGGGGACACGCTGCACGAGATCTTCGACCTCGCCCGCGCCGAGAAGATGAGTACCGAGCACGCCGCGCGACAGCTCGCCACCGAGCGACTTCCGCGGTAGCCCTACCGAATGGTCGGTCGGTCGCGTACGCTGCGGGCATGCGCGACCTGAGTCCCCGCCCCGGAGATCTTGAGCCCATCGAGACCGCGTCGGTCGATGAGCTGCGTGGCCTGCAGCTCGACCGGCTGCGATGGTCGGTTCGTCATGCGTACGACAACGTCCCGCACTACCGGGCATCCTTCGACGCCGCGGGTGTCCAACCCGACGACGTGACGTCGCTGGATGATGTCGTCCGGCTGCCGTTCACCACCAAGGCCGACCTGCGGGAGAACTACCCGTTCAAGATGTTCGCGGTGCCACGGGAAGAGGTCGTACGCGTCCATGCCTCGTCCGGTACGACAGGCCGGCCCACGGTCGTCGGCTACACCCGCGACGACCTGGAGGTGTGGGCGACGGTGGTTGCCCGCAGCATCCGTGCCGCGGGCGGGCGCGCCGGCGACATCCTGCACAACGCCTACGGCTACGGGCTCTTCACCGGTGGCCTCGGCGCGCACGCGGGAGCCGAGAAGCTCGGCTGCACCGTGGTCCCTGGCTCCGGCGGCATGACCGAGCGGCAGGTGCAGCTGATCAGCGACTTCCGGCCCGACATCATCACCGTGACCCCGTCGTACATGCTCTCGATCGTCGACGAGATGGAGCGACAAGGCATCGATCCCCGCTCGACCTCCCTCAAGGTCGGCATCTTCGGCGCCGAGCCGTGGACCAACGACATGCGTCTGGAGATGGAGCAGCGGCTCGACATGCACGCCGTGGACATCTACGGGCTGTCGGAGGTGATCGGCCCGGGTGTCGCCAGCGAGTGTGTCGAGACCAAGGACGGGCTGACCGTCTGGGAGGACCACTTCTACCCCGAGGTCGTCGACCCGCTGACGATGCAGCCGGTCCCGGACGGTGAGGAGGGCGAGCTGGTCCTCACCTCGCTCACCAAGCAGGCGATGCCGATCATCCGCTACCGCACCCGCGACCTGACCCGGCTGCTGCCCGGAACCGCGCGTACGATGCGCCGGATCGAGAAGATCACCGGCCGCACCGACGACATGATCATCCTGCGCGGGGTCAACCTGTTCCCGACCCAGATCGAGGAGCTGATCCTGCACACGCCGGCTCTCTCGCCGCACTTCCAGTGCGTGCTCACACGTCACGGAAACCTCGACGACCTCACCGTCCTCGTCGAGCACCGCGACGGCGTGGCCACCGATGCGGCAGCCGTGGCCGGGACCGAGCTCAAGCGGATGGTCAAGGCCAAGATCGGCGTCACCGTCTCCGTCGACGTCGTGCAACCCGACACCGTCGAGCGCTCGCTCGGCAAGATGCGCCGGATCGTCGACAAGCGACCCCGGCGCTGAGGGACCACACGCTCGGTGTCGGTCAGGGCCTGATCTCGTCCGCGAGCAGGTCGGCGATGCTGCGCGGTTCGCGGCCGAGGAGCTCGGTCAGCAGCGGGTCGCCCTGCGCGTAGTGGCCGGTCCGCGTGGCCTGGAACATGGAGAGCGTGAACCGGGCGAGCGGTTCTGGGATGCCGTTCGCGATCTGCTCTGCCACCCACTGCTCGTCGTCTACGACGACTCGCTCGATGGTGCGGCCGGTGACCTCGGAGGCGGCCCGCGCGAAGTCGTCGAGGGTCACGGCACCGGGCGGGACGAGGGTGACCGGGCCGTCGAAGGCGCCGTCGCTGGTGAGGACCACCGCGGCGGCCTCCGCGAGATCTGCGCGATCGGACCAAGGGAGGGGGCCGTCGGCGGGCTTGGCGATCGTTCCGGTCTGCTGCCACGGGCCCAGCAGATCGTCGAGGTTGCCGAAGAAGCCGTAGCGCAGAGCCGTCCAGGCGACTCCCGAGTCGGCGAGCACGGCCTCGGTGGCGGCGTGCAGCTGCGCCGGCGGGTACGGGCTGT
>NZ_JBOHDN010000047.1:0-12621 GCF_050699375.1 Nocardioides sp. | reverse complement strand
TGCCATCGTCGTAGAGCGCCCGGACCTTCGGCTCGGCCTCGTCCACGGAGTTGTCGTAGTCCCGAATCCGGGCAGCCGCCACCTTCTCGGCATGCGCGATCGCCCGCTCTTCCGCCGCATGCTTGGCTTGTGCCTTCTCCAGCGCAGCCCGCCCCTCCCCGGCCTGCCGCTCGTTCACCTCGCCCGGCTTCACCTCGGTGTCGTAGCTCGACGCGTTCACCGGGTCATGCGACGACGGCAACGTCGCGGAAAGGGCGGCGTGATCCTTCATTGCTTCCCGGACTTGGAACTGCACTGAGGTCAAGGCAATCTCTGCCTCGGAGATCACCTTGTACTTCTTGTGCACCTCGGCGCCAGACTGCCGCATGTCGCTTCGCGCGGCTTGGCCCGACATTGAGGTTGCGGAGAAGCCCTCCTCGACGTCCGAAGAGGTGTCTTGGAGTTCTTCTCCTGCGCCGTTGAACCTGTCGCCGGCGCGGCGCCAAGAGTCGAGCATGGCGGCGATCGCATCTGGGGCGCCTGCGGCAACGTACAGATCCAGACGTTGCATCCAAGGACCCTTGACCATGCTGGTTGTGTCCATCGCCGGTCGATTCATCGGATTCCTCCCGAGAGAGTCGTCAAGCCACCCCGCGCGGCCCTCGTGGCTACAGCATCTCCCAAGCGAGTGGGTCACGCCAGATTCTTCGCCAGATCCTCTAGAGTCACGTCCCATGACGACCTCTCGGACGCTGGGTATCGCAGTTCTGGCGTTGACTACCGTTGTGACCTTTGCTGGCTGTGGATCGCAGGATCCTGACCCATCTGAGGATCCTACAATTGGACAGTCAGCGGGTGGGCAAACGAGTGAGCCTGCGATTCCCTCGGATTGGCAAGAAGCCAAGATCGACGTTGCCAGTGTTCACGTGCCGCAGGATTGGGCTGTCCTCAATCCCAAGGCAACCGACATTGGCTTCACTGCACCGAAGGACGAGTTCGGGTTCTCTCCAGGGGGTGGGTCGATGGTCGTGAACGTCGGCGATGACACAGGGGATGCCGAGGCCATCATCGACGCTGCGACTGAGTTCAATCTCAAGACCTACAAGGGAGACCCCAACATCAGCAACGTCAAGCGCCTTCCTGATTTGACGATCAGCGGCGTGCCGTTCTCGCTGGTCCAATGGGAGACGAGCCAATCGTGGGAGACGGAGTACCTCACGGCGACAGACGACGGGACTGAATCGATCACTCTCAGTTGGCAGTTCATCAAGAGTGACATTGACCGCAAGGGGTCGCAGGATCTGATCGACCCGGTGATGGAGACGTTCGAGCTCCTCTGAGCCCGATGTGTTGGTCGGTCAGAAGAGGAGGTTCTTCTTGCCGAAGATCACGAGTGGGTTGCTCATGATGTCGAGGGCGTCGCGGATCTTGTTCATCGCGATCTGGGCGTCGACGTCGGCGCCTTCGATCTCGACCATGGCGTCGTGAATACCGTCGCTGGTCTTCTCCAGGCCGAGGGCGGTCTCTTTCAGGGAGCGGCCGATGTTCTTGTGGCCACGGTTTACCACGTCCTCGAGCCATTGGCCCTTGGGCGAGAGACCGAACATGGCTCCCGAAGGCGCGGTCAGATCCACCCCTTCGACCAGTTCGCGCTGCTGGTCCAAACGGTTGCGTACGCCATCAAGCTTCTCAGCATCCGCGCTGACCTCGTAGCCTTCACCCATGTCCGAGCCTCCCGCATTCGGCGCGCCCCACCGGCGCCGTTGTGAGGCCTAGTAAATCATCGATCCCAGCACCATGGCCACGGATCATGGCGGCGGTCTCGGTAGGCCGGTCCAGAGGAGATGGGACGCAGGGGGCGGCGCGCCCCGGGATGGGCGCGGGCATTGGGGTCTCGCCGTGAGGCGTCGATGACCGCCTGCAGCTCATCGAGGGCGATTCCGACGTCGGTGAGCGCCGCGGCCATGGCCGCGGCGTACTCAGACATCAGATCCTCGACGCGGTCGAGCTCGGCGTCGTAGGTGATGACGGTCGTGGACGTCTCACGGACGACGATGTCGCCGTCGACGTCATGGAACCCCCAGCCCTTCGCGACGATCAGGTCGGCAGCCTCCAGCGCGCGTGCTCGGGCCGACTGGATCTGGCGGGCGGCATGGCGTATTGCATCGACCACCGCGGCGACGGCGTGAATGTGGCCGAAGTGGGGAATCGCGCCGCCTTCCTCGATTCGATCAGCAGCCCCGAGCAGCGCATCCGGTCGCCAGCGGCCGAGATCATCGATTGGGATCATCGGACCTCGCTCTCGTTGCCGGCGCAGAGTGAACACCTTCATCCTAAGCAGCTCGACGCGAACGAAATTCGTTGACGCTGCCTTATGGGAAGGTCAGTCGCTAGTGGTGCGGTCGTGAGGCCGATACGGATGAACGAAAGCTCGTGCGGCCACCTTCGGGCAGCGATCGTCAGATCCTCTCCTGCGTCCCAGCTCGTCTCAAGCGCCTCGGCGGTTCCCGGGAGATTTGCTGCCGGGACCGGGGACTTCGTGCCTCCTCCGGCGCGTGGAGATAGTTCGAGATAACGATGGTTTGAGTCGCCAGGGGCACCTGATGAGCCAGGTCACACGACTTCGTGAGCAGTGCCGTGCCCCTGGTCATGCTGTGTTCTGAACCGATCTGTCGTGGAGTTCACGCAGTCATGCAAGAGCCCTTCGAGCGGTCATCACAGCTTGGTTCGCGATGCCCCTCGGGTTGTAACCGAGCGGAGCTGCCGCTGCATGCCAGAGTTCGTATTGAGGGGCCGCGAATGCCTCGAGGTGGCGTCCGTCATCGTTCTTAAGGGTTGCTGGAAGGTCACCGGTGGGGGTCGCCTTGTACATCTCGAAGGAGAAGTTCGTCGTTAACGACTCTTCGATCCGACCGCTCAACTCGGAGCACTCCGACTCCTCGGGGGCGCAATCGCCGGCAAATAGGGAAGCGTCGGCGACCGCGCGCGGGATGATCCACTTTCTCGTCGCCGTGCTGATCACATCTCGAGCGGGTTCGCCCGCGGAATCCGCAACCCCCGCCACCCCGTCTTCAGACGCCTCTGTGAGCCCTCGGCGAACCTGGGTGAGACCCCATGACCCGCCGTCGGCCCCAGTTGCATTCAGTGCTCGGACCATTGACTCGGGTGACGAGATCGCGCTGCCATCATCTGCGAGCGCTTTAAGAACCTCGTCCCCTTCCTCGCCGAAGAGCTCCAAGAGTGGAGAAGCAACGTCGCGAGAGGCCGCGCGGTTCGATGCGGCTAATGCCTGGACGATCTCGCCAAGGAACTCCGGGTTGGAACGTGCCTCGTCGCGAAGAGCTTCGCCGACGACGTCGTCACCTGAGGGCCATGCGACTCCGGTGGTGAGGAAGGTCAGCCTCTTCGCTGGGTCGTCAGGGAGCCCTGGAAGGTCCTCGTCGTCCGGCGTTGTCCCGTCCTGGACGAGTGGGATGACATCTTCCGAACCGAGAGCCTGAATGAAGGCCTCGGATGGAATGACTCGACCGTCACTGTCCTTCGCGGACCCTGCGCCGCCACAGGACGTAAGCAGCGCCGCTGCCAGTCCCACCGCGATTGTGTACCGGATCATCCGCCATCCTGCTCGTTGTTCGCGTGGTCCATGCCGATATTGGTCTGGTCGACGAGGTTACCGAGAAGCTCGGCTGCCGCATGAGCCCTGGGATCGTTCGTTCGTGCGGTTTCCCACGCGTCTCGCTGTTCCGTGGTCCACTCTGTCATCGGCACCTTGTGGCCGTCAGGTCCTCGCAGGTCGGGTGGAAGCGCGTTGGCGGGGAGGTTGTCGTACACCGCCGCGTCGACCAGGGTTTGCATGTCGCGGCGCCCGTCTCCGATCTCGGCAGCAATGATCTCGCGGGTCTCCTGAGTTGAGTCGACGTCATTGAGCCCAGAGAAGTACCCGGCGCTCGAGTCGATGACGCTGTTTGTGCCGTCCCCGATTGGGCCGCCGACGATCGGAATCTTGCCGGCGAGCTCGCCGGTGACCTGCTTGAGTGCCCACGCTCCGGCGTCGTACTTCCAGTCGCCGCTGTTGCTCGCTTCTTCGTCTCTGGCCTTCGCTTCCGCGAACTGTTCCTCGGTCCATCCCTCCTGGAGGGCGCCCCGTACATTTGCATACGGGTCGATAACGTTGTCCTGGGCCAGGCGAACTTGCTCTTCGGGGCTTAGCCCGCTCCGAGAGAGATAGTCGTCGAGCCCCGTCGACATGTAACTCGCGGCCATCGACTGCGAGATGTCGTATGCCTCGTCGTCCTTGCCGATGTCGCCGAGAACTTCGCGCACACCGTCCATCCCGACCGTGCCGACCAGATCCGCAGCCGGTTGGCGATCGGCGTACGGGCCGTAGTCGGTGCCGACCTGGGAATCGGACAGTGCCGCGAAGACGTCAGGAACGTACGCACCCGAGATGTGCGCCATCGCACGACGCATCGCAGGGCTGAGCTCACCTGCTGGTGTGTCGTTGTCCCCCGGGTTGATGTAGTCGGAGGCCGACTTGAATGCCTCCTCAGTCAGGTCGGCAGAACGCTGGTCCGCGTCCTCAGTGGTCGCGGAGACGAGTGCATCTCCGAAGTGTGAATCAGCTGGCTGGAACCCATCAGGCAGCGCCGTCCAGATGCGGTCCGTCATGTAGTACTCCACGCGCGACTTTGAATCGTCGACAGCTCCCGCCCCAGCAAGGTCGCCGGACAGGAAGTCACGGGCTGCGTCAGGGTTGTGAGACATACCCTCGAACAATGCGCCGAACGGGTCCATGCCGGAGTCGTAGTTGGGATCGGAGTCGGACAGCGGGTCCCAAGTTCCCTGTGTGAAGTCGAGCTGCCCGTTTCCGGTTCGCCAGATCAGGCCGCCACCGTGCGCATCGCGTTCCATCTTCTCCATCGACGTGCCGACCTCGTTCAAGAGATACGAGCCGTGGCCGCCGTCGCGCAGCATCGGGGCAAGGAGCTGGAACCCGCGAGGCGAGCCGGTGTCGCCCATCGCGTGTGCGACGTCGTAGTCGTCGTCACCACGCTCGACGAGAGACTGAACCCAGTCGCCGGATACGTGCTCGGAGGTGCCTGCGGAGTTGTCGCCGTCGGTGCCGTTGGTCGCCGAGGCGAGAGTCGTGCCCCATGCGCGCTGGAGGTCACCCATGGTGTCCCCGGTTACGTAGGGCTGATCCTCACCCATGTACCAGCCGCCCGACTCCATCGAGGCCAGCAGGTTCTTCTGGATGTTGAGGAACCCATCCGGACCGGTCTTGTTGAGGACCGCCGTGGAGACGGTTGAGTCGTCGCCATACGCCGCCAGCGTCTCCGCCAGCTTCGCCGCTTCGGGGTCGCCGATAGGTGGCGTACCGTCGTCGCCGATGGCATCCGGGTTGGTGAGATCACCGAAACGGTTGGCGATCTCTTCGCCCAGTTGCTGCTGCTCCCAGGTCGACAATGCATCGGTGTACCCGTCGTACTTGTCGGGGTCTGCGAGCATCTTGTCGATGAGTTCGTCGGTGGGCAGGTGGCGCAGCTCGGGCGGAAGGCTTGCCGACTCGAGCGACGCATCGCCGCCGTCGTAGTCGCCCTTCTTCGCACTATTGAGGACAGCAGCTAGTTCGGTTGCGGCAGTTTCTGCATCAGCGAGAGCATCCTCGATGGTCTGAGCGAGCTCCTTCATCGTCGCCTCGTCGCCGTCTTTGGTCTCGACCCCGGCGGCGGAGATGGTGACGGGGCTGCTCGTATCGACCTTCCAGCCCTTCCCGATCGCGGAGTCGTGGGCACTCTGAACGGAGTTCTTTGCCTTCTTGATCGTCGGGCTCGCCTCATCGAGGGCGTTGATCACCCGGGAGAGGGGAGCTGCGATGTCGTTGAGAGACGAGACAAGGCGACGGTGGCGGTTCTCCGCGCGGGTGGCGGCTTGACCGATCCAGGAGGAGGGCGTTGAGCCCGCGTCCAGCTCGTCTTGCTGGTCGAACAACTTTTTGCGAGCGGTGTTGAGCTGGTCAGCCGCGGCATCGAGCTCTTCCGGCTTCCACTTCTGCAATTGCTCGTAGGTGACAGCCATCTCAGTAACCCCCCATGGTTTCGGCGCGGTAGCGACCCTGCTGTGCCGTCTGGGTGTCGGCCGCCACGATCGCGTCGGCGTCGGCGACGGTGGTCGTCTTGTGGTCGCGAGCGTCCTTGACCCACTTGTCCTTGTCGCTCTTCCACTCGGCCTTGAGGCCGTTCGCTGCGCCGACGACGGTGCTCCCGGGCATCGCCGAGGCCACCTTGGCCATGGGGCCCTCCAGGTCGAGGCCCGCGACGGCCTCCGCCGCGGTGCCGATGGAGTTGGCCGCCTTCTTCACCTGCGACTCGACGATTTCGACGTTCACTGGACTGTCCCCCACGAGATTCGAAGCTGCTGGCAACTAGGTCCTACCCCAAAACTCCGTTTCTAAACATAGATCCTCAAGAAATCTAGTACCGAGCCTCAGCCGGGCCCCGCAGCGGCAGCGTGTCTGTCCCACGACCCGCCTCGCGCTCATGAGATAACGACATGGCACGTGGCCCAGGGGGCCATCGCGTCGCCGACGAGGCTGACGCGTTGAAGCTGTCGAAACAGGATGAGGTAGATCGATGTCGCAACCGAATGGCGCTCCGAGCACGAGGCAGGCGGAGCCGACGCAGGTTGCTCCTGACGCGCGCAGCGGCAAGTCGCTCGGGCTGGTCGCGTTGGTGCTTGCGGCGGGGATGTTCGTGGTCATTGCGCTGGTCCGGTTGATCGTCGGCATCCCGAAGGTCAGTCAGGGCTACTACGACTCTCTCGCCAACTTCGAGGACCGCCCGGTCATCTGGCTGGTCCTGGGGCTCTTGATGGTCGCTTCGATCATCCCGATCGTGGCTGCCGTCGTGCTCGGACACATCGGCCTGCGCCGGGCGAAGGTGGACGGATCGAGCGCTACGATGGCCGGCATCGCGCTCGGCATCGGCTACATGCTGGTGATCTTCTGGGGCGTACGTCTGATCAACGCCTACACGAACGCAGCGCAGTTCGACGGCGGGTTCAGGATGTTCATCGAGTACGTCGGGCTCTGGGCCTAGGAGCTGCTCGCGGCGCAGGCGCCATAGCGGTCGGCGGGGTTTCTGCGCCTGGCCCATCGTGCGCGAACGAAAATTCGTTCGGCCGCGACGGTCGAACAAATCTCGACGCCCGAAGGGATCACGGTGACGAACCGGTTCATCGAAGTCACGCCGATGCGGGATGCGCGTTCATGGTCGGAGGGTACGACGGGGAGATTGACCGGGTCACTTGTCAGGAACCCCCTGCGGAGCTCCCCGTCGTACCCGACCGCCTACGCCTCGACGAGACCCGGCTTGCCCGCCTCGGTGAAGAGGCGGCCACCGACGGTCAGGGGAGCGCCGGGGGTGGTCACCTGGGAGACGTTCTTGTAGGTGATCTCGGCCCCGGACCTGTCGAGGGAGACCGTGGTGTAGCCACGCAGGCCGTTGTAGAACTTCATGTGCGGGTTGCGCTCGAGATAGGCCGCCCAGTTCGCCGGGTGCTCGGCGCCGTTGCCGCCGGAGGTGATGGAGCTCGTGACGACCTCGGTGCCGAGGACCGGCGAGGAGAGGTCGTCGAAGTCGTCGTGGATGTTTAGCCCGTAGTGGACGTGTACGTCGCCGGTCAGCACCATCAGGTTCGACTGCCCCGACGCCTTCCAGCCGTCGAGGACCCGTCGCCGGGAGGCGGGATAGCCGTCCCAGGAGTCCATCGACCGGGTGCCGTTGCCTGAAGGGTTGTCACGCCGGGCGAAGGTGACCTGCTGGGGCACGATGTTCCAGGTTGCCGAGGAGCGGCGCCAGCCGTCGGTCAGCCACTTCTCCTGCTCGAGACCCGGCAGAGTCATCGACGACGCCTCGGACTCCTCCGACGGCACCTTCCAGCCGTCGCCGTTCGCCTGGTTGGTGCGGTACTGACGGGTGTCGAGGATGTCGAACTGTGCCAGCCGGCCCCACTGCAGCCGCCGGTAGAGCTTCAGGTCCGGACCGGCCGGCTGCTGCGGCAGACGCAGCGGCTGGTTCTCCCAGTAGGCGCGATAGGCGGCGGCGCGGCGTACGAGGAACTCCTCCGGCGGCACCGAGTTCTCCGGGGTGTCGCCGGCGTAGTTGTTCTCGGTCTCGTGGTCGTCCCAGGTCACGATGAACGGGTGCGCCAGATGGGCGGCGATCTGGTCCGGGTCGGACTTGTAGAGCCCGTAGCGCGAGCGGTAGTCGTCCAGTGTCACGGTCTCGTGGTTGAGGTGCGCCGGCAGCGGCTCGGTGTAGCCGCGCGCCCCGGCGGAGGCGTTCACGGCGTACTCGTAGAGATAGTCGCCCAGGTGGAGGACCACATCCACGTCCTCGCCCGCGAGATGCTTGTACGCGGTGTAGTACCCCTGGTCGTAGCGCTGGCACGAGGCGAGGGCGAAGGTCAGCGACGAGACCGCGGCTCCCACCGCCGGGGCGGTCCGGGTCCGGCCGACCGGGCTGATCCACTGGCCCACGCGGAAGCGGTAGAAGTACTCGGTCGCCGCGTCCAGCCCGCGGACCTCGGCGTGCACCGAGTGGTTGAACTCCGAGTGTGCGGTGGCGGTGCCGCGGCGTACGACCCGTTTGAAGGCCTGGTCGCGAGCCACCTCCCACCTGACATCGAAGCGCGACGGCGGCATCCCGCCGGTCGGCTCCAGCGGGAGCGGGGCGAGCCGGGTCCAGAGCAGCACCGAGTCGGGCATCGGGTCACCCGAGGCGACCGCAAGGGTGAACGGGTCCGAGGTGATCGCGGAGGGCGAGGTGGTCGGGGCGGCGAAGGCGCCGGTACGCGGCAGGCCGGTGGTGAAGGCCAGCGCCGTAGCGGCGGCGGAGACGGTCAGGAAGCGGCGGCGGTCGAGGCCCCTGAGGGCGTCGCGGAGGTCAGGAGTGTTGCTCGGGCCAGGCATGGACGTGCTCCTGTCGATATGGGGGTTATCGACAAACCAGCGAAGCGGTGTCCGGTGAAGGCCCCGTGAAGTGCGGGGGAGAAGCGGGCTACGCCTTGGTGCCCTCGACGGGTTGGGCGACAGGCTCGGCGACCCGGTGCACCGGGCAGCCCGGCGCGAAGGTGCCGAGATCCTCGGTGTCGAAGCCGTGCGGGTAGCTCTTGATGCGGGGCATTTCGCGGACGTACGCCGGCTTCCTCCGCGCCGGCAGGAGAGCGACGAACCGAGCCCGCGCCTTGAGCGCGGCCCGCGACAGCGTCCGCGCGACCCGGCCCGGCTCGGGGTAGCCGAACGCCTCGAGCAGGTGCGGCTCCATCAGCGAGAGCGAGAAGGTCCGGATGAGCGGCGCCAGCGGACGCGGGTAGAAGGTCGTGAGGAGCTCCAGGGTCGAGTCGGCAACGGCACGACCGCCCTCGTCGTACGCGAAGTGCTCCTCCTCATAGGAGTCGAGGAGCCGCTCGAACGCCGCATAGGTCTCCGGGATGTCCTTGATCCCCATCCGCTTCCCGAGCGCCTGGTAATAGCGCAGCGCGGCGAGCTGCTCGTCGGGTGTCGACCGCCGCCAGCCGAAGTCCTGGTTCCAGCGGTGGGGGATCACCACGAAGGTCGCCAGGACATAGCGCATGTCGTCGTTCGAGATGTCGTACATCCGGTGCATCTGGTTGATCCGGCGCACCGCGGCCCGGCCCCTGGGGCTGTCCAGGTCCTCGATCGCCGCGTCCTCGAGCAGCAGCGCGGTGTCGTCGTAGCGCTTCTGGGTGTCCTCGGTGAACTGATTCGTGTCGGCGAGCAGCCCGCCGATCGAGGGCACCGCGTAGGTGCGGAACAGCGCGAAGCTGAGCGCCTGCATCGTGTCCCAAGGGAACTCGTAGAGCGCCAGAGTCCTCGAGATCTCCTGGAAATCGGTCTCCGGGTCAAGCCCTGCCGTGCGCGGTTTCTTGGCCACCATGCCTCCTCGCTCGATACACAACTGTATCGCAACACTCGGCCCATCGGGCCCCTCCCCGTAATGTCGGTTGCATGGAGACGACCGGCACACAGACACAGCTGTCCCTCGCCGCCGCCCAGGCGGTCCGAACGTACGCCGCCACCACCCGCTCCGCTCTCGGCACGGCCGAGGCCTCGGTGATCTCGTACGCGGGTCTGTGGCTGCTCCTCGCCTCGCTGGCGACCGCGGCGAAGGCTGAGGTGGAGGAGGCGCTGGGGCTCTCGAGGACCGACGCGCGTGCTGCCGCGCTGGCGCTTCTCGAGGAGCCCCATCCGACCGTCGCCGCTGCCGTCTCGGGGTGGCTTCGGCCCGGCGTCGAGCTCTATGAGGGACTGCCGATCAGGCTCGACCCGCTTCCGGACCAGACCTCGCTGGACGCGTGGGCCGAGGAGAACACGCGCGGCCTGATCAGGAGGTTCCCGCTCCAGATCGACGCCCAGACTCTGCTCGTCCTCGCCTCCGCGCTGGTGGTGTCGCCGAGGTGGAGCGAGCCGCTCGAGCACGACGACGATGGCCGGCTGTTGCTCGAGGGCGGCTTCCAGGCCGTGGTCGAGACCGATGCCGCCGGACCGGTGGCCGTGGCCTGTCCGCCCAGCGATGACGCGATCGCGGTCTTCTCGGTCATCGCCGATCCCGCGGTCCCTGCTGAGGACGTCTGGCGGGCGAGCGAGGAGGTCGTCTTGCGCTTTGACGCGCACGAGCTGCGCAACCATGCCTTCGATGTGCCGGGAAGCGGTGACGGCCACGCCTGGACGGTCCGTGAAGTGACTGTCGCGGGCCCCGCTCCGTCCGAGCGCTGGCGCAGCCACCTCCCGGAGTGGAAGGCGGAGAGCGACCATGACCTGGCGAACGCTCCAGGGGTAGCGCAGATCGCTGATGGCGTGGAGTCGGCGATCGCCGGCGCCGGTGGCGACGACAGCAGCGAGACCTCGCCGGAGACCGAGACCGTCTGCCTCCAGAAGGCCGTCGCCTCCTACGACCGGGAGGGGTTCGAGGCGGCCGCGGTGACCGCGATGATGACGCGCGCCGCGGCCGCGGTCCCGCAGGAGAAGACGGTGCGTGAGGTCGACCTGAGGTTCGACCGCCCGCACGCCGTGGTGGCGGTTGCGCGCGGGGGAGCGTGGGAGGGGATCCCCCTCTTTCACTCCTGGGTGACCCCGGCATAATTTCCGTCATGGACGCGCTTCCCCCGATCGCCGGCCGCTACCAGCTCCTCGACCTGCTCGGAGCCGGTGGCATGGGCGAGGTCTGGCGGGCGCGCGACACGGTGCTCGACCGCGACGTCGCGGTCAAGCTGCTGCGCGATGTGGACGACCCCACGATGGCCGAGCGGTTCCGCCGCGAGTCGCTCTCGACGGCCAGGGTCGTCCACGACGACGTGGTCAACATCTTCGACGCGGGCAGCGACGACAACGACGTCTTCCTGGTCATGGAGCTGCTGCCCGGCCCGACCCTGGGCGCGGCGCTGGAGCAGCGCGGCGCGATGCCGGTCGAGACGGCCGTCGAGTACGCCCGCCAGGTCGCCGCCGCTCTCGCCGCCGCTCACCGGGCCGGGGTGGTGCACCGCGACATCAAGCCGGCGAACCTCATGTTCGACGGGGACGGCCGGCTGACCGTGCTCGACTTCGGCATCGCGTACGCCATGACGGGGGTCGACCCCGGGCTGACCCAGACCGGGCACGTGATCGGCTCCCCGTCCTACCTTTCTCCGGAGCAGGCCGCCGGTGACCCCGTCGGCCCGCAGGCTGACGTCTACTCCCTGGGCTGCGTGCTCTTCGAGATGCTGACCGGGAAGGTGCCCTACACCGCCCCGCACCCGGTCAAGATCCTGCACATGCACCTGAGTGATCCGGTGCCGCGGATCACCGACCTCCGCCCGCTGCCCGCGCCCCTGGCGCGCCTGGTCACCCGGATGCTCGACAAGAACCCCGCTGCTCGCCCCTCGATGGACCAGGTCGGGCACGAGCTCGGCTACGTGCTCGGCGGAACCGATCCCGACGCGACCGACCTGCTGGCCGCCGGGCAGGCGCCGCGCCCGACACAGGCGGTGCCGCAGCGCCCGCTCGACGAGCCGATGGCACTGCCCGGCTCGCGCACCGGCGTCATGCGCCAGCCCCAGACCCAGCCGCCGTCCGACGGACCCCGGCCGTGGTCGACCCGCCGGTTCCCCGTCAACCGTCTCCTCGGCGCCGCGGCGCTCGTGATCGCGTGCGTCTTCGCCGCCTCCTGGCTCGCGAGCTATGAGCCCGCACCGGCCAACGCCGACCAGCCCTCCGAGACCAACGACGCCGACAACTCGGACAACTCGGACAACTCGGACAACTCGGACGGCTCGGACGGCTCCGATGGCTCCGACAATGCCGACGAGACCAGCGACAAGTCGGACAACAAGACCCTGAACCGTCTCGACAGGCTCGACCGCTGGCGGGAGAACCTCGAGGGCTGGAACGTCATCGACGAGGGCCAGTCCCAGGAGTGGGAGGACCAGATCCAGCAGATCCGTGACCTGGTGGAGAAGGGCGAGAGCGCCAAGCGCGAGATGGAGCAGCTCCGCGACGAGTTCCGGAACATCCGCGAGGGCGAGGGCCAGAACGGCGAGAAGATCCTCGACGGGCTGCTCCAGCAGAACTGAGTCGTCCACCGA
>NZ_JBOHDN010000046.1:0-22477 GCF_050699375.1 Nocardioides sp. | reverse complement strand
TGATCACTGCGGCGAAGTACGCAGCCGTGAACGTCGTCGAGACCGTCGGGGAGGCGGCGGTGTTGGAGGTCGACACCTACGGCGACCGGGCGGTGGCACTGACCGGGGCGGGTGCGCCGATGATCTCCGAGGCCGCGGTGATCGAGTTCGCCGCCGTGCTCGGCTACTCGACCTACACCGGCCGGAAATATCTCGCTGACGCGGTCGAGCTGGCCTGGCGACTCCCGGCCACCTGGGCCCGGGTCCTCGACGGCACCCTGACTGGATGGCGGGCCCGCCGGGTCGCTGACGTCACGCATGATCTGGATCCTGAGGTCGCGATCTGGGTCGATGACCAGGTCGCTGCCCATGCCCACAAGATCGGTCCCACCCAGCTGGAACGGACCGCGAAGGAAGCCGCGGCCCTGTTCGAGCCCGACCTGACCGCTGCGATCGCCGAGGACGCCGTCGACTACCGACGCTGCCGCATCGACACCGACCCAGCCCTGTTCCTGACCCCCATCGGTGCCGAACAAGGACAAGCCGCCGCCGCGACCGCCGAGATCACCGCCACTCTGGATGTGGGCGACGCCCTCGACCTCGAGACTGCTGTCTCCTCCATCGCCCACAGCCTCCTCGACCACGACGCCACCGCTGGATGTTCCCTCGACGCCCGCCGCGCCGCCGCTCTCGGGATCCTCGGGCGTGCCTACAACACCAACGCCCTCGGAACCACACCCGCCCGAACCGCCAGGACATCAAGCGGCGCTGACGACGTGACCACCAGAGCGGCCGCTGAGACCGCGGCAGCAGAGATCGTCGCGACCGGTGCACTCCCCGGGACCGGACGGGTCATCGACCTGAAGATCCACACCGACATCCCCGACCTGGCCACCACCGGTCTGGTCCGGATCGGCAACACCCGTGGCCTGGCCACCATCGAACAGCTCGACCGATGGGCCTCACTGCCCGGCGTGATCATCAAACCCGTCGTGGTGATCGACCTCAACGAGGAGATCACCACCACCGCCTACACCCCGACCCGGCAGCTCAGAACACAGGTCGAGCTGATCGACCAGACCTGCGCTTTCCCCGGCTGCAACGTCAAAGCCGAGAACTGCGACATCGACCACCGGATCCCGTTCGACAAGGGCGGGAAGACCACCACCTCGAACCTGACCTGCCTGTGCCGGAGACATCATCGCGCGAAGACACACCTCGGCTGGACCTACGAACGCGTCGCGCCGGGGCGCTATCGATGGCGCTCTCCACACGGATACAAGTTCCTGACCGGCCCGGACGGCACCGTCGACATCACTCCAGACACCGAGGACGATACGGAGACAGACGTCGGTCGCAGCGACGCGGCCTGACCAACGCACAACATCGCCTGGCGGCGTACGTCTGGAAAACTCGGACAGGGACAGGTATCCCGACGCAATCCAGAACCGGGCTGGAAGTCCGCAAGACAGGTGAATGGCAACCCCAGCCAGACACCCTGGTCCTCAATCTCCCAACCCGGTCAGGCACTCGGCCCCACCCGCCCTACGCCACCCGCCCTACGCCACCCGGGCACGCACCCAAAGCCGCTTAGCCGACCGCAGCACAGAGGATGGTCTCGACAGGCTCGACCACCGGACGCGGCGAGGTCTGTCCGGTCGGTCGCGACACATGGGTGGTCTCGACAGGCTCGACCACCGGAGGTGACGAGGTCTGTCCGGTCGGTCGCGACACATGGGTGGTCTCGACAGGCTCGACCACCTGAGGTGAGTCAGCCTACGGACGGCCGCGGGGCGGACTGGAGCTGTTCGGCCTGGTCCTTGGACACCTTCGAGGCGTAGCCGCAGTAGGTGCAGTCCATACGGCGTGACTTGCCGACGGGGAAGAGGGGGATGAAGAAGAGGGTGAACTTACGGACGATCTCGAACAGCCGGTGGGCAGCCTGCTGCTTGCAGTTGGGACAGACCAGGGTGAGCGTGGCCAGCAGACGCGTGTAGGTCTTGATCCCGAAGATGATCATGGCAAGGAGTCTTGCACGCGCTCAGTGTCGATAGACCTCACGACCGTCCGCGTACGTGTGGGTCACCCGGGTCTGCGCGAGGGAGCTCGGGTCGCCGCTGAGGATGTCGTTGTCGACCACGACCAGGTCGGCTGCGTACCCCGCCTCGATCCGGCCGGTGGAGGTATCCAGGCGGTTCAGATATGCGGTTCCCGTGGTGTAGCCGGTCAGTGCCTCGGTGATAGACAGCGCCTCCTGGGGCAGCAACGGGGCCGCGTCTGCGGGCTGATCCGGAGAGCGCCGGTTGACCGCGACATGCATGCCGAGCAGCGGGGCGGGGTCGGAGACCGGCCAGTCGCTGCCGCAGGCGATCCGGGCTCCGGTACGCAGCAGCGACCCGAACACATACTGCTGGCTCCGCGCGGCCGGTGCCAGGAACGGCAGGGTCAGCACGTCCATCGTCTCGTCCAGGCATGCCCACAGCGGCTGGATGTTGGCGATGACGTCGAGAGCGACGAACCGGGAGACGTCGGACCTGTCGACGACCTGGACGTGGGCCAGGTGGTGGCGCAGGCCGCTGTCTCCGTTGACTGCCCGCGCCCGCTCGATCGCGTCCAGGCTGTCTCTCACCGCACGGTCGCCCAGTGCGTGGATGTGGGCCTGGAAGCCGTTGGCGTCCAGCCCCGTGACGTACGTAGCCAGAGCCTCGGCGGGGATGAAGGAGAGGCCGCGGTTGTCGGTGGAACGCCCGCGAGAGTCGAGATAGGGCGTGAGCATCGCGGCCGTGTGGGTCTCGCAGACACCGTCCTGCATCAGCTTGACGCTGGCCGCGTCCAACCCCGCCCGAGCCGCCAGGGCCCGGCGCTCGATGAGCTCGGGAAGCTGCTCCAGGCCGCGGTCGCGGTCCCACCACTGAGCGAGGACGACCTTCGCGGTGAGCACGCCGGACTCCCGCGCGGCGATGTAGGTCTCGAGCGTGTCCGGCATGCCGAGGCCGACGCCGACCAGGGCGTCCTGCCAGCCCACGATGCCGACGGAGTGCAGGTGCCGCTGCGCGGCGAGCAGCGCTTCGGTCAGGTCGCTCGAGGACGGAGCGGGCACCATCGACCCGACCAGCGCCATCGCACCCTCGTGCAGTGCACCGGTGGGCCGACCGGCGGCGTCACGCTCGATGCGCCCGTCGGCCGGATCGGGAGTCGATGCGGAGATGCCCGCGATCTCGAGCGCGCGGCTGTTCACCCAGGCGGAGTGGTGGTCGCGGTTGGGCAGGAAGACCGGCCGGTCTGGACAGAGCCGGTCGAGGGGCGCGGCGCTCGGCACTCCGCCGGGAAAGGAGTCCATCGACCAGCCGCCGCCGGTGACCCAGGCTCGGTCCGGGTGCGCGGCGGCATAGGAGCCGATGGCGTCGAGGTAGCCCTCGAGAGTCGACAGGCCGGTCAGGTCGCACTGGTTCATCTCCAGCCCGGCCTGGATCGGGTGCACGTGGGAGTCGTGGAAGGCGGGCAGGACCCACCGACCGTCGAGGTCCTCGACCGTCGAGCCGGGACCGGCCAGACCACCGAGGTCCTCGCCGATGGCAGCCACACGCCCGTCCCGTACCGCGACGGTTACGTCCTCCCACGCATCACCGCGCAGGACCCGACCCCCGCGCAACAACAGGTCGGCCGGTCGGGTGGCGTCCATCAGTTGGCGGCGATCGTGTCGGTGACCGAGGAGCCCGAGCGCCGAAGCACCAGCGCCACCAACCCCAGCACGAGCAGGGTGAGGACCAGCAGGATCGTGGAGACGGCGGCGATCTCGGGCTTCAGCCCGGACCGGACCGCGGAGAGCACGTAGACCGGCCACGAGGTCGTACCGGACACGTTGATGAACGAGGAGATCACGGTGTTGTCGAGGCTCAGCGTGAAGGCCAGCAGCCCGCCGGCCAGCACCGCCGGGCCGACCAACGGGAGCGTGACCTTGAAGAACGTCGCCACCGGGCGGGCATAGAGATCCGCCGACGCCTCCTCCAACGACGCGTCCAGGCCGACCAGACGCGCCCGGACGATATAGGTGACGACCGCGGTCGCGAACAGCGAATGACCGATGACCAGGCGTACGTAGCCGTTGTCGAACGGCAGCAGGGCCCAGTCCTGCCCGAGCGTCACGAACCAGGGGAGCAGCGCGATCCCGTCGACGATCTCCGGAGTCACCGAGACCAGCAGCAACAGCAGCGTGAACGGTCCCGTCCAACGGCCCGGGAAACGGGCCATCGCCATCCCGGCCAGGGTGCCGAGCGTGCTCGCCAGGAGTGCGGCGACCACCGCGGTCTGCAAGGAGACGGCGACGGCGTGACGTACGGCCGGCCGCTCGAGGATCGCCGTGAACGGCTCCACGCTGAAGCCGTCCCAGGTGGCGAGCAGGCGGCCGCCGTTGAAGGAGTAGATCCCGATCACGATGATCGGTCCGAACAGGAAGAGGAAGACCAGCGTGGTCCACACGCCGAGCGCGAGGTTCGTCCCCGAGGCCCGCTTCACGAGATCACCAGCCTGTTGCGTCGGCCGACAAGCCGTCCCACGGCCCACAGCAGCGTGAGGGCGAGCACGACGACGACCATCGTGAGGAGGATGAGCACGACCGCCATCGCCGAGCCCAGCGCCCAGTTCTGCGCGGTCAGGAACTGGCTGGCGATCAGCGAGCCGACCATGGTGCCCTTCGCCCCGCCGAGCACGGCGGGGGTGACGTAGTCACCCATCATCGGGATGAAGACCAGGATGACGCCGGCGAGGATGCCGGGTCTCGCCAACGGCAGGGTGACCTGGAAGAAGGTCCGCACCCGCCCGGCTCCGAGGTCCTTCGACGCCTCCCCGAGCGCGTTGTCGACACGGTCGAAGGCGACGTACAGCGGCAGGATCATCAACGGCAGATAGTTGTAGATCAGGCCCAGCAGCACTGCGCCACGGGTGTTGAGCAGGGCGTGCGGGTCGGCGACCGCGCCGATGTCGGCCAGGAACCCGGCGAACGCGCCCTCCGAGGACAGGATCACCTTCCAGCCGATCGTCCGGATCAGGAACGAGGTCCAGTAGGGGACCATCACCAGCGCGATCAGCAGGCCGCGACGGTGCGCGGGGACCTTGGAAGCCATGAAGTACGCGGCGGGCAACGCGATCAGCAGGCAGGCGACCGTCCCCAGCACGCTCATCCACAACGTCGCGCGGAAGATCGAGAAGAACGTCGGGCTGAACGCCTCGGCATAGCGATCCAGCGACATCACCGCGTTGCTGTGCGTGCCGAACATCCCGGGCTTCTCGCCGAGGCTGAACCAGGCGACCTGGAGGAACGGCACGACGAAGAAGACCGTCAGCCACAGCCACGCCGGGACGGCGAGGACGAACCCCGGGAGATGCCTGGCCGTCCGCCTGGCCATCGGCCTCCTGGAGGGTGCCTGATCAAGCACTTGCCGCGGCCTTCAGCTTGTCGTAGACCTCCGTACGCCGGTCCTGGGCCTCGTTGACGGCGCCGTTCCTCATCGTGGCGAGCTGCTCGTCGGTGAAGAAGATCATCTCGGGCAGCTCGACCTTGCGCTCGGTGGCCAGCTCCTTGATGTCGAGCGCGCCGGTGTTGTAGCCGATGTAGTCCATCTCCAGGAACGAGTTCTCCGGCTCGAGGACGTAGTCGAGGAACGCGTGGGCGGCCTCGGGGTGCGGAGCGCCGGCCGGGATGCACCAATTGTCCATCCACAGCTCGGTCGTCGGACCCGCCAGCACCCACTTCCACCGGTCGGGTTGCTTGTGCTCGAGGATGCCGAGACGGGCGTCGCCGTTCCAGTTCTGCATCAGCGCGAAGGTGTTCTGCTGCATCGCGCCGGTGCCGGGATAGGAGTCGAAGCCGGAGATGTGCGGCGCCCAGTTCTCGACGGCCTCGGCCTCGAAGGCGTCGTAGTCGGCCATCTTCTCGGTGTTCCAGTCGATGTCGTTGGCCCAGAAGTAGATGCCGGCGACACCCTGCGGGTCATCGAGCAGGGAGGTCTTGCCCGAGGCCTCGTTCTGCATCGCGTCGATGAAGTCGTCCCACGTCTTCAGGTCGCGCTTGATCACGGTGGTGTCGTAGACGAACCCGGTCGTGCCCCAGCACTTGCACACCGAGTACTCGTTCTCCGGGTCCCAGTCCTGGCCGAGGAACTGGGGGTCGACCTTGTCCAGGTTGGGGATCAGGTCCTTGTTGAACGGGACGATGATCTCGTTCTCGATCAGCTGCGGGATGTAGACCCCGGTCGGCACGATGATGTCGTAGCCGCTGGTGCCCTTGGCCGCGACCAGCTTCGAGATCAGCTCCTCGTTGGAGCCGTACGCGTCGAGGGTGACCTTCGGCCCGGTCTTGCCGAACGCCTCGATCACCTCCGGTGCGTCATAGTCACCCCAGGTGTAGATCGAGAGTGCCTTCTCCACCGCACCGCCGGTCGCGCCGGCGCCGGGCTCGACCGCGGCGCTGCCCGACTCGCCCGCACCGCAGGCACTCAGCGCGGCACCGGCACCGGCCAGCGCCGCCAGGCTCAGGAAGTGCCGCCGCGAGAGCTCCCGGCGGATCGCTCGCGCGCCGGCGTGGCTGGCCAGGATGCGTACGTTGCCATTCTTGTTGACAGGCTTGCTCACTGCGGTCTCCTAGCGGTGGTCGGATCAGGAGGAAAGAGACGTACGTCCTCGGCGGCCCAGTCACAGCGGACCTGGTCACCGGGGGAGAGCCGGGCGGCGCCGTGGGCCGGGCGGCGGATCAGGAGGCTGTGCTCGTCGCTCACCTTGACGAGATACTGGATCACCTCGCCGAGCGGGGAGACCTGGATGACCTCGCCGGCGATCGTGTTGCGGCCCTCGGCCGGGGTGGGCCGGAGGTTCGTGGGCTCGATCGAGATCAGCTCGGGGCGTACGGCGGCCTGATGGGGATCACCGGGCTTCGCGTCGGGCTTCGCGGGTCCCTCGACCACCGCGATCGGGGTCTCGAGGGTGGTGCCGTCGGCGCTGACCTGGCCGTGCAGGAAGTTCTGCTGGCCGACGAAGGCGGCGACGTACGCGCTGGCCGGCTGGTTGTAGACGGTGTCGGCGTCGGCGAGCTGCTCGATCCTGCCGGAGCGCATGATCGCGATCCGGTCGCTCATCGCGAGGGCCTCGTGCTGGTCGTGGGTGACGAAGACGAAGGTGATCCCGAGGCGGGACTGGAGCAGCTTGAGCTCGAGCTGCATCTCCTCGCGCAGCTGGCGGTCCAGGGCTCCTAGGGGCTCGTCGAGAAGGAGGACGGCCGGGCGGTTGACCAGGGCCCGGGCGAGGGCCGCCCGCTGCTGCTGGCCGCCGGAGAGCTGGGCCGGTGCGCGGTCGGCGAAGTCGAGCATCCGCACCATCCTCAGCGCCTCGACGACCCGCTCGCGCACCTCGGCCCGCGGGGTCCGGCGCTGCTGCAGGCCGTAGGCGACGTTCTCGGCGACGGACTTGTGCGGAAACAGCGCGTACGCCTGGAAGACCGTGTTCACGTCGCGCTGGTAGGGCGCGAGCCTGACCACGTCCTTGCCGCCGATCGTGATGCTGCCGGAGTCGGGCGTCTCGAACCCGGCGATCATCCGCAGCGTCGTCGTCTTGCCGCATCCCGATGGGCCCAGCAGCGAGATGAACTCTCCTGCCCGGATCTCGAGATCCAGGCCGTCGACGGCCGTAGCCTGACCATAGGTCTTGGTCAGGCCGCTGATGGTCACGGAGCCGGCGGGATGGTCCGGGATCGCTGTCGTGGTCATCGATGCTCCAGTCGATCGTTCTTAGCGCTGCATTCCACCACAAGATGACGAAGAAAGTACGGAATCGGTTGTAAATCGATGGTTACGATCCCGATTTCGTTCTCCATGGTTCCACTGGAAGCGGCTCTCGTCGAGGGATCTAGGGTTGTCCCATGCCCACCCTGTCTGCTCTGACTTCGCTGCTGGACGACTGGTATCCGCCCGCTACCGCCGACGACTGGGACGCCGTCGGGCTGGTGTGGGGCGATCCCGCGCAGCCGGTCTCGAAGATCCTCCTCGCCGTCGACCCGACGCAACCGGTCGCCGACGAGGCGGCCGCGTGGGGCGCGGACCTGGTCGTCGTCCATCATCCGCTGTTCCTCAAGGGTGTGCACGGGTTCGCCGCCACGAGCCCCAAGGGTCGGACGCTCTCGACGCTGGTCGCGGCCGGATGCGCGCTGCTGACCGCCCACACCAACGCGGACCAGGCGCTCGGCGGGGTCTCGGAGTCGCTGGCCCTGGCGCTCGGGCTGAGCTCGCCGCACCCGCTGGTGCCGGGGGAGTCTCCCGAGGTCGGCACCGGCCGGGCAGGCACGGTGCCGGCCACGACGCTGGGGGCCTTTGCCGAGTCCGTGGCGGCAGCGCTGCCCGGCACCGCTGCCGGGATCCGGGTCGCGGGAGACCTCGACCGGCCGGTGTCCTCGGTGGCGCTGTGCGGCGGGGCGGGTGACTTCCTGCTCGACCAGGTGGCTGCGTACGACGTCTATGTGACCAGCGATCTGCGGCACCATCCGGCCTCCGAGTTTCTCGAGAATGGCGGTGCGTTGATCGACATCCCGCACTGGGCGGCGGAGTGGACCTGGCTGCCTGTGCTGGCGAGGCGACTGAACGACGCTGTGGGAGATACGGTGGAGGTCCGCGTCTCCGAGATCGTCACCGATCCGTGGACCCTGCGCCTGTGAGTGCTCGTGAACAACTGAGGAGAATCCGCTGAAAGCCGACCCGTTCGCCCAGGTGAAGCTGCTCGACGTCCAGGAGCTGGACTCGCGCGCGCTCCAGCTGCGCCACCGCCGAGGACACCTTCCGCAGACCGCCGTCGTGGAGGAGCTGCAGGCCGCGAAGAAGCGTGCCGACGATGCCGTACGCGACGCCCGGGTCGTCCGCGACGACCTCGAGCGGGTGCAGAAGAAGGCCGACGCCGACGTCGAGTCGGTCAAGACCCGCCGCCGGCGCGACCAGGAGCGGATGGACTCCGGCGCGATCAGCAGCGCCAAGGACCTCGAGCGCATGCAGCACGAGCTGGTCACCCTGGACCGCCGGATCTCGGTGCTCGAGGACGAGGAGCTCGAGGTCATGGAGCAGCTCGAGGCCGCCCAGACCACCGTGACCCGGCTCGAGACCGAGATCGCCGAGATCGACGAGAAGCTCGGCGTCGCGCTCGAGTCCCGCGACGTAGAGACCGCCAAGCTCGACTCGGAGCTCGCCTCTCTTGCGGCAGAGCGGGTGCCGGCGCTCGAGGGCATCCCCGACGACCTGCTTTCGGTCTACACCCGGCTGAGCGACAAGCTCGGGGTCGGCGCGGCCGAGCTGCGCGCCCGCCGTTGCGGCGGCTGCAACCTCCAGCTCGACCCTGCCGAGATCTCCCGCATCCGCGGGCTCGCCGCCGACGAGGTCGTACGCTGCGAGGAGTGCTCCCGCATCCTGGTCCGCACCGCCGAGTCGGGGCTGTGAGCCCGAAGACCTCGCGTGGTTGGGGTGGTGAAGCCGCGACGACGACCTTGGTGCTGGTCCGGCACGGGGTCACCAAGCACACTGCCGCCAAGGCGTTCTCCGGCGGGCTCGGCGGCGACAACCCGCCGCTGACCCAGGAGGGACGCGAGCAGGTACTGCTGACCGCCGAGTGGCTCAAGCCGCTCGCGTCCTCGGTGTCCACCGTCGTGGCCTCGCCGGTCCTGCGTACCGTCGAGACCGGTGAGCTCGTCGCCGGCACCCTCGGCGCCCGTCTCGTCGAGGAGCCCGCCTTCGCGGAGATCGAGTTCGGGGAGTGGGAGGGGCTCACCTTCGGTGAGGTGGCCCAACGGTTCCCCGAGGAGATGAAGGGCTGGATGGGGGCGACCGAGGTCGCGCCGCCGGGCGGCGAGTCCTTCGACTCCGCTCAGTCCCGTGTGCTCGCCGGGCTCTCCCGCGTACTCGAGACCCACGCCGGTCAGACCGTCGTGGTCACCTCACACGTATCGCCGATCAAGCTGATCGTCGCTCACGCCCTGGGCGCCCCGATCGGCGGAGTCTTCAACATGGAGCTCTCCCCGGCCTCGGTCACCGTCGTCTCCTTCTTCTCCGACGGCCGCGCCTCCCTGCGCCTCTTCAACGCCCTCCCCGTAGCCCGCGACCCCTTCGCCGCCGGAACCTTCTGACGCCGAGTCGGCGCGTCTGTCCCAGGATCTGGCGTCGAGTCGGCGCGTCTGTCCCAGGATCTGATGCCGAGTCGGCGCGTCTGTCCCATGGTCTTGGGACATTTGCGCCGACTCGGTCCTTCTGAGTGGGACAGACGCGCCGACTCGGCAGGAAAATCTGGGGCAGACGCGCCGACTCGGCATGGGGTGGGTTAGAGGTCGCTGACTACTACGTCTAGCTGGGTTGGGCTCTGGGTGCCGCTCTTCGTCTCTTCGACGTGCCAGCCCAGGTCGCGGAGGGCTTCGGCGAGCTTGGCGGGGGTGCGGGGGTTGGCGCCGGACTCGAGGAGGGCGCGGACGAGGCGGCCCTTGGTGGCCTTGTTGAAGTGGCTGACGACCTTGCGCTGACCGTTGTGCTCGTGGAGGACACGGACGGTGGCGGTGCGCGCAACTACTGTGCTCGTCCCTTCGGCGTCGGGGCGCCAGAAGGCTGCGTACGTCCCGGACCGGAGGTCCACCAGCAACCCGCCGCCGAGCGCTTCGGTGATCCCCGCCCCGAGGTGCTCGCGCCAGTGGGCCTGGATGCCGCCGACGCCGGGGAGGCTGGTGTCGCCCGAGAGACGGTACGCCGGGATGCGATCGCCCAGGCCGACCAGCCCGAAGACGGAGCTGGTGACCATGACCCGACTGGTCGCGCGGCGCTTGGCGGCCGGCGACAGGGTCGCGGGGGAGAGGGCGTCATAGAGCACCCCGGTGTAGACCCGGTCGGCCCGCGAGGCCGGTGACTCGAGCAGCCGGGCGTTCAACGCGACCAGTTCGGGCTGGGTCTTCGGGATGCCGAGGAGGTCGACGGCGTCCTCGGGCCGGCTCACGCACAGCTCGACCAGCGCGTCGATGACCTTGGCGCGGGCGGGGTTGAGCACCGGCAGGCGGAGGTCTTCGAGCGCGAGCGGGTTGCCGCGTACGGCCGCGGTCTTGCCCTCCGAGGGCGGCAGCAGGATCAGCACGGTGACAATGGTGCCGCCCGGGAAGGGGATGGCCGAATCGAGGATTGGGTATCTTTCAAAGCGCCCGTGACCTGGGGCAACGCGCGGGGATAGATTCTCGGGATCGCCGCGCACCCCCACCGAGAGGCCCAGCCGTGATCGTTCTGGCCGCCGAGTCCACGTCCCAGCCGAACCTCGCCGGCGTCTTCGCCGTGATCATCATCGTCGGGGTCTTCTGGATGATCCAGGACCTGGCGAAGAAGTCCAAGGCGCGGGCGGAGCACGTCAAGGCGAAGCGGTCGCTGACCGCGTCCCAGCGCAGGGCGCTGGCCAGGATCAACAGGGCGGCGAAGTCGCACAACGGGTCCAAGAAGGACCTCTCCGGCCAGTTCGGCGCCTTCAAGGGCAACCCGAAGGCGTTCGGCAAGGAAGCCGCGTCATTGCACAAGGCATACAAGGCTTCGAAGAAGAAGTAGCCATTACAGTTCTGGCCATGGGTTCTGCACGCGTTATCCGAGTGGCTCGCGCCGACGACGGTGTCGCCGCCAGCACTCTTCGAGACGGGATCGCCGCGCTCCAGGCCGAGCTGGGGGTGACCGCGGAGTTCCCTCCCGAGGTGGAGGAGGCGGCCGCGGCCGCCGCGGCCAACCCGAGGCTGCCCGACCTGGACCGCACCGACCTGCCCTTCGTCACCATCGACCCCGAGACCTCCATGGACCTGGACCAGGCGCTCCACCTGGCCCGTGAGGGCGACGGGTACGTGGTGCACTACGCGATCGCCGACGTCGCCGCGTTCGTCACCGCCGGCGACCCGGTCGACCTCGAGGCCAACAAACGCGGCGAGACCCTCTACGCCGCCGACGCGAAGATCCCGCTCCACCCCAAGGCGCTCTCCGAGGATGCCGCCTCGCTGCTCCCGGACCAGGTACGCCCCGCGCTGCTGTGGACACACAAGCTCGACGCGACCGGCGAGGGGACCGACACCTTCGTCGAGCGCGCCCTGGTGAGGTCACGGGCGAAGCTCTCCTACGACGGCGTGCAGGCGATGTTCGACGGCGGCGGCTTCGAGGGCGAGTACGCCGAGTCGCTCCAGCTGCTCCAGGAGATCGGCGAGAAGCGGATCGCTCTCGAGGCGGCCCGCGGCGGGGTGAGCCTGCCGCTGCGGGATCAGGAGATCTCGGTCGAGGGCGACCAGTGGTCGCTGGAGTTCCGCGACATGCTGCCCGTCGAGGACTGGAACGCCCAGATCTCCCTGCTCACCGGCTTCGCGGCGGCAGACCTGATGGTCTACGCCCGCGTCGGACTCCTCAGGACCCTCCCCGAACCCGATCCCCGAGACGTCCAGCGGCTGCACCGCACCGCTCGCGCGCTCGGGCTCGACTGGCCCGCCGAGATGCTCTACCCCGACTTCATCCGCTCGCTCGACGGCAAGAACGGCAAGCACGCCGCGATGGCGGTCGCCAGCACCCGACTGCTGCGGGGCAGCGGATACGCCTCCTTCGACGGCGAGCTGCCGGAGCTGACCGAGCACTCGGCGCTGGCCAACGAATACATGCACGTGACCGCTCCGCTGCGCCGGCTCATCGACCGCTACGCGGGCGAGGTCTGCCTGGCGCTCTGTGCCGACGAGCCGGTCCCCGACTGGGTCACGACGGCGTTCACCACCCTCCCGGAGACCATGCGCGCCTCGGCGCGGTCGAGCGGGGCGTACGAGCGTGGGGTCGTCGACCTCCTCGAGGCGGGGGTGCTCTCGACACGGGTCGGCGAGACCTTCGCGGCGGTGGTCGTCGAGGTCGAGGAGAAGGACGACCGGCAGGGTTCGATCACCGTCGAGGAGCCCGCCATCGAGGCCAAGGTCACCGGTCCGTCCGCACTGCCGCTGGGCGAGGAGATCGAGGTACGCCTGGAGTCGGCCGACGTCGCCGCCCGGAAGGTCACCTTCACGATCGCCTGACCGTTCTTGGGCGGCCCGCACGGTGAAGCCCGTCGGGGCCCGGCCGATATCGTGCGACCTATGACGCATGCCACACCCGAGACCGTGTTCACCTACGGGTCCCCGCAGCTCAAGTTCGGCACCGGGGCATCCGCCGAGATCGGCTACGACCTCGCGGGCCTGGGGGCCCGGCGCGCGCTGGTGGTGACCGATCCCGGCATCTCCGCGACGGGACTTCCGCAGCGCGTGGCCGAGCAGATGAGGACGTACGACGTCGCTGCCGTCGTCTTCGACGGCGCCCATGTCGAGCCGACCGACGAGAGCATGCGGGCCGCGGTCGAGTTCGCTCGCGAGAACGGGCCGTTCGACGCCGTCGTCGCGGTCGGAGGCGGGTCGAGCATCGACACCGCGAAGGCGGTCAACCTGCTGACCACCAACGACGGCGACCTGATGGACTACCTCAACGCGCCGGTGGGTCGCGGACTCGCGCCGGCCAACCCGCTGCTGCCGCTCGTCGCGGTGCCGACCACCACCGGGACCGGGGCGGAGTCGACGACCGTGTGCGTGCTCGACGTGCTCTCGCTGAAGGTCAAGACCGGGATCTCGCACGCCCGCCTGCGCCCGACGCTGGCCGTCGTCGACCCGGACCTGATGATGACCCAGCCGGCCGGTGTCACCGCGGCGTCGGGGATGGACATCCTGTGTCACGCGCTGGAGAGCTACACGGCGCGGCCCTACACCTCCTATGACCGCAAGCAGCCCGCGCAGCGGGTGCCCTACTGCGGCGCCAACCCGATCTCGGACATGTGGTCGGAGAAGGCGCTCTCGCTGCTGGCCGGCTCGTTCCGGCAGGCGGTGGCGCACGGGGACGACACCCTCGCTCGCGGCGACGTGGCGTTCGCGGCGACCTTCGCCGGTCTGGGGTTCGGCAACGCCGGGGTGCACATCCCGCACGCCTGCGCCTACCCGATCGCCGGGCGGGTTCGGGACTTCCACCCTGTCGACTACCCGGGTGAGGAGGCGCTGGTGCCGCACGGGATGGCGGTCTCGCTGACCGCCCCGGAGGCGTTCCGCTACACCTTCGACGCCGCGCCCGAGCGCCACCTGCACGCGGCTCGTCTGCTGGCCCCGGGCGTCGAGGAGACGGGAGCCGAGCGCGACCTGCTGCCCCGGGTGCTCGCCGAGCTGATGCGCGACATCGGCATCCCCGCGGGCCTCGGCGAGGTCGGCTACACGTCCGCCGACATCCCCGATCTCGTCGACGGCGCGCTCAAGCAGCAGCGGCTCCTCGCCACCGCGCCCAAGGAGCCGTCGGCGGAGGACCTGACCGGGATCTTCGAGAGGTCGATCACGCTCTGGTGAGGGAATGCCCGGCGGGGTTGCCCGGTTGAGGTTGGTTGTCGACTTCAACCAAACTCTTCCGGAGGTCTCCTCGGTGACGTCAGTCCCGCCGCGGCTCTTGCTCGCCCTCGCCCTGCTCTCGGCGTCCGCGCCGCTCGCGATCGACTTCTACCTGCCCTCCTTCCCGCAGATCGGCTCGGATCTCGGAGCGGCGGCGAGCAACGTACAGCTGACTCTCACCGCCTTCCTGATCGGCCTCGCGCTCGGTCAGATCGCCTGGGGGCCGATCTCCGACCGGTTCGGGCGGCTCAAGCCGCTGCTGATCGGGTCGGTCGTCTCCGCGCTGGCCGGCGTGCTGGCGGCGCTGGCGCCCAGCGTCGAGCTGCTGATCGCGGCGCGGTTCGTCCACGCGCTCGCCGCCGCGGCGGGGATCGTGATGGCGCGGGCGATCGTGGCCGATGTGCTCCACGGTTACGCTGCCGCTCGGGCGATGTCGATCATGATGTCGATCAGTGGGATCGCGCCGATCCTGGCCCCGGTGATCGGCGGCGCCATCGCCGGCCTCGTACCGTGGCGCGGCGTGCTGGGGATCGTGGCCGCGATCGCCGTCGTGCAGGTCGTCTGCGTGGTGCTGGTGATCCGCGAGACCCTCCCGGTCGAGCGGCGGACCAGCCGGGTCGAGTACGCAGATCTCGGGCGTCTGCTCGCCAAGCCGTCGTTCCTCGGCTACACCCTGACGCAGTCGCTCACCTTCGCCACCCTGATGACGTACGTCTCGTCCTCCTCCTTCCTCTACCAGTCGGTGATCGGGACGTCGGCGGCGGTGTACGGCGTCGGGTTCGCGATCAACGCCGCCTTCCTGACCGTCGCCGGGCTCGTCTCGGCACGGCTCGCCAAGCGAGAGGTGCACCCGGCCCGGATCATCCGCTCGGCGCAGCCGGTGCTGGCGGGGGCGGCCGTACTCGCCCTCGTCGTCGCGCTCGCGCCGGTGCCGAAGGGGCTCATCCTGCTGCCGATTCTCATCGCGACGACCTGCGTCGGGTTCATCATGGGCAACACCGGAGCCCTGGCCATCGAGCAGGCCCGTCCCTCGGTCGGTGCCGGGTCTGCGCTGATGGGCGGGATCATGTTCCTCGGTGGCGGGCTCGCCTCGCCGCTCGGCGCGGTCGCCGGTGAGCACACGGCGGTGCCGCTGGCCATCACCATGGTGGTCACCTCCACCCTCGGCGCGGTCGCATTCGCCTTCGCGCGGCGCTCCGTCGCGCGCAACCCCGAGTCGGAGGCGGCCTTCGCTCCTGCGGCCTGAAGTCTGGGGCCCGTGCCGGTAGGTTGCAGCCATGGCGGAGACACCTGCGGTGACGGCCTCGGAGGCCGAGGAGATCCTGGCGAACCAGCCGTTCAGCCGGCTGATCGGCGTCGAGGTCGGCGAGGTCGGCTACGGGTACGCGACGTTGCGCATCCCGCTCCGCGCCGACCTGCTGCAACAGTTCGGCACTGTCCACGGAGGCGTCCTCTCCTATGCCGCCGACAACTCGCTCGCCTTCGCCGCCGGCACCATCCTCGGACCCCACGTCCTCACCCGCGGCTTCTCCATCGACTTCCTGCGAACCTCGAACGGCGATCACCTCAGGGCGTACGCCGAGGTGGTCGACCACACCAGCCGCACCGCTCTGACCCGGTCCGAGATCTTCACCGTCGCTGCCGACGGCTCCGAGGCTCTGGTCGCTGCCGCCCAGGGCTCGATCGCTCGGGTCGAGCGTTAGTCAGCGCCGGGTGAGGCTCAGAGTCCATCAGCAGCGCGCGCTCACCGCTCTGGGGACGGCGTGGGATGCCGGGCATTCGCGGGCGTGGGTCGTGCTGCCTCCGGGTGTGGGGAAGACGCTGGTCGGGCTGGAGACGGCACAGGAGGCGATCGACGACGGAGCGAAGGTCGTCGTACTCAGCCCCAACACGGCGATCCAGGGGCAGTGGCTTCGGCAGGCGGCCGCCTTGGGTCTCGACGGATCCTTGTCGAGAGACCTTGACGCGGACCTGACGTCGCTGACCTACCAGTCGGTCGCGGTCTTCGGCGATCCCGACGACGATCCCGACGATGATCCCGACGACGAGGCCGAGACCGGGGAGAGCCACCTGGCCAGGCTGCACGACAACGGCCGGGCGCTGGTCTCGGCGCTGCGTACGGCCGGGCCGCTGCTGCTCGTGCTGGACGAGTGCCATCACCTGCTCGAGGTCTGGGGCGAGCTGCTGGGTGAGATCCTGCAGCTGTTGCCGGACGCGCGGGTGCTGGGGCTGACCGCGACCCCTCCGGAGGCGCTGACCAAGGAGGAGTCCGCGCTGGTCGGGACGCTGTTCGGCGAGATCGTCTTCTCGACCTCGATCCCGGCGGTGGTGCGCGAGGGCGATCTGGCGCCGTTCGCGGACCTGGTCTGGCTGACCGCGCCGACGCCGAGCGAGCGGGAGTGGCTGCGGGGGAGCGCGGAGCGGTTCGAGGAGCTGCTCACCGCGCTGACCTCCGCGGACCTGGGCACGGTGCCGTTCCTGACCTGGCTGGACCGGAGGTTCGTGGCGCGATCGGACGGGGCGCCGACGTGGGGAGAGCTCGCGAAGGCGTCACCGGACCTGGCCACCGCTGCCCTGCGCGCGCACCATCGCGGGCTGCTCGCTCTGCCCGAGGGGGCGACCCTGACCGAGGCGCACCGTCGCGACCCCTCGGCCGAGGACTGGGTGGCGCTGATCGGTGACTGGGTGCGCGGACATCTGGCCGCCTCCGAGGCGGAAGCCGACCAGGAGGCGCTGGCCGCGATCAAGCAGGCGCTGCCGGCGGTCGGCTACTCGCTGACCCGGCGCGGCATCCGACCCGGACGCTCACCCGTCGACCGGGTGCTGGCGCGCTCGGAGGCGAAGACGACGGCGACCGCGGCCATCGTGGCCCACGAGCGCCTGGCGCACGGCGACTCGCTGCGGCTGTTGGTCGTCACCGACCACGAGCGGGCCTCGGCCACCCTGCCGGTCGATCTGCGCGGTGTGATCGCCGAGCAGGCCGGCTCCGCGCGGGCGGTGCTGACGACTCTGTGCGCGCACACCGACGATGTCCTTCTCGTCACCGGCGCCACCGTGGCCGGACCCGCCGCGACCCTCTCGGCGCTGGTCGCGCACATCGCCGAGTCCGACCCCGCGCTGGCCGCTGGTCTCGCGGTCGAGCCTGGGGAGGCGTACGCCAGGCTCGTCGGGCGCTGGGGGAGCCGGCAGTGGGTGGGGCACGTGACCCGGTTCTTCGAGGCGGGCGGGTGCCGGGTCCTGGTCGGCACCCGCGGGCTGCTGGGGGAGGGCTGGGACGCCCGGTCGGTCACCGGGATCGTGGACCTCACCGCGGCCACCACCTCGACGGCGGTCGTGCAGCTGCGCGGGCGCTCGCTGCGTACCGATCCGGAGCGCCCCGACAAGGTCGCGGTCAACTGGACCGTCGTCTGCGTCGAGGAGGAGCACCCGCGCGGCGACAACGACTGGAAGCGCCTGGTGCGCAAGCACACCGGCTTCTTCGGTGCCGACGAGGACGGCTCCGTCGTCGACGGCGTCGGCCACATCGACGAGTCCTTCTCCCCGTACGCAGCCCCGCCGGAGTCCGACTTCGAGACGGTCAACGCCCGGATGGTCGCCCGGTCCGAGGACCGCACGGCGATCCGGGAGCGGTGGCGGATCGGAGAGGCGTACGCCGACGTCGCCGGCCGCACCGTCAGGGTGCGGCTGCGCCGGGCCGGAGTGCTGCGTACGCCGGCGGGCGCCGTGCTCGCTCCTCGGCCTCCGGGTTTCCGGCTGCTGGAGGGTCGGGTGCCGGAGTGGCGGCTGCCCGCGAAGGGCGCGCTCGCAGCCGCGGTGCTGGTGAGCATCGGCCTCGCCGTGGCCCTCGGCGCCGGCAGTGGTGCCACGCCGCTGCTCGGCGGCGTGGCCGGCGGGCTGTGGGCGCTGTGGGCCGCGTACGCCTATCGTGACGGCACCCGCATCGCCTCCCAGCTCCGCCGGCGGCCGACGGTGGGCGCGGTCGGTGCGGCGGTCGCGGACGCGCTGAACGCGATCGGCCAGACCACCGTCGGCGCCGACGGACTGGAGATCGCGGTCGACTCCGACGGCAGCTACCGGCTCCATCTGACCGGCGTTCCCGAGGAGGAGTCGGCGCTCTTCGCGGCCTCGCTCGAGGAGGCGCTGTCGCCGATCGCCGCCCCTCGCTATCTGATCTCGCGCCCGGTCCTCGGTGACCTGTCGCCGCTGGAGCGGCTGCGGCTGGGCATCTCCGGCGGCCACACCGCGGAGCGCGAGGCATGGCACGCGGTCCCCTCATCCCTCGGCCGTCGCGCCGCCGACGCGAAGGTGTTCCGCACCGCCTGGGAGCACTGGGTCGGCGGCTCCAGCCTCCTCTACACCGCCTCGCCCGAAGGTGCCGGCGTCCTCGCCGCCCAACGCGGCGCCGACCCCTTCGACGTCACCGCCGTCATCCGCCGCCACTGGTCCTGAAGCCGAGGCGTCACCCACGTCGTCCGTGGCGTCACTCGCGAGAATCGAGTTGTCAGCCGAGGCGACGTACCGGAGTGTTGCCCGCATGGACTCAGACGCTCGGAACCGGCACGCGTCATCCTTCGGCGCGGCGGCGAACGCGTACGCCGCGCATCGTCCCGACTACGCGCACGACGCGATCCGGTGGGCGCTCGAGCCCGCGCCCGGTCCGCGGGTGCTCGATCTCGGCGCCGGCACCGGGAAGCTCACCGCGACCCTGGCGGCGATGGACGCGGACGTCACGGCCGTCGAGCCCGACCAGGCGATGCTGGAGGAGCTGAACACGACCCTGCCTGAGGTCACGGCGCTGTCGGGCAGCGCGGAGGCGATCCCGCTCCCGGACGCGTCCGTCGACGCGGTCCTCGCCGGCAACGCCATGCACTGGTTCGACATGGCGGTCGCCGGGCCCGAGATCGCCAGGGTGCTGGCACCGGGCGGGGTGCTCGCCGGTCTGTGGAACACCGTCGACGACGGCGTCGACTGGGTCGCCGGCCTGGCTCAGACAAGTGGACCCGCGGCGATCGGGCCGCGTGACACCCCAGCGAGCTGGCGTACGGAGACTGCGAACCTGCATCTGCTGACGTCGGACGCGCCCGTGCGCTTCGGCTCCCCGGAGCAGTCCGGTTTCCCGCACGGGCAGCTCCGGACCGCCGACTCTCTCGTCGCGACGCTCGGCACCCGCGCGGGGATGCTGGTCATGGCGGAGGAGGAACGGGAGACCATCCTCACCCGGATCCGACGCTACCTCGCCACCAGGCCGGAGACGTCGGAGGGCGAGTTCACCCTTCCGATGATGACCTGCGTGCTCCGGGTGCGACGACTCTGACGGCAGAGCTCAGCCGGTGATCGGGGTCCAGGTGGGGAACTTGGCGGTGCGGCCGTCGCCGGAGGAGCGGCCGGTGAGACGGCGGTGGATCCACGGGCCGACGAACTCGCGGTAGTAGGCCATGCCCTTCTTGCCCTCGGCCCCGGCGAAGTCGAGGTCCCACCAGCCCTCGGGGACCTCGATACCCAGCGAGTCCAGGACGCGGGCGGCGACGCGATGGTGGCCGCGAGCGTTCATGTGCAGGCGATCCTCGGACCAGAACCGGCCGTCGGTGAGCGTGATGTCGGGCCAGTTGTAGGCCCTGACGACGTCGTCGCGATCAGCGACGCGCTTCTCGACCAGGTCGCAGAGCTCGTCGCCACGGCGCTGGAAGATCCTGCCGAGCGGCAGGCGGGCGGACGGGTTGGCGCCGGAGAGCAGGACCAGCCTGATCCCGTTGGCAGCGCACGCCTCGAGCACCGGCGTGAGGTGGTCGGCGATCACGTTGGCGTCCGCTCTCGGGCGGAGCATGTCGTTGCCGCCGCCGTTGAAGGAGAGGTGGGTGGGCTTCAGCGCCAGCGCGGCGGGGAGCTGCTCCTCGATGATCGGGCCGATCAGCCGGCCACGGATGGCCAGGTTGGCATACTCCACCGGTGTCCCCGATGCTGCCCAGCCCTGGGCGACCAGGTCGGCCCAGCCGCGTACGTGCCCGTCGGGGGTCTCGTCGCCGACGCCCTCCGTGAACGAGTCACCGATCGCGACGTACCGCACTGCCTCCACGAGCCCTCCCGAGCACCATCTTCGAATATCCATCGCCAGCCTGTGCATCCTAGTCCGCCCGGGGTCTGATGATCACATCCGTCCCCGGGTTGACGCCGTGGCGTGCCCGGCTCCTCTACGGTGAGCCCGTGGAGGAGTTCGTACGCAGCCCGTGGCGGCTGAGCTCGCGGGGCGAGTGGTGGTTCGACCGAATCCTCGTGCTCTTCCTGATGTTGCCGGTGCTCGTCGACCTGGCTTCGCACTGGCCGGTGGGTGGCCTGCTCGCGTTCACGCAGACGTTCCCGTTGCTGTGGCGGCGGCGTTGGCCGGTGCCGGTCTTCGTGGTCATCTCCGCATCCTCTGCGCTGCAGGTGCTGCTCCTGGACTCCCCGCTGGCCGCGCAGGTGGCCTTCCCGATCGCCGTCTACTCCGTGGCGCGCTACGCCCGGGCGCGGTGGGGCTACGCGGCCGTCGCGGTCGGTCTCCTGGCCGCGGGTCTGGCCGCGTGGGACTGGATGTCCGCCGTAGACGATGACGTCAGCAACGGCACGATGGACGTGAAGTCGTACGTCGTGATCGGCATCTCGATCGCCACCTTCCCCGTCGCGGCGTGGGCGCTGGGAGCGCTGGCGCGCACCCGGGCGGCGTACGTCGACTCCTTGGTCGAGCGCAACGAGCAGCTGCGCCGGGAAGCCGAGCAGCGGGCCGAGCTCGGCGCGACCCAGGAGCGAGCGCGGATCGCGCGCGAGATGCACGACGTCGTCGCGCACGGGCTCAGCGTGATCGTGGTGCAGGCCGACGGCGCGCGCTATGCCGCCGAGCAGGACCCTTCGCTCGCGCCCCAGGCGCTGGAGACCGTCGGGCAGACCGCGCGTGAGGCGCTGGCCGAGATGCGGCAGCTGCTCGGGCTGCTGCGCGACGGGGACGCGATGACCCGCCCGCAGCCCCGGCTGGGCGACATCGCGACGCTGGTCGAGGAGACCCGCGCCGGTGGGATGTCACTGTCGGCCAGTCTTCCCGAGCCCGGGCTCACGGTGCCCGAGGGCATCGCGCTGACCGCCTACCGGGTCGTGCAGGAGGCGCTCAGCAACGTACGCAAGCACGCCGGGCCCGGCGTCTCGGCGAAGGTCCGGGTGAACGCCGGCGCGGACGGTCTCGAGATCGAGGTGACCGATGACGGTCGCGGCGCCGCCGCTGTTGCCGAGGACTCCGACCGGCCCGGGCTGGGCCTGGTCGGGATGGGGGAGCGCATCGCCGCCCACGACGGAGTGCTCGAGACCGGCCCGGCGACCGGCGGCGGGTTCCGCGTCTACGCAAGACTCCCCATATGACTGGCCGTATGACGATCCGTGTCCTGCTCGTCGACGACCAGGAGCTGGTGCGGGCCGGCTTCCGGATGCTCATCGACTCCCAGCCCGACCTGCGTGTCGTCGGCGAGGCCGGTGACGGCCAGGAGGCCGTCGCCGCGCTGCGCCGGACGGAGGTCGACGTGGTCCTGATGGACGTACGCATGCCGCGCATGGACGGCGTCGAGGCCACCGGTCTCATCGCCGGCCGCGAGGGCGCGCCGCGAGTGATCGTGCTGACGACCTTCGACCTCGATGAGTACGCCTTCGCCGCGATCCGTTCGGGCGCCGCCGCCTTCCTGCTCAAGGACGCCCGCCCAGAGGACCTGCTCGGCGCGATCCGCACGGTGCACGCCGGTGACTCGGTGGTCGCACCGACCACGACGCGACGACTCCTGGAGCATTTCGCCGCCAGCGCGCCCACGACCCCCGCACCGGCCACCGCGCAGCGGCTGGCCGGGCTGACCGAGCGCGAGCGAGAGGTGCTCACACTGGTCGGCCGCGGCCTGTCGAACACCGAGATCGCCGAGGCCTTCGTGGTAGCCGAGGCCACCGTGAAGACCCACGTCGGCCGGCTGCTGGCCAAGACCGCGTCTCGCGACCGCGTCCAGCTCGTCGTCCTTGCCTACGAGACCGGCCTGGTCGGCCGCT
>NZ_JBOHDN010000045.1:0-19574 GCF_050699375.1 Nocardioides sp. | reverse complement strand
TCAGTTGATGATCTCGGCGCGGTCGTCCGTACGGATGCCGGCCAGACGCTCTCGCCACATCTGAAGGGCCTCGGGCGTCAGCCGCGTCCAGTCGAGGACCTCGGAGACGACCCGGATCGGGTCGCTGCTGCGGTAGGACCGGGTGGGGTTGCCGGGGAACTTCTTGTCGGTGACGTTGGGGTCGTTCTCGAAGGCCCCGGTCGGCTCGACGAGATAGACCCGCGGCGCCCCGTCACCGGCGGCGAGCTCGGCGGCGAGACCCGCGCCGTCGGGCAGCGCGGTGAAGTAGATGTGGTTCATCACCACCTCGGGCCGGTAGTTGGAACGGAACCCGGCGGTGAGGTGGTCGCCGACCCGCAGATCGGCCTTGGTGCCGTGGTAGAACGGCCCGTCGTCCAGCGCCTCAGCCATGCCCGTAGGCTACCAATCCATCCGCTCGGATCTGGTCGGCCGACCTCCACAGAGAGAGACACATGACGCACATATCCGACTTCAGCGCCGACGAGGTCGCCCAGCTCCTGGATGCACCGGGAGTCGTGCTGAAGGCGATGACCGTCGCCGACGGGCCGCCGGGCGTCGGCAGCTTCTTCAAGGCCGCCGCGCGCTCGGCAAAGGCGTTCCGCGCCGCTCAGAAGGGCGAGAACGAGTTCGTCCGTACGCTGGCGCTCGCTCTCCGGGACCAGCCGAAGGCCGAGAGCGAGGCCGAGGAGGGCGACGCCGAGCCCGGCGAGTCCACGGACTTCCTCCAGCCCGACCCGGAGGCCGAGGCAGATCGGGCGGTCGAGGCGGCCTCGGCATCCGCCTCGCTGCTCCGCGGCCGCGCCGAGGAGACCGACATCAAGGCGTACGCCGCCTGGATCCTCGACGTCGCCACCCAGGTCGCGGAGGCGACCACGTCCAGGGAGGGTGGCCTCTTCGGCAGGCGGGTGCGCATCACACCGGCCGAGCAGGCGCTCCTCGACAGGCTGACTGTTGCCCTGACCGCTTGATCGCGCCGGGGTCGAGCGTGGCGAGACGGGGCTGGTGATCAGCCGCCGTACGCGGGGTGGAGGGGCTTGCCTGCCCTGGTGGAGCGTGCGCTTGCTGCCGCGCCGTCGTTCGGCTCGAAGGTCCACAGCGCGTACGCCCCGGGGCCGACCTGCAGCGTCGAGCTGCCGATGATCTCGGTGTGGGGCTCCTCGGCGGGTTCGTTGAGCGCGAGGACGACGTGACGTACGCCCGCCTCCTCGGCCGGAGCGGGCAGCAGATGGATGGTGGTCATGCCGTCGAAGGCGAGCACACTGCCGTTCTTCAGCTCGCGGATCGTGATCCCGCCGGCGCGCCACAGCGGCACCATCTTGTCGATGTCGGCCGCGGTGGTGGCGATCTGGACGCCGACGACGTCGCGCATCTGGTGGTCGAGATAGCGGTCGCGGTTGTATCGGTCTCGGCTCACGTCGCCCTCATAGGCGGCCGGTGGGAAGGTGAGCCGCGGGTCCTCGAGGAACTCGTCGCGATACTCCATCGCCCAGGCGAAGAAGGTGTCGTAGTCGTCGGAGGTGTAGAGCACGTCGAACCATGGGATGGGTACGCCGTCGCCGAGGTCGGTCACCTGCGTGAACTCGACCGGGTCGACCCCGAGGGTACGCAGGTTGGCCGTCGCGGTGGCCAGGTCGCCGTCATCGTCCGCAGAGACGGCGAGTCCCGTGTCGCCGACGAAGGCGCCGGGCGCGTCACCCGGGCCGAAGAACTCGAGGTAGGTCTCCTTGCCGAGCAGGTAGCGCCCGGTCCAGGTGTTGGTGCCGTCGTTGCCCGTGCTGATCCGCCGGTCGGCGAACCGGCCGAGGTAGTCGGAGTGCTCGATGGCGTCGGCGGTCTCCTGGTCGACCATCGCCCAGGCGTGGTTGAAGGCCAGCAGCGGCTCGCGGTGCTCCTCCTCCGCCCGAGCGGGGGTCGCGAGGATCCCGGCGACCATGACGAACGCGGCGACTGCGACCGCGATGAAGCGCGAGATTCCCCGTTGAGTCCGCATGGATCTCAGTCTGGGGGAGTAGGCCTCTCCTGTCACCGGAATTCGCAGAGGCTGACTTCTGGCCGTGCTAATGTAGTTACGTACCTACATTGGGGTGATTGAGATGACGACATTCAGTGCGCGTGAGTTCAACCACGATGTGAGCGCCGCCAAACGGGCGGCCGAGGACGGTCCGGTCGTCATCACTGACCGCGGCGAGCCCGCCTACGTTTTGCTTTCCTACGACGAGTACGCCGGGATGCGCGACAAGCGGACCTTGGTGGATGTGTTCCAGATGGACATCGACATCGACTTCGAGCCCGTGGTGTCGCGGGAGCTGCCGCGGGCCGCAGAGCTGTGAGCTACCTGCTCGACACCAACATCGTCAGCGAGCTCCGACAGCGACCTGGGCGCATCGACGTCAACGTCGCGGCCTGGGGCGCCGGTCTGGAAGCCGACGAGCAGTTCCTGAGCGTGATCACGGTCTTCGAGGTCGAGCTCGGGATCCTGCAGGTCGAGCGCCGCGACGAGTTCCAGGGCAAGATGTTGCGCCGATGGTTCGACGCGGGCGTTCTCGGTGTCTTCGCGAGACGTACGCTCCCGGTCGACCGTGAGATCGCACGACGTGCCGCCCGACTCCATTCGCCCGATCCGAAGCCGGAGCGGGATGCCTATATCGCGGCCACGGCGCTCGTGCGCGGCCTCACCGTAGCAACGCGCAACGTGGCCGACTTCGAGCCGATGGGTGTTCCGGTGTTCAACCCATGGGTTCCGCCGGAGTGAGCGTCGACTGCGCGGAGTCAGGCGCTGTGGCTGGCGGTGGCCAGGGTGGCGCCGAGGCCGATCATGACGACCCCGCCGCCGGCACCGAGGCCGTCGAGGCGCTTGGGCTTGCGGGCGAACCAGGCCTTCGCGCGGCTGGCGACCAGGACCCAGGTCGAGTCGCAGACGAAGGCCATCACCGAGAAGATCGCACCCAGCAGCAGGATCTGCGGGACCGCGGGCGCCGAGGTGTCGATGAACTGGGGCAGGAAGGCGAGGTGGAAGACGATCGTCTTCGGGTTCGTGGCACCGACGATGAGGCCGGTGCGGACCGCGGCGAACCCGCTCACCCTCGCGACCTCGCGGCCGTCCAGCGCCGCACGGGCGTCGGCGCGGTGGCGGATCGCCTGGATGCCGAGATAGACGACGTACGCAGCACCCACCAGCTTCACGACGGTGAACGCCGTCGCGGAGGCCGCCACGAGTGCGCCGAGCCCGATGGCGACAGTCAGGACCTGGAGGAACTGGCCGGACGCGTTCCCGCCCACGGACAGCACCGCGTCGCGGCGTCCGGCGGTCAGAGCCCGCCCGAGGGCGAAGAGAAGACTCGGACCCGGGATCAGGATGAAGACGAAGGAGGCCAGCCCGAAGGCGGCGAACTGGTTCAGGGACGGCACGCGAGCCATTCTCCGGCACGGCCGGTCAAGCGGACGAACGATTTCTGCCGGCGAGACGTGGCTATCCCGCGTCCATCTCGGCCAAGGAGGCCGCGACCTTCCTGAGCTCGGTGAGAGCACGGGCGATCTCGGGCTGGCCGGCGGTGCCGCTGCGTACGCTGGTTCGTACGTGGCGCACCGGGCTCGCCTCGCCGCGCAGCGGGATCCGGACCAGGCCGTCGGCGTGGGGGATCCGGGCGAGGCGAGGCACCAGCGCGACGCCGAAGCCGGCGGTGACCAGGGCGGCGCCGGTGTCCCACTCGACGACCTCGTGGGCATGCTCGGGCGTGAAACCGGCGGCGGCGCAGGCGGCGGCCACGAGCTGGTAGTAGGGGCGGCCGGGGTGCTCCATGATCCAGTGCTCCTCGGCGGCGTCGGCGAGCCTGACCCGGGAGCGGGACGCGAGGGGGCTGTCGGCGGGGACCAGCAGGTCGAGCGCGTCCTCCATCAGGCGCTCCTGCTCGAAACGCGGGTCGGCGGTCGGCGGCAGCTCGGACATGCTGACCACCACGGCGACGTCGACGTAGTCGGCGAGCAGCATGTCGAAGCAGACCTCCGGGTCGGCCTCGATGATCCTGATCGTCGACTGCGGGAACGCTCGGCTGACTTCCACCGCGGCCGGCGGCAGGAGCGCCGAGGCGGCGGTGGAGAACCCCGCCATCCGCAGGTAGCCGCGCGACGTTCCCGAGGCCTGCTGGACGTCGGCGCGGATCTCCTCCCACTGCGTGAAGAGGTCATGGGTGCGCTCGATCAGGGTGAGCGCGGCGCCGGTGAGGCGTACGCCGCGACCCTCCGGGACGAGCAGCGTCGCGCCCACGTCGCGGGCGAGCGTACGGAGCTGGTGGGAGATGGCCGAGGGGGTATAGCCGAGGTCCGCGGCGGCGGCCGAGACGGTGCCGCGCTCGGCCACGACCCGGAGCACGTGGAGCCGCTGGTCGATCATGCTTCGATTGTGCAACCAAATCGCACGGTAAGGAACGGAAACGTGCGCTTTTCTTGAAGAGTGCCGCCGCGCCACGCTGGTCTTGTGTCCCCCACTTCGGATCCACTCCTCACGAGCTACCAGCTCCGGAGCCTCACCCTGCGCAACCGCGTGGTGAGCACCTCCCACGAGCCCGCGTACACCGAGGACGGGATGCCCAAGGACCGCTACCGGCTCTACCACCTGGAGAAGGCACGCGGCGGTGTCGGGCTCACCATGATCGGTGGCTCCGCGGTGGTCTCCCCGGACAGCCCGCCGGCCTTCGGCAACATGCTGCTCTACCGCGACGAGGTGGTGCCCTGGCTGCGGCGGCTCGCCGACGACGTCCATGAGGCCGGCGCCGCGGTGATGTGCCAGATCACGCATCTGGGGCGGCGTACGAGCAACTTCACCGGCGACTGGCTCCCGCTCGTCTACCCCTCGCGGCTGCGGGAGCCGCAGCACCGCTCGTTCCCGAAGATCGCCGAGGCGTGGGACGTGGACCGCATCGTCCGTCACTACGCCGAGGCGGCCGCGCGCTGCCAGGCGGCAGGGCTCGACGGCATCGAGATCGAGTCCTACAGCCACCTCTTCGACGCCTGGGTCTCGCCGGCGACCAACCTGCGCTCCGACGAGTTCGGCGGCGATCCGGAGGCCCGGCTGGCCTTCCCCCTGCGGGTGCTCGCCGCGATCCGGGCTGCCGTCGGACCGGACTTCCTGGTCGGGGTGCGGATGGCGATGGACGAGGACCTGCCCTCGGGCCTCGGGCTGGACGACACCGAGCAGGTGATGCGTCGCTACGTGGGCGAGGGCGTCGACTTCCTCTCCGTCATCAAGGGTGGCCTCGACACCGACGCCCGGCTGGCCGCGGCGATCCCGTCGATGGGCACCCCGTCGGCCCCGTTCCTCGACTTCGTCGGGGAGGTACGCCGCCGGGTGGACGTCCCGGTCATGCACGCCGCCCGGATCAATGACGTCGCGACCGCGCGCTATGCGATCCGGGAGGGCCTGCTCGATCTCGTCGGGATGACCAGGCCGCAGCTCGCCGACCCGCACCTGGTCGCCAAGGTCGCGCGCGGCGACGAGGACCGGATCCGCCCGTGCGTGGGTGCGAGCTACTGCCTGGACGCGATCTATGAGTCCGGGGACGCCAAGTGCATCCACAACCCCGCCACCGGGCGCGAGCAGTCCCTGCCGCATCTCACGCCTCCGGCACCGCGAGCCCGTCGAGCCGTCGTCGTCGGAGCCGGCCCCGCCGGCCTGGAGGCCGCCCGGGTGCTCGGCGAGCGGGGGCACTCCGTCACGGTCCTGGAGGCCGCCGACCGGCCCGGCGGGCAGCTCCTGCTCGCCTCCTCGACCAGCCACCGCCGCGACCTGATCGGCATCGTCGACTGGCGGGTCGCCGAGGCGAAGCACGCCCGGGTGGACTTCCGGTTCGGCACCTATGCCGACGCCGACCTCGTCCGCAGTCTCGAGCCGGACGTCGTGGTCGTCGCCACCGGCGGGGTGCCCGACCGCTCCTGCGTCCCGGTGGGCGCAGAGCTGGTCAACGACACCTGGGACGTCCTCGACGGCACGCTGAGCGCCGGGAACGGGACCGTGCTCGTCTACGACGACAACGGTGGCGAGCCCGCGCTCGACGCGACCGAGCACCTGGCCACGTTGGGCAGCCAGGTCGAGCTGGTCACCCCCGAGCGCACGATCGGCATCTCCGTCGGCTCGATGAACAGCCCGGCCTACCTGGGAGCCTTCGCCGCGCACGGCGTGACACTGACCGTGGCCCAGCGGCTGGCCGCGGTGCGCCGTGCCCCGGCGGGCTCCGAGCACCGGCTGATCGCCACGCTGACCAGCGAATATGCCTCTGGCGCCGACCTCGAGCGACACGTCGACCATGTCGTCGTCGAGCACGGCACGACCCCCAACGACGAGCTCTACCTCGATCTCGTCCCCGGCTCGACCAACCTCGGCGAGGTCGACCAGCCGGCGCTGCTCTCCGGCGCGCCGCAGACGGTCGCCCGCAACACCGCGGGGACCTATCAGCTGTTCCGGATCGGCGACGCCGTCGCCAGCCGGAACGTCCATGCCGCGATCTATGACGCCCTGCGGCTGTGCCTGACGATCTGAGCCCGACGAACCGAGCCTGACGATCTGAGCCCGACGATGACTCGATCCCCGATCTGACCCCACCCCGACCCCGACGTTCCGACCCTGATCCTGGGAGCGAAGAGATGACAGAGCAACTCGTCGGCGAACCAGCCGCCGGCCGACGTACAAAGATCCTGGACAACCTCGACCGCCGGACCCCCGGCCACTCGCTTCCCGGTGTCCTCTACACCGACCCGGACGTCTTCGCGAGCGAGCTCGAGCTGCTCTGGCGGCGCCGCTGGCTCTTCGTCGGCACCGTCGCGGAGGTACCCGAGGCCGGCGACTACCTCACCTTCGACGTCGCCGGATCCTCGGTGCTGGTGATCCGCGACGACGATGAGCAGGTCCGCGCCTTCCACAACGTCTGCCGCCACCGCGGCTCGCGGCTGGTCGCCGCGGGCAACGGCAGCGTGGGCAACCTGGTGTGCGGCTACCACAGCTGGACGTACGCCACCGACGGCTCGCTCCGCTACGCCCCGCAGCTCTCGCCCAGCATCGACACCGCCTGCCTCGGTCTGCGACCGGTCGCCCTGCGCGAGGTCGGTGGGCTGCTCTACTGCTCGCTGGCGGCCTCGCCCGACGGCGACCTGGACGTCGTCTCCGACCAGATCAGGGACTACCTCACCCCGCACCGCCTCGACCGGGCCAAGGTCGCCGCCCAGGTCGAGCTGGTGGAGGAGGGCAACTGGAAGCTGGTGATGGAGAACAACCGCGAGTGCTACCACTGCGAGGGCGGACATCCGGAGCTGACCTGCACCTTCTTCCCGACCTGGGGCCTGAGCGAGGACCAGGTCCCCGACCGGATGCGTGCCGACCACGACCGCTACCTCTTCGCGGAGGCCGACCTGATGCGTCGTTGTGACGAGCTCGGCATCCCGCACGCGCTGATCGAGGACCTCCTCGAGCGGCCGTTCGGCTTCCGGATCCAGCGCGAGCCGCTCGACGGGGCCGGGGAGTCCTTCAGCTTCGACGGATCCCGGCTGGTGGGCCGCCTCCTGGGGGATCTCGACGACCCCCAGCTGGGCCGCTGCACCTTCCACACCCAGCCCAACGCCTGGATCCACCTGCTCGCCGACCATGTGGTGACCTTCTCGGTCACGCCGCTCTCGCCCGACCGCACCCTGGTCCGGTCCACGTGGCTCGTCCACGAGGACGCGGTGGAGGGCGTCGACTACGACCTGGAGGCCCTGACCGCGGTATGGCGGGCCACCAACGAGCAGGACGCCGCCTTCGTACGCAACACCCAGCTCGGCGTCTCCGACCCCGCCTACGTCCCCGGCCCCTACAACGACGCGGAGCGGAACGTGGACGACTTCATCCGCTGGTACGACGCCCAGATCCGATCGGAAGCCCGAAAGATGGAGGTAGCCCGGTGAGTCAGCCATGGCCTGTCGAGGTGGCGCCGCAGCCGCCGATGCTCTTTGCGGTTCCGTCTCCGCTGGGAGCGGGAGTCCTGCCCGAGGAGAGGCCGTTCGAGGGTGAGTTGCGGTGCCGCCGAGTGCGCCGGGTGACCCACGACGTGGTCGAGGTGACCCTCGAGCCGGTGGGTGGCGGCACCTTCGCCTTCGCCCCCGGGCAGTATCTGACGCTGCGGGCCGAGATCGAGGGTGAGCCCGTCGAGCGCTGCTACACGATCTCCTCGCCGCCGACCCGCCCGCACCTGCTCACCATCACCGTCAAGCGCGTCCCCTACGGCCCGATGTCCGGCTGGCTGCACGACGAGCTGGCCGTCGGCGACCGGCTGTGGGCGAGCGGGCCGATGGGTGGGTTCTCGGTGCGGGAGCATCCCGCGCCGTCCTATCTGCTGCTCTCGGGCGGCAGCGGCATCACCCCGACCCTCTCGACGCTGCGAACGCTGGCGGACCTGGCCGAGTCTCTCGACGTCGTGGTCGTCCACCACACGCGTACCCCGGACGACCTCATCGAGCGGGCCGAGCTCGAGGCGCTGGCACTGACCCATGCCGGGGTCCGGGTCGTGTGGGTCGTCGACGAGGCGGATCGGAGCTGGCCCGGGAATCGCGGTCTGATGAGCCCCGACCAGCTTGCTGATCTCGTTCCTGACCTGCGCGAACGCGAGGTCTTCTGCTGCGGTCCGGCCGGCTACATGCGGGCAGCGTGGGCCGCCTTCGAGGCCCTGGGCGGCGAGCCCGGGCGGTGGCACGAGGAGAGCTTCGCCCTCGCCGACCTGCCTGTCGCCGACGGCTCCGCCGATGCGGCGCCGGCCGCCGAGCGGGCGACCGGGGCTGCGTACCGGATCCGGCTGCAGCGCAGCGGCCGCGACCTCGAGTGTGCTCCCGACGAGACCGTCCTGGCTGCCGCGAAGGCCGCGGGGGTGCGGATGCCGTCATCGTGTACGCAGGGGCTCTGCGGCACCTGCAAGACGACCCTCGTCTCGGGCGAGGTCGACATGAACCATGCCGGCGGCATCCGGCCGCGCGAGGTGGCCGCGGGCAAGTTCCTGCCGTGCTGCTCGAAACCGCTCGGCGACATCGTCGTCGACATCTAGCGGCCCGATCGAACCAGGAGACCCCCATGACTGAAACCCTCACCGCGGACGCGATCGTCGTCGGCTCCGGCGTGATCGGCTCCGCCGTGGCGTACGAGCTGGCCCGGGGTGGCCGTTCGGTGCTCGTTCTGGACAAGGGCGCCGGCGCGGGCTTCGGCTCGACCAGCGCCTCGAGTGCCGTGATCCGCTTCCTCTACTCCACCTACGACACGGTCGCGACGTCGTGGGAGGCGAAGTTCATGTGGGAGCAGTGGGCAGAGCATCTCGGGCTGGATCCCGCCGAAGTGCCGCTGGCGCAGTTCCACCGCACCGGCGCGCTCCACCTCGACGTGCCGATCGTGCCGCTCGAGCCGAGCCTGGAGCGGCTGGCCGCGGCGGGGGTGCCGTTCACCTACCTGGGGCCGGACGAGCTCGCGGCGAGATTCCCGCACGTGGATGCCGGTGCCTACTGGCCGAACAAGCCGATCACCGATGACGGGTTCTGGGAGGACGCGTCGGCGTCGCTGGGGGCGATCTACACGCCGGACGCGGGCTACATGGATGACCCGAGACTGGCCGCCGACAACCTGGCCGAGGCCGCCCGGCGGCGCGGTGCGCGCACCGCGTATCGCGCCGAGGTCGTCGCGGCCGACCGGATCGGTGACGTCTGGCGCCTCGCCGTGGCCGACGGCCGAAGCGCCGAGGCGCCGGTCGTGGTCAACGCCGCCGGACCCTGGTCGGGCGGGTTCAACCGCCTCGCCGGGGTGGGGGAGGAGTTCACGATCGGGGTCCGGCCGTTGCGCCAGGAGGTGCACCAGGTCAGCCAGCCCCCGGGCTACGGCACCGACGAGGCGCCCGGTCCGGGCGTGTTCGACATCGACCTGGGGACGTACATGCGTCCCGGCCCCGCTGGTGCCTGGGTCGTCGGCGGCACCGAGCCCGAGTGCGACCCGTTCGAGTGGCTGGACTCGCCCGACGAGGTGAACACGCACGTCACCCGGGAGCGCTACGACGCCCAGGTGACCCGCGCGGCCCGGCGGCTGCCCGAGCTCCGGGTGCCGAACCAGCCCGCCGGTGTCGTCGGTGTCTACGACGTGGCCGACGACTGGACCCCGATCTACGACCGCACCGACGCCGACGGCTTCTACGTCGCGATGGGCACCAGCGGCAATCAGTTCAAGAACGCCCCCATCGCCGGCCGTTTCCTCGCCGCCATCGTCGCCGCCGTCGAGGACGGGCACGACCACGACGCCGACCCGGTGATCTACGACGGCGAGCACAGCGGCCTGAAGATCGACCTCAGCGCCTTCTCCCGCAAGCGTCCGGTCAACGACGCCACCACGAGGACGGTGCTCGGCTAGTGGCGCGTCCCCGAAGTTCCTGAACGGTTGGCGTTGTCAGGGTGTGTGCATCGCAAGGCGGCACCGCGTAGTCATACCGGGGTCTTTCAAGCGGTGCCAACGCGGCGAGGCGCGTGCCATGGCGGCGCGCAGCGCCCAGGAACTCCGGGGAGGCGCCACTAGCTGTCGCGAGCTGCCTGGATCTGCTCGACGAGGATGTCGCCGTGCCCGGCATGGCGGGCCAGCTCCTGGATCATGTGCGCGTAGACGAACCGCAGCGTCACCTGCTTGCCATGCCAGGGGAACTCCTCGTCGAGACCATGCCCTGCGGCGACCTCGCGGGAGTGCTCGCAGGCCGCGAGGTGGGCGGCCCGGACGGACTCGACGGAGTCCTCCGGGGCGAGCACGAAGCTCTCGTCGACCGTGTCAGGCAGCCCGATCTCCTTGCGCGACACGTTGGCGACCCGCGAGTGGAACCACACCTTCTCCACGAAGGTCGCGTGCTTGACCAGCCCCAGCGGTGTGGTCAGCGACGGAACGAGCTTCCTGCGCGCCTCCTCGTCGTCGAGGTCCTCGAGGATGCCGGTGATCTGGTCCCGTTGGAGGTCGACCATCCCCTCGAGGAGATCGCGTTCACCCGCCTGTCCGATGCCCATGCGGGCAGGTTACTGGGCCCGCCGGGCGTCAGCAGCGTTCCTTGACGTACGTCTCGGCGCGGGTCCGATCCCAGCCGCGGGCCTCGTGGAGCCCGCGAACGAGCATGGCGACGTACGCATCGGCCGGCTGCGTGTGCGGGACCGCGTCGAAGCCGTGCGGTGCGGTGAAGGTGAGCATCGGGAGGCCGTCGCGGCGACCGACCTCGATCAGCGTCTCGTAGTGCCCCGGGCCGGCCTCGTGGCGGCCGTTCTCGAGCCCGTCGATGACGACTCTCTCGATCGGGTCGCCGGGTGCGGGCAGCCGGTCCATCTCCTGGGCGGCGACGTCGGCGAACTGCTCGACGCTGATCCGGTAGGCCCGGGCCGCCGTCCACGACCCGACCGCGTCGTGGTCGTAGAAGGCCACCCCGCCCGTCCAGGTGCGTGACTCGCCCGCGAAGTAGAGGCGCCCCGGGAGGTCGACGGCGACATCGGCGACCGGCATCGCCGGCGTACGTGCCCCTGCGTAGGACTGCCGAGCGCCGACCGGCTGGCCGCCGAGAAGGTAGGCGCCGAGACGGTCGCGGCACATGTTCGACCCATAGCTGACATACCAGACCTCAGGACTCATCATCGCGGAGCCTACCGAGGGTGACGCACGCCACCGGAAGCGAACCCGGCTTGGACAGACGTCCCGCACGGCATCTAGCGTCATATGACTGTGAACCGATCTCGGAGGCTCATATCGGTATCAGCGCTGGGTGGAGCGCTGATACTCCTGACCATCCTCGCCGCCGGACCGCTGCAGCATGTCGACATCCACGGCCATGAGCACTGGAGCCGGATGCTGCCGCCGCAGGCGCAGCACATCCTCCAGAACGTCCTCGACCCGATCGCCGGTCAAGCCGTGTGCCTGCCTGTGCTGGTGACCGTCGCGGTAGTCATCGCCTACCGGCGCCGCAGCTGGCGGCCGATCATCTGCGCGGCCGCGGCCGAGGCCGCGTTCTACCTCGGGGTGGGCGGCTTCAAGGTGCTGCTCGCGCGGCCGGCTCCCACGGAGCGGGACGCGGAGTTCTTCGCGGGCGGGCTCCTGAAGGACGGTTGGCACGGGATCAGCTATCCCTCCGGGCATGCGGCCGAGGCAGTCTTGGTCTACGGCACCGCCGTCTACCTGATCGCGCGCTACACCGGTGCCTCGCGGACCCTGGTGCGGCTCCTCGCCGCCGGCGTCGGGTTGATCGCGCTCAACGCGGTCGTGGTCTCCTACATCCTCGGCTGGCACTGGGCCAGCGACCTCTTCGCCGGTCTGCTGACCGGGGGCCTGCTGCTGCGGCTGCTGGTCTGGTGGGACACCGATGCCATCGCCCGGGAGCGCGCCGAGCGGGAGCTTGCCGTCGAGCGTCCGCTCGTGCCCGCAGGCTACGAACGGACCGAGAAGCTGGCTGCCTGAGGGGCGCGACGACCGACCGCTCAGAGAACGGCGAGCACGCCGTCTGCGTACTTCTCCAGCTTCGCCTCGCCGATCCCGCTGATCGTCCCGAGCTCGGTGCGGTTGGACGGCAGCCGCGTGGCGATCTCGCGCAGCGTGGCGTCGTGGAAGACGACGTACGCAGGCACGCCCTGCTCCTTGGAGACCTGGCCGCGCCACGCGCGCAGGCGCTCGTAGACCTCCGTGGCCTCCGGTGAGAGGTCGGCGGCCGCCACCTTCGGCTTGCGCTCGCCCGAGCCGCTACGCCGTGCCTGGCGCGGTGGCTCCTTGCGGAGCATCAGCTGCTGCTCGGAGCGCAGCACCGGTCCGGCGCCGTCGGTCACCGAGAAGACTCCGTAGCGGGGGTCGACGGCAAGCATCTCGCGGGCCAGCAGCTGCCGGATCACGCTGTGCCAGTCGCCCTCGGGTATGTCGGTGCCGATCCCGAAGACGGAGAGCTCGTGATGGCGGAACTGGCGGACCTTGTCGGTCTCCTTGCCGCGCAGGATGTCGACGATCTGTCCCGCGCCGAAGCGCTGTCCGTTGCGCTCGCGATCGAGGCGGATGACGGTGGAGAGCACCTTCTGGGCGGGGACGGTGCCGTCCCAGGACTCCGGCGTGGTCAGGCAGGTGTCGCAGTTGCCGCACGGGGTCGCGGTCTCTCCGAAGTAGCGGAGCAGCTGCACCCGCCGGCAGTCGACCGTCTCGCACAGCGCCAGCATCGCGTTGAGATGCTGGCCCAGGCGGTGCTTGTGCGCCCGGTCGCCCTCGGAGGTCTCGATCATCTGGCGCTGCTGGACGACGTCGGCCAGGCCGTAGGCCAGCCATGCGGTCGAGGGCAGTCCGTCGCGCCCCGCCCGGCCGGTCTCCTGGTAGTAGCCCTCGACCGACTTGGGCAGGTCGAGGTGGGCCACGAAACGTACGTCCGGCTTGTCGATCCCCATCCCGAAGGCGATGGTGGCGACCATGACGACGCCGTCCTCGCGCAGGAAGCGGGACTGGTTCTGTGCGCGGGTCCTGGCGTCGAGCCCAGCGTGGTAGGGGAGCGCGTCGATGCCCTGGCCGACCAGCGAGGCCGCGGTGCGCTCGACCGAGTTGCGGGAGAGGCAGTAGACGATGCCGGCCTCGCTGGGGTGCTCGGTGCGGATCAGGTCGAGGAGCTGCTTGCCGGGCTTGTCCTTGGGAGCGATCCGATACTGGATGTTGGGCCGGTCGAAGGACGCCACGAAGTGGCGCGCGTCCTCGAGCTGGAGGCGCTGCGCGATCTCGCGGCGGGTCTCCGCGGTGGCGGTCGCGGTCAGCGCGATCCGCGGCACCTCCGGCCAGCGCTCGTGCAGATGGGACAGCTGCAGGTAGTCGGGCCGGAAGTCGTGACCCCACTGCGAGACGCAGTGGGCCTCGTCGATCGCGAACAGCGAGATCTTGGCCTGGTCCAGCAGCCGCGCGGTCTCCGGCACCCGCAACCGCTCCGGAGCCAGGTAGAGCAGGTCGAGCTCGCCGGCGAGCAGCGCCTGCTCCATCTGCTGACGCTCGTGCGGCATCTGGGTGGAGTTGAGGAACCCGGCGCGCACGCCGAGCGCGGAGAGCGCGTCGACCTGGTCCTGCATCAGCGCGATCAGCGGGGAGATGACCACGCCGGTCCCGGCGCGCACCAGCGACGGGATCTGGTAGCACAGCGACTTCCCGCCGCCGGTCGGCATCAGGACGAGCGCGTCGCCGCCGGTGGCCACGTGCGCGACGATCTCCGCCTGGTCGCCGCGGAACTCGTCGTAACCGAAGACGCGGCGCAGTACATCTAGCTCCGGGGTCAACTCACTCACGCGAGTGAGCCTATCGGCCGCCACCGACGGTACCGAGTTGTGAAGCTGAGAGTGGTCTATAGGCCACTCTCAGCTTCACAACCTCCTCAGACCGAGACCTTCTGCCGCTTGACCGTGGCCTCGTTGGGAGTGTCGGAACCATGGGCGCGCTCGAGGCCGGCGCCCTCGACATCGACGTTCGGAAGGATGCGGTCGAGCCACCTGGGCAGCCACCACGCGGATCGCCCGAGCAGGTGCATCAGCGCCGGCATCAGCAGCATCCGGACGATGAACGCGTCCAGCAGCACCCCGAGCGCGAGCCCGAAGCCCATCGAGCGGATCATCACCGACTCCGCGAAGATGAACCCGCCGAAGACGGCGACCATGATCAGCCCGGCCGCGATCACGACCGAGCGCCCGGCACGGAATCCCTGGGCGACTGCGATGCGGGCGGGGGCGCCGTGGACGTACGCCTCCCGCATCCCGGAGGCCAGGAACAGCTGGTAGTCCATCGCCAGGCCGAAGAGGATCCCGACCAGCAGGATCGGCAGGAAGCTCAGGATCGGTCCGGTGCTGTCCAGGCCGATCCACTCGGCACCGATGCCCTTCTGGAAGACCGCGACCACGACGCCGTACGTCGCCAGCAGCGAGAGCACGAAGCCGCCGGTCGCGATGAGCGGGACCAGGAGCGAGCGGAAGACCAGGATCAGGATCAGCAGCGAGAGTCCGACGACGACGCCGAGGTAGGGGAGGAGCACATCGGTGAGGCCCTGAGACACATCGATGGCGACCGCGGTCGCGCCGGCGACGCCGAGCGCGATGTCGCCGTTGACCGGCGGCATGTCGCGGATGGCGTTGACCAGCTCGTTCGTCGAGACGCTGTTGGGTCCCTCCTCGGGGACCACCTGGAAGGCGGCCGTGCGACCGTCCTCGGAGACCGCGGCCGGTGCGACGGCGCGTACGTCATCGAGGTCTGCCAGGGCCTTGGCGATTGTCAGCTGGGTCTGCTGGATGCCGGACTCGCTGAGGTCGGCGGGCAGCTCGGCTGCGATCAGCAGCGGACCGTTGGCGCCGGCGCCGAAGCTGTCCTCGGTGATCGTGTAGGCGGTCCTGGCCAGCGAGCCCTCGGGCTCCGAGCCGCCGTCGGGCAGCCCGAGCCGCATGTCGAGGGCGGGGATCGCGAGGGCGAGCAGGACCACGACGGAGGCGACTACCGAGACCAGCGCGCGCCAGGTGGGCATCGGCTTGGCGTGTGCCTCGGCGGCGTCCTGCTTGGCGACCTTCGCCCGGGCGCGCTTGGAGACGACGCGGCCACCGACCAGGCTGAGGATGGCCGGGGTCAGGGTGATCGCGACCAGGACCGCGATCGCGACGCAGGCGGCGCCGACCGACCCCATCAGGCCGAGGAACGGGATCCCGGTCATGTTGAGCGCGACGAGCGCGACGATCACGGTCGATCCGGCGAAGACCACAGCAGTGCCCGCCGTGCCGGTGGCGAGTGCGATCGACTCGGTGACGTCCGAGCCGTGGAGCAGCTGCTTTCGGTGCCGGTTGAGGATGAAGAGCGAATAGTCGATGCCGACGGCCAGGCCGAGCATCAGCCCCAGGATCGGGGTCATCGACGCCATCTGTACGACGCCGGAGAGGGAGAGCGCGCCGAGGGCGCCGATGCCGACACCGGTCAGTGCGGTGACCAGCGGTACGCCGGCGCCGATGATGGTGCCGAGCATGACGAGGAGGACGATCGCGGCGACGCCGACGCCGACGATCTCGCCCGGGCCCATCGGGTTGGGGGCCTCCTGGGAGATGTCGGCGGAGACGCCGATCTCGACGCCGTCGATCGGCGCGTCGGCGAAGTGGTCGACCGTTGCCTTCTTGGTCTCCTCGGACATCTCCAGGCGGCCCACGGAGTAGGCGACGTTGACCAGGGCGGCCGAGCCGTCCTCGGCGACCATCCGGATGCCGTCGGAGAGCTCGAGCAGCTGGACGCCTGCTTCTGACTTGGCGGCGTTGGACTCCAGGTCGGCGGCGCTGTCGTCCAGCTTCGCCTGCTCCTTGTCGAGTGCGGCCTGCTGGGCGTCGATCTGAGTGGTCGGCATCCCGGCGGCCTGCATCTGGGTGCGGGCCTTGTCGATGTCGGACTGGGCCTTGTCGAGCTTCGCCTGACCGGTCGCGAGCTGCTTCTGGCCCGCCTCGATCTTGGTCTGGCCGTCGGTGAGCTGCTTGGCCTGCGCCTCGCGCTGGGCCTCCGTCTTGAACGGATCGGTGACCGTCGCGACATCAGGGAGGCCTTCAGCGTCGGCGATCAGCGCCCGGATCTCACGCTTCTGCGTAGCGTCGAGCGGGGTCCCGTCCTTGGTCTGGAAGGCGATCGTGCCGGAGCCGCCGGCGAGATCGGGCAGCCCGTCCTGGAGCTCTTCGACGACATCTGTCGAGGGCAGCCCCGGGATGTCGAAGCTGGTGGTCAGCTCGCCCGACCAGGCGACGTACGCCCCGGCGGCGCCGGACAGCGCCAGCACCCAGGCAAGAATCACGAGCCAGGCGCGGCGCGCGGCCGTCTTCCCCAGCCGATACAACAGCTCCGCCATGGCGGCATCCCTCCGGTTATTCGCAACGGTGCGTCCAGTTAATCACCTGCATCTCGCTGGACAAGGGTTGCTGAGCGAGTGATGTGTCACACCTGTGCCTTGGCCAAGAGGTATTGCGGGCTCTTAGGATGCCGTTCATGCCAGCGTCAGCAGGAATGCGTCGTCGAGGTGCCGTACGCAGCGAGGAGGCTCGCATGGCGGTGCTCGACGCTACCGGGCGGCTCTTCGCCACCCAGGGCTATGACCACCTCACCATCGAGGGCATCGCGGCCGAGGCGGGTGTCTCCAAGCAGACGATCTACCGCTGGTGGTCCTCGAAGAGCGCGGTGGTGGCCGACGCCCTCATCGAGGACCTGCTGTTGCCGGATCACCCGGTCGTTCCCGACACGGGGGACATCCGTGCGGACCTGATCGCCTGGATGCAGAGCCTGATCGACCTCGCCGCCCAGCCCGGCAACGAGGGCCTCGTCCGGTCGCTGGTCGCCGCCGCGTGCGAGAACCCCGACATCGGCACCCGTCTCAACGACGCACTCGGAATCACCGCCACCGTCTCGACGCGCATCGAGGGTGCGGTCGCCGCCGGGCAGCTGCCCGCCGACCTGCCGGTCCTGGAATTCGTACGCGCTCTCGTCGGTGGCTTCGTGCTCCACTCCCTCGAACGCGCCGAGCCGGAACCCGACGTCGCCGAACGTCTCGTGCGAGCGCTGCTGCACTAGTCGCTCGGCCGCTGCGGATTCTGGCCCCCGGGGTGTGACCCGGAACTGCCTGGATGAGGGGTGCCGATTCGGCGGTCGGCGCTACGGTGGACGACATGCCGAAGGTGCCGCCGCCCGTCTTTGCCGCCGTGGGCCTGGTCGCCCAGCATCTGCTCGCGCCACGCCGGCGACCGACGGTCGCGAGGGTGGTCGCCGCCGGCGCCATCGCAGCCGGTTCGGTCTACGTCGCGGGCAGTGCGATCCGTGCCTTCGGCCGTGAGCACACGACGGTCAACCCGCTCGAGCCCGAGCGAGCTACCGCGGTCGTAGCCGAAGGCCCGTTCCGCTATACCCGCAACCCGATGTACGTCGGCATGGCCGGTATCCTCACCGCCCACGCCGTCCTTCGCGGCGGCCTGCTCCCGCTCGCCCCGGTTGCCGCTTTCGTCGCCGTCATCGACCGCATCCAGATCACTGCCGAGGGGCACGCCATGTCGGCGAGCTTCGGTGACGCTTATGACGCCTATCGCTCCGCTACGCCCCGCTGGCTCGGTCTGCCTCGCTGATCGATCTTGTCGAGACCACGTACCCGGTGGTCGAGCCTGTCGAGACCTCCACACGCCCGGTGGTCGAGCCTGTCGAGGCCTCCCTGCCGGAACGCTCCCTCCGACGGGTTGGCGTGGCCGCCGACCCTTTCCTGGAGGGTGTTCTCGATGCGCCCCGGAGTCAAGGACGGCCTCCGGCCGCCGGCTGCGCCGGCCGCTTCGCGGTCCTGGACACCGGGACCCATCGAGAAAAGACCTGGCTGATTATCGGGGCGGCGGCCCGGGTGTGGCGCGGAGTTTCGTTGCTTGCTTCTGCTGGGGTTGGCGGGGGCGGAGGTGTGGCCCTTCGGGCCACTTACCATCCACAGGACCGATCTTGTTCGCCGACCGCTAAAACCTCGGTTGACCTGCGCAAATAGATAGTCTCAGAGTCCATGTCGAGGTAGAATCAGAGGTACTACGAAACACCTTTGAGAGGAGGGCAGCGGTCATGAGCTTGGAACGCGGCACCAACCACTGGGGCACCAGCCCCGGCGACCCCATCGGCACCGAATTTGCTGCCATCGACTCCTCCTTCGACAAGGTACTCGCCACCGACCCGCTCTACTGGACCACCGCCCAGAAGAAGATGGCCCTGGCCTGGCTGGAGAAGAACGCAGCCCGACAGGCCGCATTGAGACTCCGAGTGCTCGCCGTCGCTGGTGACATCGCTGAGGAGAGTGGTGACAAGGACGCCTCCGCGTGGATCCGAGCCGAGCTCCTGGTCGACAAAGGGGCCGCTCGAGCACAGATCAAACTCGCCACCGCCGTAACCAAGTACGAGCTCGTCGCTGCCGGTCTGGCTGAAGGTGTCGTGTCTCAGGACAAGGCCCGGGTGATCGCCAAGACCCTCGACGAGATCGAGACCAACCCCATCGCCACCGCCGAGGACCTGACCCTCGCGGAGAAGCTGCTGGTCGACTACGCCACCAGACTCACCGCCAACGAACTCCAGATCGTGGGTCGGCGGATCCTGGCCGAGATCGACCCCGCCCGGTTCGAGGACGCTGAAGCGAAGGCGTTGTTGGCCGAGGAAGAACGGGCCCTGCAGAAGACCGCGCTCCGGGTCTGGGACAACCACGATGGGACCATCGGGTTCGACGGCGTCCTGCCGGTGTCGATCGGGGCCCGGTTCAAGACCCAGGTCGAGGCCTGGGCCCAACCCCGCAAGCAGAGGTTGGTTGCCAAGGGTGCTCCGTTGCCGCCGTGGGAACGGCTCATGGGCCAAGGGTTCGCGCGGTTGTTGGAGACCATCGACCCCGACGCCCTGCCCCGACATGGTGGGGATGCGACCGTGGTCAACGTGGTGATCTCCCTCGAGGAGCTCCGCAAAGAGCTCGGCACCGCGACGTTGGGGTTCGACGAGACCAACGGGCACACGATCTCGGCTGCTGAGGCCCGGAAGA
>NZ_JBOHDN010000044.1:0-2164 GCF_050699375.1 Nocardioides sp. | reverse complement strand
TCCGCACCGCGACGACCTCCGGCACCACCGCGCTGTCCTCGATGGCCCAGAGCATCGGCTACCTGTTCGCGGCCGGCGGCCCGTTCGTCGTCGGGCTGCTGCGCGAGTCCACCGGCGCGTGGTCGGTCCCGATCGCGCTCCTGCTGGGGCTCGCGGTCGTCCAGGTCTGTGCCGGGTACGTCGCGGGCCGACCGGTCCTCATCGGGGCCCGGTCCGAGGACTGAGCGCGGATTCCGCCCGTGCTGACCTCATCGCCGGTGGCGAGCGGCGATACTGCAGGACATGACAGCGACTGCGGAGCAGCGGGATCGGGTCGGGCCTTTCGAACGTGGCGGCGGTCATCGTCGTGGGTGCCGAGCTCGTGCGTTCGGTGATCATGGACCGACTCCGTTGGGAGGTCGACTATCCCGAGATATTCGCCGTCCAGGGAGTGTCGCTCACGCTGGTCCTTCTGGCGTGCGTAGCGGTGCTGATCTGGCGTGGACGCACGCTCGTGCGGCGTCTCATGGCGCCGCTTCTCGTACTCGCTACCATCCGAGCCCTTCGTCGATGAGAGTGCTGTGTCCACGTAACCTGGGGAAGGTTATCCGAACAGGGTGCGGATAACCTTCCCCAGGTTACGGTCGAGCCACGGTCGATAGACCAGAAATGAACGACGAGTTGGAAATGCCGTACGTCGCTTAGCGCGGCCGATAGCCTTCACCAGTGAATGTTGCGACCCAGATCGATTGGCTCACATTGACCGTCGCCTCGGTTGCGCTCGGCGTCAGCGGCCTCGCTGCTTGGAACGCGTGGAGCGTCGCAAGGCGGCAAGCTCATGAGCTTGGTTGGGCCCTACTCAATGACCTGACGACAGGCGAGGTGGCGGCGGCTCGGAATCGGATCGGTACCTTCATGTACGGCCAGCCCGGCAGCAGTGGGGAGCAGTTCGAGGCGGCCATGGTGCGCGACTACTACACACTCTTGTGGTGTGTTGAGAGAGTCGGAGCCGGCCAGCGCGCGTTGCACGTCTGGACTGCGAAGTCTGCCTCCGCTGACTTCCTGACGAGAGTGCAGTGGCACGCTCGGGAGATCGCTACGAACGTCTCCCTCCTTCACAGCGTCTTCAGCGAGTACAACGACAAGGCGGCATGGGATGCGTTCCAGGTGTCAGCGCGAGCAGTCGGCTTTGAGGCGATGACTGACAGCGAGCTCGCCGAGGAGATCGAGGTGAGGAAGCTGGTTGAGCGCACGGCAGCCTTGGCCGAGGAGGAGTCGGGACGCGGGAGGCGTCGGCGCTGGCGGACGGAAAGGTGATGGCGATTCGAGATGCTGCCATTTGCGTATCGAACTCGAGCACGCAGACGGTGCGGGACCGAATACTGTGGGCGGCATTGCTACCGAGTCGTACACCATCGCGCCGCTCAGCCCTTAGACCTGGCCGGCGTTCGATGCGCTGGTGCAGCGGCACAACGGGATCTTCGGTGGCTGCTGGTGCATCTGGTTCCATCCGGACGGACCCGAGAGGGCCAAGGCGCTGAGGCGAACCGGGCGTTGAAGAAGGCGTATGTCGAGAAGGGCGAGGCGCATGCCGCGCTGGTGATGGACGGGGACGAGGCCGTTGCCTGGGCCGAGTACGGCCCCCCCCCGGTCGACCTGCCCACGCTCCACCACTTCAAGCAGTATGACGCGACGAAGACAGTGAACCCCGACTACCGGATCACCTGCGTCTTCGTCGACAAGCGCTACCGGCGGCAGGGCGTGACGGAACTGGCCATCACCGGTGCGCTCGAGCAGATCGCTCGGGCCGGCGGTGGGCGGGTCGAGAGCTATCCGCACGACCTGACCGACCAGACCAAGAAGATGTCGTCGTCATTCCCCTACAACGGCACCCGTCGGCTCGACGAGCGGCTCGGATTCGCCTACGGCCGGCCCAAGGGCCTGCAGAACTGCGTCATGGTGAAGACGGTCGAGGCGGCCTGAGGTCAGGGTCGCAGGTCTGGATTCTTTGCGTTGCTAGGCAAGAGTGGATCGATCGGGGTGATCCGGACGCCGAGTGCGGAGTGGGCGTAGCTGGTTAGCTGCTGCTCGGCGCGCTCCAGGGTCAGCGACGAGTTGTGGGCGAGCAGGTGGAGGCCGAAGGCGTCCTCGAGGGCCACGAAGTTGCGGGCGATCGCCTCGGCGG
>NZ_JBOHDN010000043.1:0-2709 GCF_050699375.1 Nocardioides sp. | reverse complement strand
GGACCTGAGGCCCGACTGGTGCCCTGACGGGCCACTTGCGGGCCAATCCCTGTGGATGAGCAGAGTTATCCACAGGCGCCGAGATCGTCGTTGTCCTGGTCCCCGGGCCGTGATGCCGTAGGCCCATGACCAAGACTCCGTACGCCCCAGTCCTCCGCACCCAGGCCGACGTCGAGGCCGCCTGGCGGCATCTGATCAATCCGCTCGGTTGGCCCGAGCCACGGCTGTGGTTCATGTTCATCGGCGCCGACGGCGTGCCGTTCCCGCAGCTGTGCCAGATCGAGGAGATGCCCGCCGAGGTCGGTGCCGATGGCGCGACGAGCGTCGCGACGATGATGAGCGACCTGGCCGACGACCTGGGCTTCGACCGGGTCGCCTTCCTGCTGTGCCGCCCCGGGGGCGGCTCCCCGCATCCGTCCGACCTGAAGAACGCCGCGGATCTCTACGCCGCGTGCGGGGCTGCGGCGGTTCCGGTCGAGGTCATCCACCTCGCCACCGACAAGGACTTCTGGCCGATCCCCTTGGACGCGGTCAGCTCGAAGATCGCCTAGAACTCCAGCGTGACCTTCGTGTCGCCGAGCTCCCGCTCGACGATGCGGTCGAACTCGGCCGCGGCGGCCTCGCGCTCGACCAGATCCCGCAGCGCGTGGTCGATAGCAGCCTGGTTGGTCGTCGTACCCGCGATCTTCCTCGCCTCGGCCAACAGCTCTTTGTCGATGCTGATCGACGTCTCGGTCATTGCGTACCCCCGCACGGACATCCGGATGAAACATCGAAACGCTAGCGGCGCACACCCATGCAGTGCAACGACCTGCGACAACCGTCACATCGTGTCGCGGTCACCGCGACGCGTCATCGAGCCAGAGTGTCGGTGGCTTTGCCTAGGCTGCCGGCCATGAGCTCAGAGGACCGTTTGCTGACCGACATCACGATCATGGTGGACTCGATCGAGCCGATGGACGCACTCGAGAGCGACCACATCGCCGACGCATCGGCCTGGCTGTGCGTGACCGGCGACGTGTTCCGTCGAAGCAGCGCCCCGACGGTGCCCATCAAGCATCTGGTCTCCTACTTCTTGCTGGTCGACCCGGCCAGTGATCACGTTCTGCTGGGCGATCACCGCAAGTCAGGTCTGTGGCTGCCGCCCGGCGGTCACGTCGAGCCTGGCGAGAACCCGGTCGAGACCGTTCGGCGGGAGTGTGTCGAGGAGCTGGGTGTGGAGGCGCGGTTCCACCCAGACCTCGGACCGCGTCCGTTGTTCATCACGGTGACCACGACCCGACCGGACCGCCCGGACGCGCACACCGACGTCAGCCTCTGGTTCGTCCTCGCCCACGACCACCTCGCTCCGTTGGTGCCGGACGAACGTGAGTACGCCGGCGTGCGCTGGTGGACGCCCACGGAGATCCGCACCGCCGACCCTGGGATCTTCGATCCTCATATGGGCCGGATGCTCGACAAGCTGAAGACCCTCGCGCCCGGTATGTCGCAGTGATCACCTGTGACTATCGAAACATCTCCGCACGGGGGAACGACGACCGCTGGGCTGCATGTCAGGATGGGTTGAGAGGGGCCGACGTGGGTCCACAAACGTAGGGGTTAGAGATGACGGACGCAGCCTGGTACCCAGACCCGACCGGTCGGGCCGAGCTTCGCTACTACGACGGGAGCCAGTGGACCGAGCACATCTCCACCGGCGGCCAGCAGTCGACGGCGCCGCTGACGCCGCCCGAGGCCTCGCCGGAGGATGCTCCGACCCAGGTCGGCTCCGCACCGGCCGCCCAGGCTCCGGCCGCACAGGGGCGGGCCGCGCAGGGGCAGGCCGCGCAGGGGCAGGGCGGCCAGGGACGTGGCGCGCAGGCGACGTACGCCGAGAGTGCCCAGGCACAGCCGGACCAGTTCGCCCAGCAGGCGCAGCACGAACATCAGGGCCAACAGGCCCAACAGGCCCAGTACGCCCAGCAGCCCGCCGGCGACGCGTTCGCGGGGATCTCCGGCGACCTGATCGACGGCCGGTTCTCCGAGGTCGAGGGCACCGGAGCGGTGCTGCAGAACAAGAAGCTTCTGCGCGTACGCGTCGGGGAGCCGTTCCAGGCGCGCCAAGGCTCGATGGTGGCCTACCAGGGCAACGTCCAGTTCAAGTATCAGGGCGGCGGCGTCGGCAAGTTCCTCAAGCGGGCCGTGACCGGCGAGGGCCTCAGCCTGATGGGCGTCGAGGGTCAGGGCGACGTGTTCCTGGCCGACGCGGCCAAGGAGGTCCACATCCTCCAGCTGAACAACTCCGGGATCTCGATCAACGGCGACCATGTGCTCGCCTTCTCGGGCGGCCTGCAGTGGAACATCGAGCGCGTCCAGGGCGCCGGGATGCTCACCGGCGGTCTGTTCAACACCACCCTGCGCGGCACCGGCTGGGTCGCGGTCACCACCGAGGGTGACCCGGTGGTCCTCAACGCCGCGGAGGCGCCCACCTTCACCGACACCAACGCGGTGGTCGGCTGGTCGGTCGGCCTGCAGACGAGCCTGCAGAAGTCGTTCACCGCCGGCGCGCTGATCGGGCGCGGCAGCGGCGAGGCGTTCCAGGTCGCCTTCCAGGGCGCCGGCTTCGTGATCGTGCAGCCCTCCGAGGGCGCGGTCGTGCCGCCTCACTCGCACAACTGACGCGAGCAGCCTGGACGTGGGAGTCCGGGAGTCACCTGGTGACTCCCGGAC
>NZ_JBOHDN010000042.1:0-8250 GCF_050699375.1 Nocardioides sp. | reverse complement strand
CCGAGGCGCTCGTAGAGGCGGCGGCCGGCGTTGTTGCCGTCGACCACCCAGAGGGTCAAGATGGTGGCGCTGTCACGGCGGGCCCAGTCGGAGACGCCGTGGACCAGCGCCTCGGCGAGGCCGTGGCCACGCGCCTCGGGAGCCAGCCACATCGAGATCATGTGGTGCTCGTCCTCGTGGATGATCCCCGCGGCGAGCCCGGCCGGCTTGTCGCCGACCCAGGCGATGACCGCGGCGCCCGAGGCGGCCCACAGGCGCCAGCGGTCCTCGGGCCAGGTCGCGACCTCCTCGTAGGAGGACCAGAACGCCTCGGGGGTGTCCTTCAGGGCGGCGAGCCGGACCTCACGCAGGGCCTCCCACTCGTCTTCGGTGGCGACGCGGACCGCGGCTGTCGCCCGCTGACCTTCACTCATGCCGCCTCCGTCGCTGTCCCTCGCTCATGATCGCCCGCTCACGCCAGGTCGAGACCGGGGTACAGCGGGAACTTCGCGAGCAGCTCCGCCGCGGCGGTCTTGGTGTTGTCGGCGACACCGTCGGCGATGGCGTACGACGCCTTCGACGGGCCCCCGGCCTTGGTGGTCCCCGCGGTCGTCTTGGAGAGGACGTCGACGATGAGCTCGGCGACGCGGTCGAACTCGTCGGCGCCGAAGCCGCGGGTGGTCAGGGCCGGGGTGCCGAGGCGGATGCCGGAGGTGTACCAGGCGCCGTTCGGGTCGGACGGGATCGAGTTGCGGTTGGTGACCACGCCGGAGTCGAGCAGGGCCGACTCGGCCTGGCGGCCGGTGATGCCGAAGCTGGTCACGTCGAGGAGGACGAGGTGGTTGTCGGTGCCGCCGGTGACTAGCCTGGCGCCGCGCTTGAGGAAGCCCTCGGCGAGGCTCTTGGCGTTGTCGGCGACCTCCTGGGCGTAGGTCTGGAAGCTCTCCTGCTTCGCCTCGGCGAAGGAGACCGCCTTGGCGGCCATCACGTGGCTCAACGGACCGCCGAGGACCATCGGGCAGCCGCGGTCGACGCTCGGGGCGTACTCCTCGGTGGCCAGGATGAAGCCACCGCGCGGGCCGCGCAGGGACTTGTGGGAGGTCGAGGTGACCACGTGGGCGTAGGGAACCGGGTTCTCCTCGCCGGTGAAGACCTTGCCCGCGACCAGGCCGGCGAAGTGCGCCATGTCGACCATCAGGGTCGCGCCGACCTCGTCGGCGATCTCACGCATCTTGGCGAAGTTCACCCGACGCGGGTAGGCCGAGTAGCCGGCCACGATCACCAGCGGCTGGAACTCCTTGGCCTTGGCGCGCAGCGCGTCGTAGTCGAGCAGCCCGGTCTCGGGGTCGGTTCCGTACTGGTTCTGGTGGAACATCTTGCCCGAGATGTTCGGGCGGAAGCCGTGGGTGAGGTGGCCACCGGCATCGAGGCTCATGCCGAGCAGGCGCTGGTTGCCGAGCTCGTTGCGCAGCTTCTCCCAGTCGGCCTCGGAGAGCTCGTTCATGTTCTTGACGGCCATCTTCTCCAACCACGGGCCCTCCACGCGGTGAGCGAGGATGGCCCAGTACGCCGTCAGGTTGGCGTCGATGCCGGAGTGGGGCTGCACGTAGGCGTACTCGGCGCCGAAGAGCTCCTTCGCGTGCTCCGCGGCGATCTGCTCGACCGTGTCGACGTTCTGACAGCCGGCATAGAAGCGGTGACCGACGGTGCCTTCTGCGTACTTGTCGGAGAACCAGGTGCCCATCGTCATCAGCGTGGCGGGGCTCGCGTAGTTCTCGCTCGCGATCAGCTTGAGGCTGGCGCGCTGGTCAGCGAGCTCCTGCTTGGTCGCCTCGGCTATGCGGGGCTCCACGGAGGCGATGACCTCGAGAGCTTGGTTGTAGGCAGAACTCGTCAGGGAAGACAGATCGCTCATGGGTGACAGCGTAGTCAGCCGCGCGGGCGAGAGCAGCATCGTGGTCCACCGGTGAGTTGCGTACGTCCCTACCACTGCCCGCGGGAACACTCGGGCACTCGGCGGGGTTAAGGGATCGTGACGACATGGTGACCTCGGCCACATCGCCCGCATGGCCGAGCGTGACTGTCCCACATAACGGACCGGCGTCTCATATCTCGGGATTCCAGATTGCGTGATCGCCGTCCGCTCCCTGAGACTCCTTGACATGGTCACTGCTGCAACACATGCGCACCTCGTGGTTCGACGCCACGTGGACTTTTGCCGCATGCGCAGCGCGATCTGTTGGCGCCACTGACGACCAGCGCTCCGCAATTTGACGCGCCGAGCCGCTGGCCCGCCGCCCGACAGACATCCCGGGCGCCCGCCGCGAGCATGTCCCTGCTCCGCCGTGCGTCCACGACCGACGCAAAGGTTTCTCTGACATGAGCGACAACCGGTTTCAGGCCAAGCGCGCCACCAGGACCGAGATCCCGCGACCCAAGAAGGGCGAGGGTCAGTGGGCTCTCGGCTACACCGAGCCGCTGAACAAGAACGAGGAGTCGAAGAAGAACGACGACCCGCTCAACGTTCGCGACCGGATCCTCTACACCTACTCCAAGCGCGGGTTCGACTCGATCGACCCGGCCGACCTGCGTGGTCGCTTCCGCTGGTTCGGCCTCTACACCCAGCGCAAGCCCGGCATCGACGGCGGCAAGACCGCGATCCTCGACGAGGAGGAGCTGGACGACCGCTACTTCATGATGCGCGTCCGCTCCGACGGCAAGCTCATCTCCCCTGCCGGTGTGCGCACGCTGGGCCAGATCAGCGTGGACTTCGCCCGGGACTCGGCCGACCTGACCGACCGGCAGAACATCCAGTACCACTGGATCGACGTCGAGAACGTCCCGGAGATCTGGTCGCGGCTGGAGGAGGTCGGGCTGCACTCGACCGAGGCGTGCGGTGACTCGCCGCGTCCGTTCCTGGGCTCGCCGGTCGCCGGCGTGGCCGCCGACGAGATCATCGACGGCACCTCGGCGCTGCGGGAGATCGAGTCGCGCTACCTGGGCGACCCGGCCTTCTCGAACTTCCCCCGCAAGTTCAAGACCGCGCTGACCGGGCACCCGTCCCACGACGTCGCGCCCGAGATCAACGACGTCGCGTTCGTCGGCGCCGTCCACCCCGAGCACGGGCCCGGCTTCGACGTCTGGGTCGGCGGCGGCCTCTCCACCAACCCGCGCCTGGCCGAGAAGCTCGGCGTATGGGTGCCGATCGACGAGGTCGCGGACGTGTGGGCCGGTGTCGCGGGGATCTTCCGTGACTACGGCTACCGCCGGCTGCGCTCGCGGGCGCGGCTGAAGTTCCTGGTCGCCGACTGGGGCAAGGAGAAGTTCCGCGAGGTGCTGGAGAACGAGTACCTCGAGCGTCCGCTCGTCACCAACCCCTCGCCCGAGTCGCCCCTGGGTCACCGCGACCACGTCGGCGTACACGACCAGAAGGACGGCAAGAAGTACGTCGGCGTCGCCCCTGTCGCCGGCCGTGTCTCCGGCACCCTGCTGGTCCGGCTCGCCGAGGTCATGGAGAAGTACGCCGTCGAGGGCGCTCGACTGACTCCGTACCAGAAGATCGTGCTCATCGGGGTCTCGCCTGAGGTCGTCGAGGACCTGGTCACCGAGCTGGACGCCATCGGCTTCTCGGCCCGGCCCTCCAACTGGCGCCAGAACACGATGGCCTGCACCGGGATCGAGTTCTGCAAGCTCGCGATCGTGGACACCAAGGACCGGGCCCGCGACCTGATCGCCTCGCTCGAGTCGCGGTTCCCCGAGCTCGACGCCTCGATCACCGTCAACGTCAACGGCTGCCCCAACGCCTGCGCACGTACGCAGGTCGCCGACATCGGGCTCAAGGGTCAGCTCGTCCTCGACGACGACGGCAACCAGGTCGAGGGTTTCCAGGTGCACCTCGGCGGTGCGACCGGGCTGACCGCCAACTTCGGGCGCAAGCTTCGGGCTCACAAGGTCACCTCGGCCGGGCTCGACGACTACGTCTCCGCGCTGGTGGTCAACTACCTGGCCGACCGCGAGGAGGGCGAGGCCTTCGCCGCCTGGACCGCCCGCGCCGACGAGGTCCTGCTCCGCGGCGAGAAGACGTTGGACGAGGTGTCGGCATGAGTGAGCGCGCCGGAACCCCGTTCCACTGCCCGTTCTGCGGGGAGACCGACCTATGGCCGCACGAGGCCACGCACGGGTCCTGGGAGTGCCGAGCCTGCCTGCGCGCCTTTCAGCTGAAGTCGCTGGGCCAGCTCTCTCGGACTCAAGTCATCAATGACGGCACGAAGGAGGCACGCGAATGAGCGTCAGCACAGCAGCCGCCCGCGCCAACCGCGGGGTGGACACCGAGGGCCGTGCGCCCGAGGAGCTGCGCGAGATCGTCTCGCACTGGGGAGCCGAGCTCGAGCTCGCCCCGGCGGAGACGATCATCGAGTGGGCCGCCGCCACGTTCGGCGAGCGGTTCGCCATCACCTCCTCGATGGGTGACGCGGTCCTCGCGCACCTCGCATCGAAGGTGGTGCCCGGGATCGACGTGGTCTTCCTCGACACCGGCTACCACTTCATCGAGACGATCGGCACCCGCGACGCCGTCGAGGCGACCATGCCGGTCAACCTCCTCACGATCACCCCGGTCCAGAGCGTGGCCGAGCAGGACGCGGAGTACGGCAAGGACCTCTACCGGACCGACCCCGACCTGTGCTGCGCACTGCGCAAGGTCAAGCCGCTGGCCGACTCGCTGGCCTCGTACGACGCCTGGGCCACCGGCCTGCGTCGGGCCGAGACGAAGAACCGGGTGATCGCTCCGGTGATCGGCTGGGACGCGAAGCGCCAGAAGGTCAAGGTCTCGCCCATGGCGCGATGGTCCGACGAGCAGGTCGAGCGGTACATCGAGGACAACGGAGTGCTCGTGAACCCGCTCGTCTATGACGGCTATCCCTCGATCGGCTGCGCGCCGTGCACCCGCCGGGTTGCCCCCGGCGAGGACCCGCGCAGCGGGCGATGGGCCGGCACCGGCAAGACCGAGTGCGGCATCCACGCCTGACGCTCCAGCGCCGAACAAACGCGCGCCGATGGGCGCAAGGCAACACAGACTTCCACCCGCCCGAAGGGCGCACGAAACACAGCCCTGCAACACCCGAAGGATGATGACAATGGCAGCTCCTGCACTGGTAGCTCTGGCTCACGGCAGCCGCGATCCGCAGTCGGCCGCGACCATCAACGCCCTGGTCGCCGAGGTACGCGCCCTGCGCCCCGACCTGCGTATCGAGTCCGCTTTCCTCGACCACTCCCGGCCGCGTTTCCAGACCGTCATCGACAAGCTGGTCAAGGCCGGACACGACGAGATCGTCGTGGTCCCACTCCTGTTGACCGAGGCGTTCCACGCCCGCGTCGACGTGCCCTCGGTCATCGCCGAGGCCACCGCGCGCCACTCCGGCCTGCGTATCCACACCAGCGAGATCCTCGGCCTGGAGAGCGTCTTCCTACAGGTGCTCGACGAGCGGCTGCGGGCGTCCTTGAAGGCAGCGCGAGTACGCGAGCTCGACGCGCTCGTCCTGGCCGCCGCCGGCTCCTCGGACTCGCTTGCGAACCAGTCTGTGGCCCGCCTGGCCCGGATCTGGGGTGCCCACCACAAGCTGCCGGTCGTTGCTGCGTACGCCTCGGCTGCTCCTCCGGCCACCGGCGAGGCCGTCCGCGCCTTCCGCGCCGAGGGTCGCCGCCACATCGCCGTCGGCATGCTCTTCCTGGCCCCCGGGCAGCTGCCCGAGCGCGCCAAGGAGCTCGCCCTCGAGGCCGGCGCCGTCTCCGTCTCCGACCCCATGGGTGCCCACCCGGAGGTCGCCCGCACCATCCTCGCCCGCTACGCCGTCGGCGCCGTAGAGCTCGTCCCCGTCTGACCCACCTCCAGCCGAGAAGTCACTTCTGCAGGCCGAGGCGTCACAAATGCAGGCCGAGACGTCACTTCGGTGACGTCTCGGCCTGCAGAACTGACGCTTCGGCCTGCAGAGCTGACGCTTCGGCCTGCAGAGCTGACGTCTCGGCCTGCAGAACCGACGCTTCGGCCTGCATTTGTGACGCCTCGGCGGCAGTCAGCTCGCTTGGTGGGTGAAGACGCGGTCGAGCTCGGCGGCGGCGTCGGTGGTCATTCCACCGTGGACCGGGCCGGGCTGGAGGACCGTGGACTTGGGGGCCTTGAGGAGGCCGAAGCGGGCAGACTCGTTGTCGGAGAGCGCCCGGATGCCGTACGCGGTCGCGCGCGTGCCCGCGCCGAACCCGGAGTGGGCATCGCCGGAGCAGATCAGATCCACCGACTCCAGCGCGGCCCGCACGAGGGACTGGTCGAGCGCCGGGGCGAAGGCGGTCAGGCGCTGCTCGTCCAGCGCCCACCTGGCGGCGAGGAACCTCTGCTCGGGGCAGTAGAGGACGACACCGACGTTGAGGAACTCCTCACGCTCGGGCCGCGGAACACAGCGGAGCACGACGTACTGATAAGCGTCCATCACGCCTCCTCGGCAGGCTCGGCCGCCGGCAGCCAGAGGCGCCCACCGTCGAGGCGGGCGCGCAGGAAGGTCACATAGCGCTCGCGCAGCGCGTCGGGGGTGTCGTAGCCGGGAACGGTCTCGAGCCACTCGTCGGGTACGTCGGCGAGCACCTTCTCCAGCGCTGCCCCATCGAGCCGAGCGACGAGCTCGTCGGCCTGGGCGAGCGCCTCGGCGGCGTAGGTCCGCAGGACGTGCTCGGAGGTGTCATAGGGCTGCGCGGCGTAGCGCGCCGGGTCTCCCCCGCCGCCGGGCCAGACATGGTGAAAGTAGAGCGAGGCACCGTGGTCGATGACGTAGAGCGCACCATTCCACAGCAGCATGTTCGGGTTGCGCCAGGAGCGGTCGACGTTGGCGATCAGGGCGTCGAGCCACAGGATCCGCCCGGCCAGCGACGGGTCGGGCGCATAGGCGGCGTCGTAGCCGAAGGCCCCGGCCAGGAAATCGATGCCGAGGTTGAGCCCCGGGCTCGCGTTGAGCAGATCCTGGACCTCCTCATCAGCCTCGTAGCGGGCGATCTCGGGATCGAGGTCCAGCACGACCTGCGCCGGCGTGGGGATGTCCAGCGCCCGGCACAGGCCGGTGACGATCACCTCCGCGACCAGCACCCGCAGCCCCTGCCCGGCGCCACGGAACTTGCAGACGTACGTGCCGAGATCCTCGGCCTCCACGATCCCGGGCAGGCTGCCGCCTTCCCGCAGTGGCGTGACGTATCGAGTCACCCGCACCGTCTCCAGACTCACGCCTCCATGGCTCGCTCGCTGGCGCTCACTCACGCGGCCACCTCCGTAGCGCAAGCGCCAGAATACGGACGCGGCCACGTGATGCCTCCATGGCTCGCTCGCTGGCGCTCACTCACGAGATGGTGTCCTCTTCCAGTCGCTTCTTCTCCTCGGCGATGTCGAAGCTGGGCGCGGGCCAGTCGAGGTCGAGCTGGTCCAGGGTCTCCAGGAGCAGCTCGCCGATGGCCAGGTTGCGATACCACTTCTTGTCGCTCGGCACGAGGTACCACGGAGCGTACTCGGTGCTCGTGCGCTCCAGAGCAATCTCGTACGCCTCCTGGTAGCTGTCCCAGAGCTGGCGCTCGTCGACGTCGCCCGGGTTGTACTTCCAGTGCTTCGTCGGGTCCTCGAGGCGGGCGAGCAGCCGCTTCTTCTGCTCCTTCGCGGAGATGTGCAGCATGCACTTGAGGATGACGGTGCCGTCCTCGACCAGCCGTCTCTCGAAGTCGTTGATCGCGTCGTAGCGCCGTTCGATCTCCGCGGGTGTGGCGAGCTCGCGGACGCGGCCGATCAGCACGTCCTCGTAGTGGGAGCGGTCGAAGACCCCCAGATAGCCGGGCTCTGGCAGCGCCTTCTCGATCCGCCACAGGAAGTCGTGGCCGCGCTCCTCCTCGGTGGGCGCCTTGAAGCTGGTGATCCTCACGCCCACCGGGTCAACCAGCCCGACGGTGTGCTTGAGCACCCCACCCTTGCCGGAGGTGTCCATCCCCTGCAGGACCAGCAGAACCCGCTTGGGGATGTCGCTCTCCTTGGAGGCGAACAGCTTGGTCTGCAGCTCGATCAGGGTCGGACCGAGCTCGGCGAGCACCTGCTTGCCGGTCTCCTTGTCGGCACCGACGCCGGGAGCGGAGTTGGTGTCATACGCCGTCAGGTCCACCGGCCCGGCCGGCAGCCGCAGCAGGTCTCGAAGGCTCATGCCGTTGACAATAAGGCCGAGTCGGCTCGTTCTGACGCGCCGACTCGATGAG
>NZ_JBOHDN010000041.1:0-1588 GCF_050699375.1 Nocardioides sp. | reverse complement strand
ACCTGCTCGGGCCCACGCACGAGGAGATGTTCACGCTCCTGGTCAAGGACCTCTACGGCTCCTACAAGGACCTGCCGCTCTCGCTCTACCAGATCCAGACGAAGTACCGCGACGAGGCGCGTCCCCGCGCGGGGCTGCTGCGCGGGCGCGAGTTCATCATGAAGGACTCCTACTCCTTCGACTACACCGACGAGGGGCAGGACAAGTCCTACAACGCCCACCGTGAGGCCTACATCCGGATCTTCGACCAGCTCGGCTTTGACTACGTCATCGTCTACGCCCACGCCGGCGCGATGGGCGGGTCGAAGTCCGAGGAGTTCCTCGCGAAGTCGCCGGTCGGTGAGGACACCTACGTCGAGTGCAAGACCTGCGGCTACGCTGCCAACGTCGAGGCGGTCAAGGTAGTCGCGCCCGAGACCGTCGGCTATGACGGCCTGCCTGCCGCACACGCGGAGGAGACTCCCGACACCCCGACCATCGAAACCCTGGTCGCGCACCTCAACGAGCACTTCGCCCGTGACGGCCGGCCCTGGGTGGGCTCCGACACGCTCAAGAACGTGCTCGGTGTGGTCGTCTACCCCGACGGCACCAAGGAGCCGCTGGCGATCGGTGTGCCCGGTGACCGCGACGTCGACGCCAAGCGCCTCGAGGCGGCGCTCTACCCGGGCGAGTTCGAGCCGATGGACGAGAAGACGTTGGCCTCGTTCCCCGATCTGGTCAAGGGCTACATTGGTCCGGAGGTGCTGGGCGAGGAGTCGAAGACCGGCATTCGCTACCTGGTCGACCCGCGCGTAGTCGAAGGCACCCGCTGGGTGACCGGCGCCAACGAGCCAGGGAAGCACGTCATCGATCTCGTCGCCGGTCGCGACTTCACCTTCGACGGCATCATCGAGGCGGCCGAGGTGTGGCCCGGCGACCCGTGCCCCAACGGCGACGGAATCCTGGAGACCGCGCGCGGCATGGAGATGGGCCACGTCTTCGCCCTCGGCCGGAAGTTCGCCGACGCGCTCGGCCTGCAGGTCCTCGACGAGAACGGCAAGCTCGTCACGGTCACCATGGGCTCCTACGGTGTCGGCGTCACCCGTGCCGTGGCCGCCGTCGCCGAGGGCACCCTCGACGACATCGGCCTCGCCTGGCCCCGCAACGTCGCTCCGTACGACCTGCACCTGGTCGCCACCGGCAAGGACCCGGCGATCTTCGAGGCCGCCGAGCAGCTGGCCGGTGAGCTCGAGGCCGCCGGCGTCGACGTCCTCTACGACGACCGTCCCAAGGTGTCGCCCGGGGTGAAGTTCAAGGACGCCGAGCTCATCGGCGTCCCCACGATCGTCACGGTGGGCCGGGGTCTGGTCGACGGCAAGATCGAGGTCAAGGATCGCAAGAGCGGCGAGAAGACCGAGGTCCTTCTCGACGACGCGGTCGCGCACCTCACCGAGGTCGTCCGAGGTTCCTGACCTTCGTCGGTCGACCGGCGGTCGGCCCCAACACGTGCCGGATGCGGCAAGATCGTTCCCATGACGGGGGACAGGATTCTTGACCGTACGCTCGCCGCACGGGTTCTGAGCGCCGCCGACGCGGCGGCCGAGGTCGG
>NZ_JBOHDN010000040.1:0-11595 GCF_050699375.1 Nocardioides sp. | reverse complement strand
GCTCGAAAGAGCGGGCCGCCTTCTTGTTCGACCTGGATCAGGCCTTGGTGTCCTTGGCCGGAGCCTTCTTCGCCGGGGCCTTCTTGGCCGGAGCCTTCTTGGCGGGGGCCTTGGCGGCCTCAGCCGGAGCCTCGGTGGTCGCGGCCGGGGCCTTGGCGGCCTTGGCGGTCTCGGCCGGAGCCTTGGGGGTCTCGGCCGGGGTCTCGGACTTCTTGAGCTTCGCTACGAAGGTCTCACCGCGGGTGGCGAGCTTGTCGTAGGTGCCCGTGGCGCTGCCGGTGGTCTCGTCGAGCTTGGCCTTGACGGTGGTCTTGACCTTCTCGGGGAGCACGGCGTACTGCTCCTTGGCCAGGGCCGGGAGCGCCTTCGGGTCGAAGCCGGTCACGGTGGTCCTGGCGGCGGTGGCCCGCTCGGTCGCCTGGGTCCGGTAGGTGGTGGCGCGCTCGGTGACCTTGCTGCGGGCGTCGGTCAGCTTGGTGGTCGCGTCGGAGCGGTAGCCGTCGACCCTCTTCTGAACGTCGGTGGCGTAGCTCTTCACGGTCTCGTAGGCGAGGTCCGCGACGCCGGCGACGGCGTTGAGGGGCTTGGTGGTCTCAATCTTGGGCAGGGTGGGCATCTGGGTTCTCCTCAGGATGGGGTTCTTCTTCGGTGGCGGCCATCGGGTCGTCACTGACACGACTGTTGAGAGCAAGGAACGAGTGGTAGACGTCGAGAAGCGAGTGCTTCTGCCTCTCGGTCAGGCTGGGGTCGGCCAGGACCGCCAGCTCCACAGATCCCCCGACATTGGAGTCAGGGCTGAGGATCCCGGCGCGGACGTAGACCTGCTCCGCGGAGATGCGCAGCGCCTTGGCGATCTGTTGGAGGACCTCAGCCGATGGCTTGCGCAGACCGCGCTCGATCTGGCTGAGGTAGGGGTTGGACACACCTGCCTGGTCGGCGAGCTGGCGCAGAGACATCTCAGCCGAGACCCTCTGCTCCTTCAGATACTCACCGAGCGAGCCGACCGCACTTGTGACCTTGCTCTTGACCATGGCTCCAGTGTGCTAACAATTGCTAGCAAACACAAGTCCTGGGCAACGAAAGTGGCACACATCACCCACTAGTTGCAGTATCAACAGGCGTAAACCCCCGGCCGTACGCCGCTCCGACCGCGCTAGCGGACCGCTAGCAATCACAGCAGCGCCCGGATCTCCCCCACCCGGCGCCCACCGCCGTGGATCGGCGACTCCCCCGTCGCCCGCAGGGCCGCGGCATCGACACCGTCCAGCTCGCCGACACCGTCGCGCAGCAGCGCGGCCGCCATCACGACCGGGCGCGCCCGGTCACCGCCGTCGTCGGTCTTCAGCGCCCAGGCACGGCCGTCGGGCAGCGCGACGGCGTAGACCGCCTCGGCGCCCAGCTTGCCGATCAGCCCGGGTACGGCCCGGTGCAGTGCCACCTCGTCGCGGGTCGTCCCCGAGACGTGCTCAGGGTGCGACCGCATCGCCGCGGCCACCCTTGCGGCCGGCCCGTCGACCGCGGTGGCGATCGTCGCGAACGCCCGTGCCAGCCCGGTCAGTGACGTCGAGAGAGCCGGCGCTCCGCAGCCGTCGACGGTGACGTACGCCGCCTCGCCGGTGCACGCCTCGAAGACCTCCTGCACAGCCTCCTGAAGCGGGTGCGTCGGATCCAGGTAGCCCTCGAGCGGCCAGCCGGCGGCCACACAGGTGGCCAGCATCGCGGCGTGCTTGCCGGAGCAGTTCATCGCCAGCCGGGTCTTCGGCTCCCCTCGGCGAAGGGCCTCCTCGCGTTCGGCCGCGCCGAAGGGGTGGTCCTCGATGTTTCCCAGCGCGGACTCGTCCAGGCCGGCAACGGTGAGGATGCGACGTACGCCTTCTTGATGGAAGTGCTCCCCCGAGTGGGAGGCACACGCGAGGGCGAGCAGGTCCGGGGGCAGATCGAGGCCGAGGATGACCATCGCGAGCGCCTGGACCGGCTTGGTCGAGGAGCGGGGCAGGATCGCCGAGTCGACGTCGCCGATCGACCATCCCACCGCGCCGTCGGCGGCCAGGGAGACGACGGATCCGTAATGGTGTCCCTCGACGAAGTCGGAGCGGATGATCTCGGCGAACGGCACAGGTGCTGGCATGGCTGGGAGACTATGTGAGAGTTGCTGCGTGTTCGGCGACCTCCTCACCCAAGACGCACTCAGCGTGCTCGTGGTCAGCTTCGGGATCGGCATCGTCGTCGGCCTGACCGGCATGGGCGGTGGCGCCCTGATGACCCCGGCACTGATCTTCCTCGGCGTCCCCCCGACGACCGCGGTGGCCAACGACCTCGTCGCGGCCTCGGTGAACAAGTCGGTAGGGGCCGCCGTCCACTGGCGGCACGGCTCGCCCAACATCCGGCTGGCGACGTACCTGATCATCGGCTCGGTGCCGTTCGCGTTCCTGGGCACGTTCGTCCACAAGCTCGCGCCGGGCGATACCGACCACTTCCTCAAGCTCATCCTCGGTGGCGCCCTGCTGTTCGCCGCCGCGTCCTACATGTTCCGGATGTACCTCCAGCTGCGCCTGGTCACCGGCGGCAACGAGGCTCCCCAGGACGATCCCGACCTGAAGCCGCTGGTGACCATGTTCATCGGCGCCGTCGGCGGCCTCCTGGTCGGCGTCACCTCCGTCGGCTCCGGCTCGGTCATCATGATCGCGCTGCTGCTGGTCTACCCGACGCTCTCCGCGGTCAAGCTGGTCGGCACCGACCTGGTCCAGGCGGTGCCGCTCGTGCTGGCCGCCGCGATCGGGCAGGTCATCAACCACGGCGTCGACTGGTCGGTACTCGTCCCGCTGATCCTCGGCGGCACCCCGGGCACCTTCCTCGGCTCCAAGATGGCCCGCTGGGTCTCCCAGTCGGTCATCCGTCGCGGCATCGTCATCATGCTGACCCTCTCCGGCGCCAAGATGCTCGGCGCCGACGCCACGTTCCTGCTGTTCCTGGGCGGCGCGATGCTGCTCCTGGGCCCGCTCATCTGGGGGTTCTTCCGCCAGACCCGCGGCCTGCCCGCCTTCGACAACAACGCCGCCGCCTGGCGCCTCCCGGATCGTACGAAGAAGTAGCCCCTCGCCGACCCGGCGCTAATGTCCCGGATTTCGGTGCCGAGTCGGCGCTAATGTCCCAGATCTCAGTGCCGAGTCGGCGCCCAAACTGGGACAGACGCGCCGACTCGGCGCCGTTTCTTGGGACAGACGCGCCGACTCGGCGCTGAATGTTGGGACAGTTGCGCCGACTCGGCACTGAAAGTTGGGACAGATGCGCCGAGTCGGCGGAACTAGGCCTTCAGGTAGCGGCGTAGGGCTTCGAGGTGGTCGTCGGGGGCGAAGCCGGTGGCCAACAGCTTGTCGAGGGACATCACCGAGTTGAGCGGGCGCGGCGCGACGTCGTCCTTGCCGGCGAAGTAGGCCTCGGTGGAGGTGGCGCCGACGTCGGCGGCCGCGCGACCGCTGAGCGCGAAGACCTCGGCGGCGATGTCGCGCCACGAGCACGGCGCACCGGTGTTGGTGCAGTTGTAGATCCCGTACGCAGCGCCTGACCGCAGCAGGTGAGCAGTGGCCGCGGCGAGCGTGTCGGTGAAGGTGAGCCGGCCGATCTGGTCGTCCACCACGGTGGGCGAGACACCCTTCTCAGCGAGACCGGCCATGGTCCGGACGAAGTTCTTCCCGTCCCCGACGACCCAGGAGGTGCGCAGGATGTAGTGGCGCGCGGTGCCGGCGACGGCGATGTCGCCGGCTGCTTTGGACTGGGCGTAGACGCCGAGCGGTGAGACCGGCTCGTCCTCGGTGTGCTCGGTGGCGGTGCCGTCGAAGACGTACTCGGTGGAGTAGTGCACCAGGGTCAGCCGGTGCTCGGTCGCGATCCGGGCGAGCCGCGCCGGCGCCGACGCGTTGGCCGCCCAGGCGGTGCGCCGGCCGTCGGCGGTCTCGGCGACGTCGACCGCGGTATAGGCGGCGGCGTTGAGGATGAGCCGGTAGTCGGCCCACGGCCAGGCCGCGACCGCCTTCTCGTCGGAGATGTCCAGCTCGTCGAGATCGACCGCGTCCGCCTCCGGGAAGACGGCGGCCAACGCGCGGCCGAGCTGGCCGTTGGAGCCGATGATCAGCGTCTTCTTCGGCTTCATCGGGGTCACCTCGGCCAGGCGTGGGTTGGCCCTGTCCTTCTCCGAGACCTCGGCGGAGTCCAGCGGGATCGGCCAGGCGATCGCGGCGGTCTCGTCGGCGAGGTTGAGCGCCGGGTAGGCGTATCCGGGACGCCAGTGGTCGTTGACCAGGTAGGAGTAGACGGTGCGGTCCTCCAGCGCCTGGTAGGAGTTGCCCACCCCACGCGGCACGAAGACGGCGGTCTCGGGCCCGATCTCGATGGAGAAGGTCGCCCCGAACGAGTCCCCTTCCCGCAGATCCACCCAGGCCGCGAAGACCCGGCCGGCGCCCACAGAGACGAACTTGTCCCACGGCTCGGCGTGGATGCCCCGGGTCGCGCCACGGGAGGCGTTGAAGGACATGTTGTTCTGCACCGGCCCGAAGTCGGGGAGCCCCAGATCCACCATCTTCTCCCGCTGCCAGTTCTCCTTGAACCAGCCGCGGGCGTCACCGTGCACGGGCAGATGGGCTACCAGCAGACCCGGGATCGGGGTCTGCTCGACGGTCAGAGCCGGCACGCGCTCAGGCACAGTCACTGCCCCTTCGCGGCGTACTTGGCTTCGGTCTCGTGCTTCAGCGGCGACCACCAGGCCTCGTTCTCCTGGTACCAGCCGATCGTCGCGGCCAGGCCCTTGTCGAAGTCCTGGTACTTCGGCTCCCAGCCGAGCTCGCTGCGCAGCTTGCCCGACTCGATGGCGTAGCGGCGGTCGTGTCCGGCGCGGTCCGTGACCCACTCGATGTCTTCCTCAGGACGCCCGAAGTGCCTCAGGATCGCGCGGACGACGTCGACGTTGGACTTCTCCCCGTCGGCGCCGATCAGGTAGGTCTCCCCGAACCGCCCCTTCTCCAGGATCGTCCAGACCGCCGAGGAGTGGTCCTCGGTGTGGATCCAGTCGCGCACGTTGAGCCCGTCGCCGTAGACGCGCGGGCGGCGACCCTCGATCACCTCGGTGATCTGGCGCGGGATGAACTTCTCGACGTGCTGCCAGGGGCCGTAGTTGTTGGAGCAGTTGGAGATCGTCGCGCGCACCCCGAAGGAACGCACCCAGGCGCGGACCAGGTGGTCGGAGCCGGCCTTGGTCGCCGAGTAGGGCGAGGAGGGCTGGTAGGGCGTGTCCTCGGTGAACCGCTTCGGGTCGTCAAGGTCCAGGTCGCCGTAGACCTCGTCGGTGGAGACGTGGTGGAACCGCACGTCGTGGCGACGGACCGCCTCGAGGAGGACGAAGGTGCCCATGATGTTGGTCTGGACGAACGGCGCCGGGTCCGAGAGGGAGTTGTCGTTGTGCGACTCGGCCGCGTAGTGCACCACCGCGTCCGACTCCGCCACCAGCGGCTCGACGACCGTGGCGTCCGAGATGTCGCCGACCACGAGCTTCACCCGGTCCTCCGGGAGCCCCGCCAAGGACGCCTCCGAGGAGGCATAGGTCAGCTTGTCGAGCACCGTGACGTACGCATCGGTGTTGGCCACGAGGTGGTGCACGAAGTTGGAGCCGATGAACCCGGCCCCACCGGTCACAAGAATCTGATCCACCGGCTTATCGTAGGCAGAATTAACCACCTGGTGGCGGCGGGGTCTCGGCGGGTTCCCCAGAACGTGCGGTGAACATCCGTAGGATCATCGGACCATGAAGGGCATCATCCTTGCCGGAGGCACCGGCTCACGTCTGCACCCGATCACTCTCGCGATCAGCAAGCAGCTGATGCCGATCTACGACAAGCCGATGATCTACTACCCGCTGACCACGCTGATGCTGGCCGGGATCCGCGACATCCTGGTGATCACGACGCCCCACGAGGCCTCCGGCTTCCACCGGCTCCTGGGCGACGGGAGCCATCTCGGCGTCAACATCAGCTACGCCGAGCAGCCCTCCCCCGACGGCCTCGCCCAGGCCTTCACGATCGGCGCCGACGTCGGCTTCCTCGACGGGTCCGACGACGGGGTGGGCCTGGTTCTCGGCGACAACATCTTCTACGGACCCGGCCTCGGCACCCAGCTGGCCCGCTTCAAGACGATCTCCGGTGGCGCCGTGTTCGGCTACCGCGTGGCCGACCCGAGGGCGTACGGCGTCGTCGAGTTCGACGAGAATCGCAAGGCCATCTCGCTCGAGGAGAAGCCCGAGAACCCGAAGAGCCCGTACGCCGTCCCCGGCCTCTACTTCTACGACAGCTCCGTCATCGAGCACGCCCGCAACCTCAAGCCGTCCGCGCGCGGAGAGCTCGAGATCACCGACCTCAACCGGATCTACCTCGAGGCCGGGACCCTCCAGGTCGAGGTGCTGCCGCGCGGCACCGCCTGGCTCGACACCGGCACCCTCGAGGACCTCAACGAGGCCGCCAACTTCATCCGCGCCATCGAGCACCGCCAGGGCACCAAGGTCGGCTCCCCCGAGGAGGTCGCCTGGCGGCAGGGTTGGCTCTCCGACGAGCAGCTCTCCGAGCTCGCCCAGCCGCTGCTGAAGAGCGGCTACGGGAAGTATCTGCTCGGACTGCTGGCCTAGGAGACTAGGCCGTTGCCGCCTGCTCGGCCCGGCCGAAGTCGTCCTCGAGGCGGACGATGTCGTCCTCGCCGGTATAGCCGCCGCGCTGGACCTCGATGATCGAGAGCGGCTCTTCGGTCTCGTTGCAGATCCGGTGGGCCTGGCCGACGGCGACGTCGACGGACTCGCCGGGACCGGCGATGGTGGTCACACCGTCGATCACGCAGGTCGCCTTGCCGTAGATGACGACCCAGTGCTCGGAGCGGTGATCGTGGGTCTGGTAGGAGAGGCGGCTGTTGGGCAGCACCTCGATCCGCTTCACCTTGTAGCCCGGACCGATGTCGATGACGTGCCACGAACCCCAGGGGCGGGTCTCGGAGTCACCAGCCATGATGTTGCCTCATTCCTAGACACTGAACAGAAGACCGCGACCCTAACTGTACGCAGCAGCGCACGGTCCATCGCGGGCCGATGTTCACCGGCCCGTTGCCCGCAGGTCGCCCACGGACGTACGTCCTCTGGTGGAGGAGCTCTGTTCTTGAGCGCCTCAGCGCACGAACAACTCAGTCCCGCCCATAGATGTCGCGCGTGTAGACCTTGTCGGCGACATCGGCGAGCACGTCGGTGCGCCGGTTGGCGATGATCACGTCGGCACGCTTCTTGAACTCCTCGAGGTCCTTGATGATCTCGGAGTGGAAGAACTCCCGCTCGTCGAGCTCGGGCTCGTAGATGACCACCTCGACGCCCTTGGCCTTGATCCGCTTCATCACACCCTGGATCGAGGACTCGCGGAAGTTGTCCGAGCCGGACTTCATGATCAGCCGGTAGACGCCGACGACCTTCGGCTCGCGGCGCAGCACGTCGGTGGCGACGAAGTCCTTGCGCGTGGTGTTGGCCTCGACGATCGCCGAGATGAGGTTCTGCGGGACGTCTTGGTAGTTGGCCTGCAGCTGCCTGGTGTCCTTCGGCAGGCAGTAGCCGCCATAGCCGAAGCTCGGGTTGTTGTAGTGCGAGCCGATCCGGGGGTCCAGGCCGACGCCCTCGATGATCTGGGTCGTGTTGAGGCCGTGGGTCGCGGCGTACGTGTCGAGCTCGTTGAAGTAGGCGACCCGCAGCGCGAGGTAGGTGTTGGCGAACAGCTTGATCGCCTCGGCCTCGGTGGCGCCGGTCATCAGGACCGGCACGTCGGGCTCGAGCGAGCCTTCGAGCAGCAGCTCGGCGAAGCCCTTCGCGGTCGGGGAGTCGTCACCGACGACGATGCGGGAGGGGTGCAGGTTGTCGTGGAGCGCGCGGCCCTCACGCAGGAACTCGGGGCTGAAGAAGAGTGTCGTCTCGGGGTGCTGGTCGCGCTTGGCGGTGATGTAGCCGACCGGGATCGTCGACTTCACCACGATCGCCGCCTCCGGCGCGTACGTCACCGCGTCGGCGATCACACTGTCGACGGTGGAGGTGTCGAAGTAGTTCGACGCCTCGTCGTAGTTCGTCGGGGTCGCGACGATGACGTACGCCGCGCCGGAGTAGGCGTCCTCCTTGTCGAGCGTCGCGCGCAGGCCGAGCGTCTTGGTGGCCAGGAAGCTGTTGATGTCGGGGTCCTCGATCGGGCTCAGCGCCTTGTTGACCAGGTCGACCCGCTCCTGGGAGATGTCCAGGACGACGACCTCGTGCTTCTGGGCGAGCAGGACCGCGAGGGACATCCCCACGTAGCCCACGCCGACAACGGTGATCTTCATGTTTGGACTGTAAGCAGCGGTTTGAGGCGGGTGACAGCACCCTCGCGGCACGATGTTCCCGTACGGGAACATACCGGTAGAGTGTTCACCGTGCCGTCGCCCTACCTGACCTCACCGGCCGCCTTCGGGTCGGCCGTGCGCGCGGCCCGGCGCCGTGCCGGCCTCACCCAGAGCGATCTCGCCCGGCGCGCCGGCGTCGGCCGGCGGTTCGTCGTCGACGTCGAGTCCGGCCATCCACGCGCCGAGCTCGGCAAGGCGCTCGCACTCCTGGAGGTCCTCGACGTCTACCTCGCGCCCGCGCAGCTGACCCCCATCGCCCCGCGGCTGGAGGACGTCGACCTCGACGCCGTTCTGGCCCACTGCCTGGTCGGCTCGTAGGCCTTCCTGATGCGAGAGCTGTACGCCTTCGCCGGCCGCCGCCGGATGGGCATCTTCCGCCAGGCCGGTGCCCGGGTCGACTTCACCTACGCCGAGACCGCCGGCCCCACGCCCATCTCGCTCTCGATGCCGCGCGCGGACCCGGCGGCGATCCCGGGAGCCGCCCGCGCCTGGTTGGACAACCTGCTCCCCGCCCGCGAGGACGTACGCCGCCGATGGGCCCGCGAGCGAGGCCTGCCGGACACCGAGCCGATGACGCTGCTCGCCTCCTACGGCGACGATCTCCCCGGCGCGGTATCGATCTCCGCCGACCCGGACCTCCCCTGGCGACGGGCACCGCATCCGGTCGAGGCCCACGTCCACGAGATCACCACCCGGCTCGCGGCCCTGCGCAACCAGCCCACCTCGTGGCTCGACCAGCGGGCGCGGCCGCGATTCTCGCTGGGGGGTCACCGTGGGAAGTTCGCGCTGCGACGGGCCTCGGGAAAGTGGTTCTGGCCGACGTACGAGCATCCCTCGACGCACATCCTGCGGCCGACGACTCCCGAGGAGGGCTCCGCCAAGATCGACGACCTGGACCGGGCCCGGTCACACGGGATCCCTGCCACCCGCTCCGAGCTGGTCACCTTCGGCGCCCAGCCGGCGCTCGTCGAGGAGCGCTGGGACCGGGTCGGCGGTGAACGCATCCACGCCGAGACGATCCGGCAGGCGCTGGGCCTTCACCCGGGAGACGACCTCGACCCCGGCGACGTACGGAATCTTTTCCTACGCCTCGATCACACGACGCAGCCGGCCGGCGACGCCGGCGGGATCGCCTTCCTGCTCGCCGGGAACCGGGTCGTTGTGGCGCCGCGCCACTAGCGCATCTCACCGTGCGAGTGGCGTCGCCGGAGACGGGACGACTGCTGCGTACACTCGAATCCTGCCCAGGCGGGGGTGGGACATTTCGCCGTGCCGTGGAAGCCGCCACTAGCATGGGCGCCTCAACCTGACGGAGAGGTCCTCTGGTTCCCGTAATGACTGCTACACACGCCGACTACCGGCTCAGCCAGCTCGACCAGCTGGAAGCCGAGTCGATCCACATCTTCCGCGAGGCCGCGGCAGAGTTCGAGAAGCCTGTCCTGATGTTCTCGGGCGGCAAGGACAGCATCACGATGCTGCGCCTTGCCGAGAAGGCCTTCTTCCCGGCCAAGATCCCGTTCCCGGTGCTCCAGATCGACAACGGTCTGGACTTCCCCGAGGTCGCCGAGACGCGAGACCGTTGGGTCAGCCGTCTGGGCGTACGCCTGGTGATCGCGAGCATCGACGACGCCATCGCTCGCGGCATCGTCGTCGAGGACGGCAAGACCTCGCGCAACCGGCTGCAGACGCCGACCCTGCTCAACGCGATCGAGGAGAACGGCTTCACCGCCGCCTTCGGTGGCGGTCGTCGCGACGAGGAGAAGGCCCGCGCCAAGGAGCGCGTCTACTCCCACCGCGACGAGTTCGGCCAGTGGGACCCGAAGATGCAGCGCCCCGAGCTCTGGTCGCTCTTCAACGGCCGCCTGCACGAGGGCGAGCACATGCGGGTCTTCCCGATCTCCAACTGGACCGAGCTGGACATCTGGGACTACATCGGCCGCGAGGGCATCGAGATCCCGCAGGTCTACTTCGCCCACCAGCGCCGTGTCTTCGAGCGCGACGGCATGCTGCTCACCGAGACCCCGCTCAACCCGCTGCGCGAGGGTGAGGTCGTCACCGAGCGCACCGTCCGCTACCGCACCTGCGGCGACATGACCCTGACCGGCTGCGTCGAGTCGACCGCCTCGACCATCCCCGAGATCATCGAGGAGGTCGCCGCCGCCCGGGTCACCGAGCGTGGCGCCACCCGCGGTGACGACAGGTTCTCCGAAGCCGCCATGGAAGACCGCAAGAAGGAGGGCTACTTCTGATGGCCATCACCACAGGAATGGACCTCCTCCGGTTCGCGACCGCGGGCTCGGTCGACGACGGCAAGTCCACACTCATCGGGCGACTGCTGTTCGACTCGAAGTCGATCTTCACCGACCAGATGGAGTCGGTCGAGAAGACCTCGCAGGACAAGGGCCACGGTTATGTGGACCTCTCGCTGCTAACCGACGGGCTCCGCTCCGAGCGCGAGCAGGGCATCACCATCGACGTGGCCTACCGCTACTTCGCGACGCCCAACCGCAAGTTCATCATCGCCGACACCCCCGGCCATGTGCAGTACACGCGCAACATGGTCACCGGCGCCTCCACCGCCGACCTCGGTCTGGTGCTGGTCGACGCGCGTCACGGTCTGACCGAGCAGTCGCGTCGTCACGCCGTGCTGCTCTCCCTGCTGCGCGTGCCGCACCTTGTGCTGTGCATCAACAAGATGGACCTCGTGGACTACTCCAAGGAGGTCTACGACAAGATCTCGGCCGAGTTCACCGCGTTCGCGACCAAGCTCAACATCCCGGACCTCGAGGTCATCCCGATCTCGGCGCTCCAGGGCGACAACGTGGTCACCCGCTCCACCAACATGGACTGGTACTCCGGCCCGACGCTGATCCACCACCTCGAGCACGTCCACGTCGCCTCCGACCGCGACCTGGTCGACGTACGGCTCCCGGTGCAGTACGTCGTACGGCCGAAGTCGGACGAGCACCACGACTACCGCGGCTACGCGGGTCAGATCGCCGGTGGCGTACTCAGGCCGGGCGACGAGGTCATGGTCCTTCCCTCCGGCATGACCAGCAAGATCGCCGGGATCGACCTGTTCGACAAGGAGATCCCCGAGGCGTTCCCGCCGATGTCGGTGACCGTACGCCTCGAGGACGACGTCGACGTCTCCCGCGG
>NZ_JBOHDN010000039.1:0-59811 GCF_050699375.1 Nocardioides sp. | reverse complement strand
GGCAGCGCGCTGCCAACTCGACCTGCAGAAGTGACGCTTCGGCCTGCACGGGTGACTTCTCGGCGTGGGGCTTGACGGTTCGGGGTGGCGTGTGATCCCCTTCACTCTCATAACGTACTAGTTCGTACATTAAGGATCATCCGGATGAAGAGTGTGTTTCTGGTCGGCCTGATCGGCGCGGGCGTCGGGCCCTCGCTGAGCCCGGCGCTGCACATGCGCGAGGCGGCCGAGCACGGGCTGTCGTACGTCTACAAGACGCTCGACATCACCGATCTGGGGGTCCCGGCAGGGGGAGTGGGCGACCTGATGAGGGACGCCCGGCGCCTCGGCTTCGACGCGCTCAACATCACTCACCCGTGCAAGGAGCTGGTGATCGAGCACCTCGACCGGCTCGACGAGACCGCGGCCCGCCTCGGCGCGGTCAACACCGTGGTCTTCACCGGCGACGAGGCGGTCGGCTACAACACCGACACGACCGGGTTCGGCCACGCGCTGCGTACCGGAATGCCGAAGGCACCACTGGACACCGTCGTGCAGCTCGGTGCCGGAGGGGCGGGCTCGGCCGTCGCCGACGCGCTCGTGAGCCACGGCGTCGAACGCCTGGCCATCGCCGACATGGACATCGACCGCGCCCAGGCCAGGGTCGAGGAGATCCGCCGGCACCACCCGGCGAGCAGCGTCGAGGCGATCCAGGTCGACAAGCTGGCCGCCGTCATCCCCGAGGCCGACGGACTGGTCAACTGCACGCCGGTCGGGATGGCCGACCACCCCGGAACCCCTCTGGACACCGAGCTCCTCCGCCCCGACCTGTGGGTGGCGGACATCGTCTACCGGCCGCTGGACACCGCGCTGCTGCAGGCAGCCCGCGGCGCCGGCAGCCGGACTCTCCACGGAGGCCACATGGCGGTCTACCAGGCCGCCGACGCCTTCAGGCTGATCACCGGCATCGACCCCGATGCCGGGCGCATGCTCGCCCACCTGCGCGAGCTGGCCGCGGTCGGCTGATCTCCAACCGAACAGACTCAGAACAGACATCCACCCCCACCGCCCGCGGTCAGGAAACCGCGGACACACCCTGAGGAGCACCCGATGGCGGGACCTGACATCGAGAACCGCGAAGGCAAGACCCCGATCAGAGCCGCGCTGGCCAGCTTCATGGGCAGCGCTGTGGAGTACTACGACTTCTTCGTCTTCGGCTCAGCCGCGGCGCTGATCTTCCCGCACGTCTTCTTCCCCAGCGCCGGCGACGCCTCGCTGGTGATGTCGTTCGCGACGTTCGCCTTCGCGTACGTCGCCCGGCCGGTCGGCGCGGTCTTCGTCGGTCACTTCGGTGACCGCATCGGCCGCCGGAAGGTGCTGATGTTCACCCTCCTGCTGATGGGTGGCGGCACCTTCCTGATCGGCTGTCTGCCGACGTACGACCAGGTCGGCTGGATCGCCCCGGCGCTGCTGGTGTTCTGTCGCCTGCTCCAGGGCCTCTCCGCGGCGGGCGAGCAGGCCGGTGCCAGCTCGCTGACGCTGGAGCACGCGCCCGACGACAAGCGCTCCTTCTTCACCTCCTGGACCCTCACCGGCACCCAGGGCGGGCAGATCCTGGCCGCGCTCGTCTTCATCCCGGTCGTGGCGCTGCCCGACGACATCAAGTACGGCGTCGGCTGGCGGATCCCGTTCTGGCTCTCCGCGATCGTGGTGCTGGTCGCGTTCTTCATCCGTGCCCGCCTCAACGAGACGCCCGAGTTCGAGGAGGCCAAGGCCAACAACGAGGTCGCCAAGCTGCCCCTCGCCGTGCTGCTCCGCGATCACTGGGTCGACGTGCTGCGGGTCATCTGCTGCGCCTTCATCGCCGCCGTCTCCACGGTCTTCGGCAACCTGGCCATCGCCTACGGCGTCGAGATCGGCATGGTCGAGTCGATCACCCTGTGGCTGGTCGTCGCCGCGAACGTGGTCGCGCTCTTCACCCAGCCGCTGTTTGGCCGGCTCGCCGACCGGGTCGGGCGCAAGCCGGTCTTCATCTACGGTGCCGTGGCCAGCGCGGTCATGATGCCGTTCTACCTGCTCTCCATGAGCCAGGACAGCGAGCTGCTCGTCTTCGCGCTCGCGGTGGTCACCTTCTCCTTCGGCTACGCGGCCGCCAACGCGGTGTGGCCCTCGTTCTACGGCGAGATGTTCTCCACCCCGGTGCGGTTCTCCGGCGTCGCGATCGGCACCCAGATCGGCTTCATGCTGGCCGGGTTCACACCGTCGATCGTCACCGCTCTGGGTGGCGTACGCGAGGGTGGCTGGGTGGTCACCTCCGGCTACACGGTGGTCGTCTGCCTCGTCGCGGTGGTCGCTGCCCTGACCGCACGCGAGACCAAGGACGTACGCACCGCCGACCTCGGCCTTCGACCGCGGACCCTGCAGAAGGTCGCAGTCTGATCCCTGCCGAGTCGGCTCGTCCTCACCAAAAACCTCGCCGAGTCGGCTCGTCAGAACGAGCCGACTCGGCGTGCTCAGCTCCCGCGATGGTGGCGGTGGCGGTTGCGGCGGCGTACGACGTCCTTCAGGTCCGCGACCGGGCCCAGGTGGCCGAGCTTGGCGGGATTGGTGACCGACCGGATCCGCTGGATCTGGTCGTCGAGGATGTCGAGGGTCCAGGTGCCGAGGATGCTGCCGTCGTCGTCGCGGAGGATGGCGCCGGGCTCGCCGTTGAGCTCGCGCTGTTCCAGGCGGGCGCCGATGGCGAGCAGCGGCGGCACCGCGGTGACCAGGATGCGCGCGGCCTTCTCCGCGCCGTAACGGCCACCGACGCCTCCGGCGACGCCACCGCCGTCGTTGACGGTCTCCACATCTGCGGCCAGCAGTACCTGGAGTCGCTCGAGATCACCGTCGCGCAGCGCCTCGAAGAACCGGTCCGCCAGCTCGAGGCGCTTGCGTCGGTCGGCCTCGAACCGCGGCTTGCCGTCGTCCATGTGGCGGCGGGCGCGTGAGGCGAGCTGACGGCACGCGGCCTCGGAGCGGTCCACCGCCGCGGCGATGTCGGCGAAGCCGAAGTGAAAGACCTCGCGCAGCACGAACACGGCTCGTTCGAGCGGGCTGAGCCGCTCGAGGAGCAGCAGCGCGGCCATCGACACCGAGTCGGCCAGCTCGGTCGCGCGCTCGGGGCTCGCATAGATGTCCTCGTGCTCACCGCCAAAGGTGTCGGTCGGCAGCGGGTCGGGGAACCAGGGCCCGACGTACGTCTCGCGACGAACCCGCGCGGAGCGGAGCACATCGAGCGAGATGCGGGTGACCACCGTGGAGAGATAGGCCTTGAGCGAGTCGGGCTCGGTCGAGGTCGCCGCGAACCGGAGCCAGGTCTCCTGCACCGCGTCCTCGGCCTCTCCCACGCTGCCCAGGATCCGGTAGGCGATCGAGAACAGCAGGGGGCGCAGCTCCTCGAACTCGGCTTCAGGCGTCACGGTGGTCCTCCTCGACAGACATCTTGCCCCCTGGGACGAGGTGGCGCCGGGATCTGTGACATCGGCCCGGATGTCACAGACCACGAGCCCCGTACGTCTTGGGGAGCATGAACATCGCACTGTGGATCGTGACCATCTTCCTGACCGCCGGATACCTGGCCGGCGGCATCGCCATGCTCTCGCTGTCCAAGGAGAGATTCCGCAACGCCTTCGACGGGTGGCACTACGCCGACGACTTCCCGGCCTGGATGCTCAAGGCCATCGGAGCGGCGAAGGTCGCCGCCGCGGCAGGGCTGATCCTGCCGGTGGTGCTCGACGTAGCGACCTGGCTGGTGCCGATGGCCGCGCTCGGTCTCGTGCTGCTGATGACCGGCGCGACCACCACCCGGATCATCCGGCGGGAGTGGGGCGCCGCCGGCGGCGATCTGGTCTTCTGGGCGCTGGCGGCCTTCGTCGCGTGGGGCCGGTTCGGACCGTACGCCTTCTAGCGTCGGGCTATCCGCCGAGGCAGACGAAGAGCGCCAGACCGGCGTACGCGAGGTTGACGACGCCCCGCGTCACGACGCCGCCGGTGGTGTCGCTTCGACGGGTGGCACCGGAGGTGTGGCGGAGGTCGTCGAGGTGGACGAGGGTGTAGACGAGGAACATGAGCACCGCCACACCGGCCGCCCAGGGGCGGGTGGACGGGACCAGCAGACCGACCCCGATCACCACCTCGGCGACCCCGGACGCATACACCGTCAGCCGCTTGGCCGGCCACCACTCGGGGACGAGCGGCTCGACCTTGCCCGGGGTGATCAGATGGGCGATGCCGACGACCAGCAGGAGCACGGCCAGCACGATGGCGGCGACGATGACAGCAACCTCGAGAAGATCCACGCTCAGAGGCTAGTGTCCCGCGCCGAGAGTCCGTGCCGTAAGTCGTGCGATGCGTGCGTGCATCGCAAGGCGGCGTCGCGACGGCATACCGGGTGTCTTCCGAGCGATGCCAACGCAGCGAGGTGCGTGCGCAGCGTGCGACTTACGGTGCGGAATTGAGGTGCGGGACACTAGTGGCGCCCACCCGTGGCGTCACCGCATTAGTCTGAACGCGGGCGGCGCGCGACCTGTCCTTGAAGACGACGGCGGACCCGGGGCGCCGGGACTCCATCGCGAGCGCCCAGATCGTGCCGCGGCAGACCAGCTCCTTGACCTTCGCCGCGGGGGCGCCGCGCAGACGGCCGCCGACGGCGGAGTCGTCGCGACGGGCGAAGTTCACCAGACCCAGCCCGCGGCCGATGCTGATGCACTGCCCGACGAACCCGACGCTGACCGGCTCCGGTGTGGTGCCCGCGAGACGCGCCAGCACGGTATCCGCGGCCAGCGGCCCGAGCTGGTTGGCGGCCTGACAGCTCATCCGGTACGCCGAACCCGAAGGCGCCGCGGCGTCACCGGTCGCGATGATCCGGTCGTCGTCGACGCTGGTCAGGGTCTCGTCGGTGACCAGACGCCCGAGCCCGTCGGTCGACAAGCCGCTCGCCCGCGCCAGGTCCGGCGCCGCGAAGCCGGCGGTCCAGATCGTCACCGAGCTGGTCAGCTCGCGACCGTTGTCGAGGCGTACGCGGCCGTCCATCACCTCCGCCACCGGAGCGCCCTCGACGATGCCGACGCCGAGGCGCCGCAGGGCACGCTCGACATCCACCCGGCCCTTCTCGTGCAGCCACGGGCCGAGCCTGTCTCCGCAGATCAGAGTGACGTTCCGGCCGAGATCGCCGAGCTCGGAGGAGACCTCGATCCCGGTCGGACCGCCACCGACGACGACCACCGGCGCGTCGGCCGGTGTCGCGTCCAGCACCGACCGGAGCCGGGTCGCCTCCTCGAAGGACGCGATCCCGCACGCATGCTCCTCCGCGCCCGGCACCCGCATCGCGCCGGTGCTGCCGACGGCGTAGACCAGATAGTCGTACGTCATCTCCTGCCCGTCCGCGAGCAGGATCGTCCGCGCGGGCGCGGTGATCGAGGAGACGGAGCCGACGACCAGACGCACCCGCGGAGCGAGGACATCGGCGTAGGCCACCACGGCGTCATCGGAGCCGCCGGCGAGCTGGTGCAGCCGGATCCGCTCGACGAAGTGGTCGCGGGGGTTGACCAGGGTGATGGCGATGTCGTCGCGCTTGGTGAGACGGTTGGCCGCCATCACCCCGGCGTACCCTCCGCCGACGACCACCACGTGGGGCTTGCTCATGGGATGTTCCTGCTTGTCGATGTTCACACCCCTAGGACCCCAGAGGTCGGCGATCTGTGACAGCGCCGTCCGATTCGGCGGCGGGGAGTCGGGCAACCGGCCGTTGCCCGACTCCGCCGAGGTCAGTCGCCCGAGACCGTGACGGTGAACGCGGCGACGGTGCCGTCGGAGGCGGTGACCGTGCCGCGGTACGTCCCCGGAGCGGCGTACGCGTGAGGTGCCGTGACCGCATAGACCCCGGCCGCGTCGAGGGCGCCGCGGGGCACCTCGGCGGCGAAGCGCGCCGGGACCGGAGCCGAGCCGTCGCCGAAGTCGACCACCGCGGTCAGCGGGCCGGTCAGGGACGACCCGCCGGTGCTGTCGGCGTCGTCGACGGAGTCGACGGCGACTTCGGTGCCGTCCTCGGCGGCCTTGGTCCCGGGCGCGGCGAGCTGGCCGACAGCGATGTCGGTCGATCCGCCAGCGGAAGCCGTCGCGTCGGTCCCCGCGAGCGCCGTCGACCACGGGATCTGCGGGCCGTCGTAGAAGTTGGTCCCGGCGATGGCCAGACGGGTGCCGACCGAGGCGAGCCGGTCCGCGAAGTCGGCAGGAGAACGCAGCGACTCGGCGGTCCAGCCGACCTCGCCGTGCGCCAGCGCGCGCGGGAAGATCATGAACTCGGCCTGCTCGACGCCGCGTACGGTCTCGGACCACAACGGCGCCTCGGTGCCGAGGATGTCCTCGTCGCCGACGCCCGGCACGACCTCCTGCGGGCTCCAGTCGTAGTAGTGCTGGACGTCGCAGTCGCCCGAGCATGCCCAGGACAGGCCGATGGGCGTCTTGGGGTGGTACTTCATGTCGAGATAGGACATGTTGCCCGGCGAGACCAGCAGCTTCGCGCCGTCCTCGGCGACCGCCCGTTTCGCGTGGTCGGTGGCGCCGGCCCAGTACTGCACACCGTCACCCGGCTCGAGGACGGTCTCGGCGTACTCGTTCCAGCCGATCGTCCGCTTCCCCAGACCGTGGACGATCCCGACCGCACGCTCGACGAACTCGACGTAGCCCTCGTGGCCATAGCGCTGCGTCATCGCATGCGACTCGTCGCCGCCGACATGGAGATAGTCGCTCGGCGTCATCGCCGCGAGCTGCCCGAAGACGTGCTCGATGAAGGTGTACGTCGCCTCCGAGCCGGGATCGAGGTAGGAGTAGCCGACGTCGATGCTGCCGTTGTGCGGCGCGGTCGGCTCGGCCTCGGTCGCCGGGTGGCTCGAGCCCGCGGTGTTGAGCTGCGGGATCGCGGCCAACGCGGCGTTGGTGTGCCCGGGGATGTCGATCTCGGGGATGATCTCGACCTCGCGCTCGGCCGCGTAGTCGATCAGGTCGCGGTAGTCGTCCTGGGTGTAGTAGCCGGTGTGCCCGTCGGCGGACTGGTAGGGGTTGCCGAGCACCGCGGTCGCACCCGAGACCCGGGTCAACGCGGTGTAGTCGATGTCGTCACCGGCCGCGCGGCCGGAGTTGGTGATCTCGATGCGCCAGCCCTGGTCGTCGGCCAGATGCAGGTGCAGCACCGACAGCTTCGCGGCCGAGGCGGCGTCGATGACCTTCCTCACCTCGTCGACCTCGAGGAACGAGCGGGCGACGTCGAGCATGATCCCGCGGTAGCCGAACCGCGGGGCGTCCAGGATCGCGACGGCCGGCACGCGCCAGTCCGCGTTGACACGTACGTCCGAACCGGCGAACGCCGGCAGCAGCTGCCGCAGCGTCTGGGTGCCGTCGAAGAGCCCCTGGCGGGTCGCGCCGGTGACCCGGACCCTGGCGGAGCTCGAGGAGAGCCGATAGGCCTCCGGGTTGCCCTCGGCCGCGCCGTAGTCGGCGTCGGGGTCGATGCTCAGGACGATGTCGCGACCCGAGGGCTGGGTGGCGACGACCGGGAGCTCGAAGCCGGTAGCTGGGCGGAGGGTCGTGGCGAGCAGCTCGCCGACCTCCTCGGCGGCCGCACGCTCGGCGCCGCGTACGACGATCCGGGTGTCCTCGGTGAGGGTGAAGTCGGCGCCGCCCTTCGCGGTCACCTGGAGCGGCTTCGGCACCAGGCCGGGGATGGCGGTGTCGCCATGTGACTCCGGCCCGGGCTTCGCCGAGACGGCCGACGTCGTGGCGGCGATGGTGAGGACACCGGCGACTCCGGCCGCCAGTGTTCTCGCGAGAATATGGAAGGGGCCTGAACGAAACATGCACGTACCTCCACGGTTCGTGTGCTCGGTGGGACCTTCGAGGGTAGCGGCGCGGGCGGTTCGGTGTCGTGATAATGCCCGATCGGGGTTTGACCTGGCCCGGAAACCCGCGTTGTGTTAACGCCATGGAAACCCTGTTCATCGGTGGGGAATGGCAATCGGCAAGCGGCGGCGGCACTCGGACGATCCTCTGTCCGGCCGACGGTCGAAGGGTCGGCGAGGTCGACGAGGCGGGCGCGGAGGACGCCCGCGCCGCGATCGCGGCAGCGCGGGAGGCCTTCGACGACGGCCCCTGGCCGGGGACACCGGCCAGGGAGCGGGGTGACCTGCTGCTCAAGGTCGCCGACCTGCTCGAACGGGACACCGCGATCGTGGCCCGCGCGGAGTCGCTCGACACCGGGAAGCGGCTGGTGGAGGGCGAGTACGACGTCGCCGACGTGATCTCGGTCTTCCGTCACTTCGGGCACATCGCCGCCGAGGACGCCGGACGTGTCGTCGACACCGGCTCCAACAGTGTCAAGAGCCGGATCGTGCACGAGCCGGTCGGGGTGTGTGGGCTGATCACCCCGTGGAACTACCCCCTGCTCCAGGTGGCGTGGAAGGTCGCTCCGTGCCTGGCCGCGGGCAACACCTTCGTGCTCAAGCCGAGCGAGATCACGCCGCACAGCGCTATCCACCTGATGAAGGTGCTCGACGAGGCCGGCCTGCCCGCGGGCGTCGCCAACCTCGTTCTCGGGGAGGGCCCGACCGCCGGCGCGCCGCTGTCCGAGGACCCACGTGTCGACCTGGTCTCCTTCACCGGCGGCCTGGCCACCGGTCGCCGGCTGATGGCCAACGCCGCGGCGACGGTGAAGAAGGTCGCCCTCGAGCTCGGCGGCAAGAACCCCAACATCGTCTTCGCAGACTCCGACCGCGAGGCCGCGCTCGACTTCGCGCTGACCGCGGTGTTCCTGCACTCCGGTCAGGTCTGCTCAGCCGGCGCGCGCCTCATCGTCCAGGACTCGATCAAGGACGAGTTCGTCGACGAGCTCGTCGCCCGCGCCGAGCAGATCCGGCTGGGTGGCCCCTTCGACACCGACGCCGAGGCGGGCCCGCTGACCAGCAGCGCCCATCGCGACAAGGTGGAGGCGTACGTCGCGGCCGGTCTGGCCGAGGGCGCCACCCTCCGCACCGGCGGGAAGCGCCCCGAGGGAGCCGAGTTCGCCGATGGCTTCTACTACCTGCCCACGATCCTCGACGACTGCACGACCACGATGAGCGTGACCCAGGACGAGTCCTTCGGGCCGGTGCTCACCGTGGAGACCTTCACCGACGAGGACGACGCCTGCCGCATCGCCAACGACTCCATCTACGGCCTCGCCGGGGCGGTCTGGACCCGCGACGCCGGACGGGCCGAGCGCGTCGCCGCCCGCCTGCGCATGGGCACCGTGTGGATCAACGACTTCCATCCCTACGTCGCCCAGGCCGAGTGGGGCGGCTACAAGCAGTCCGGGATCGGACGCGAGCTGGGGCAGGCCGGGCTCGAGGAGTACCGCGAGACCAAGCACATCTGGCACAACATCGACCCGAGCCCACAGCACTGGTTCGCGCCGCGCTCCCCGAGCACCGGCACCGACACCGCCACCGCGAAGGAGAACTGAGATGTCTACGACGTACGACTTCGTCATCATCGGCGGCGGATCGGCCGGATCCGCGCTGGCCAACCGGCTCAGCGTCGACCCGTCCACGAAGGTGCTGGTGCTCGAGGCCGGGCACAGCGACTTCAAGATCGACCCGTTCATCCACATGCCGGCGGCGCTGCCGTTCCCGATCGGGTCGAAGCTCTACGACTGGGGCTACGAGACCGATCCCGAGCCTGACCTGGGGGGACGCAAGGTCTACCACGCCCGCGGCAAGGTGCTCGGCGGGTCGAGCTCGATCAACGGGATGATCTTCCAGCGTGGCAACCCGATGGACTTCGAGCGCTGGGCGGCCGACCCGGGCATGGAGGCCTGGGACTACCGCCACTGCCTGCCCTACTTCAAGCGGATGGAGAGCCGCTTCCTCGAGGACGGCACCTCCGGCGCCGACCAGTGGCGCGGCGGATCCGGCCCGCTCCACCTCGAGCGCGGACCCGCCTCCAACCCGCTCTTCTCGGCGTTCTTCGAGGCCGCGCAGGAGGCCGGCTACCCGCTCACCGACGACGTCAACGGCTACCGACAGGAGGGTTTCGCCCCCTTCGACCGCAACGTGAACAACGGCCGCCGCTGGTCGGCGGCGCGGGCCTACCTGCACCCGGTGATGGACCGCCCCAACCTGAGCGTCGAGACGTTCGCGTACGCCACCAAGATCCGTTTCGACACCTCCGGCGACGTGCCGCGGGCGACCGGCGTGGACTACGTACGCGGCGTCGGCCGGGCGCGCAAGAACCACTCGGTCCAGGCGAAGGAGATCATCTGCTGCGGCGGCGCGATCAACACGCCCCAGCTGCTCCAGCTCTCCGGCGTGGGGGAGGAGTCGCTGCTGCGCCAGCACGGCATCGACGTCGTACACAATCTTCCCGGGGTGGGGGAGAACCTCCAGGACCACCTCGAGGTCTACATCCAGTACGCCTCCAAGCAGCCGGTCTCGATCGCCCCCGGTCTGGTGTGGCACCAGCGGCCCAAGATCGCCTGGCAGTGGCTCTTCCAGAACAAGGGACTGGGGGCCACGAACCACTTCGAGGGCGGGGGTTTCGCCCGGTCCAACGAGGACGTGGACTGGCCCAACCTGATGTTCCACTTCCTGCCGATCGCGATCCGCTACGACGGCTCGATGGCGCCGGGGCAGGAGAAGGGGCAGCACGGCTACCAGGTGCACATCGGGCCGATGTACGCCGACACCCGCGGTCATGTCCGGATCAAGTCCGACGACCCCTACGAGCACCCCTCGATGCTGTTCAACTACCTCTCGACCGCGACGGACCGCAAGGAGTGGGTCGAGGCGGTCCGGGTCGCCCGCGACATCCTCAACCAGCCGGCCTTCACGCCGTTCAACGCCGGCGAGATGTCGCCGGGGCCGTCGGTGGAGAGCGACGAGGAGATCCTCGAGTGGGTCCGCAAGGACGCCGAGACCGCGCTGCACCCCTCGTGCACCGCCGCGATGGGCACCGGCGAGATGGCCGTCACCGATCCGGGTTCGATGAAGGTGCACGGTGTCGACGGGCTGCGGGTCGTGGACGCGAGCGTCTTCCCCTACGTCACCAACGGCAACATCTACGCGCCGGTGATGATGGTCGCGGAGAAGGCGGCCGACCTGATCGCGGGCAACACCCCGCTCGCGCCCTCCGATGCGCCTTACTACCGCCACCGCGACGACTCGCCGCTGTGGCCGGCCGGGGATCCGCGCAACCAGACCTGACCGACATCCGAGCCGGGCGCCGAGGGTCTAGGCTGCCAGGCACCCTGAACCCGGAGGAGACAGCTCATGCCGGATACGACCGACCCGATGCGTACGACGTTGGGTGAGCCCGCAGCCGACCCGGAGGATGCCCGAAATGTGAAGCCGGAGCTGAACAAGACCGTCTTCTTCGGCTCCGCCGCGGTGGTGATCGCGTTCACGCTGTTCACGCTGCTCGCCCCAAAGACCTCGGGCAGCGCGATCGGGACCGTGGTCAGCTGGATCTCGGACTACTTCGGCTGGTGGTACTTCGCGCTGGCCGCGGGGCTGATCGCGTTCGTCCTGTTCATCTGCCTGTCCCGCTACGGGCGGATCCGCCTCGGCCCGGAGGAGTCCAGGCCGGAATACTCGCTGTTCACCTGGACCGCGATGCTCTTCGCGGCCGGCATCGGCGCCGACCTGATGTTCTACTCGGTCGCCGAGCCGGTCTCGCAGTACCTGACCCCGCCCACCGGCGAGGGCAGCACCATCGCCGCCGCCGAGCAGGCGGTGAGCTGGACGCTGTTCCACTACGGGCTGTCCGGCTGGGCGATGTACGCCGTCATGGGCATGGCGCTCGGCTACTTCTCCTTCCGCCACGGGCTGCCGCTCTCGATCCGCTCCGCGCTCTACCCGATCTTCGGGAAACGGGTCCACGGCCGGCTCGGTGACGGCATCGACCTGGCGGCGGTCCTCGGCACCATCTTCGGCATCGCCACCTCGCTCGGCATCTCGATCGCTCTCCTCAACGCGGGCCTCAACGTCCTCTTCGACATCCCCGAGGGTCGCGGGGCGCAGGCCGGCCTGGTCCTGGTCGCGGTCCTGCTCGGCACCATCTCGGCCATCTCCGGGGTCGACAAGGGCATCCGCCGGCTCTCCGAGCTCAACGTGCTGCTCTCGCTGGCGCTGATGCTCTACGTGCTCTTCTCCGACGACACCGCGTTCCTGCTGAACTCGCTGGTGATGAACCTCGGCGACTATCTCGTGCACCTGCCCGGGATGAGCTTCGACACGATGCCGTACGCCACCGCCGAGAACCCGGACGTCGGGGTCTGGAAGAACCTGTGGACCCTCTTCTTCTGGGCCTGGTGGGTGGCCTGGTCGCCGTTCGTCGGGCTGTTCCTGGCGCGGATCTCGCGCGGACGGACGATCCGGCAGTTCCTGGTCGGCGTGATGATGATCCCGTTCGGCTTCATCCTGCTGTGGGTCTCGATCTTCGGCAACAGCGCCCTGGGCCGGATCCGTGGCGGGGACGCCGAGTTCGGCGAGCTGACCAACGGCGACTACGCGCAGGGCTTCTACGCCTTCCTCGACGCCTACCCGGCGGCGACGCTGGTGATCGCGGTCGCCACCCTGACCGGGTTCCTCTACTACGTCACCTCGGCCGACTCCGGCGCGCTGGTGATGGGCAACTTCACCTCGCGGCTGCCGCACCCGATGGCCGACTGCTCGATCCCGGTGCGGATCTTCTGGTCCTTCGCGATCGGTGCGCTGACCCTGGCGCTGATGTTCGCGGGCGGTGACGCATGGCTGACGACGCTGACCAATGCGACGATCATCATGGGGCTGCCGTTCTCGGTCGTGCTGGCCCTGGTGGCGGTCGGGCTCTATCGATCGCTACGGCTGGAGTCGTTCAAGACCGACAGCGTGCGCTACGCCCTGCCGGCCGCCATCTCCTCGGCTCGGATGGCCGGGGCGGCCGACGGCGGCGTACGTCCCTCGCTCTCGCAGCGGCTGCGCCGCTCGGTCACCTATCCGACCGCCAAGGACACCGAGCGGTTCGTCGCCACCGTGGCGAAGCCGGTCCTCGAGGAGGTCGCCACCGAGCTCTCCTCGCACGGCCTGACCTCGGAGGTGAGCGAGACCAAGGCCGTACGCGGTGTTGCCGGCGTCCTGATCCACACCGATCTGGAGGACGCGCCGGCGTTCGTCTACAAGGTCACTCCGATGCCCTGCCCGGCGCCCACTTTCGCGGTCGGCCGGGTCACGGGCGAGGTCTACTTCCGCACCGAGGTCCATCTCGCCGAGGGCACCCAGGGTTACGACGTCAACGGCTACTCCCGCGAGCAGCTGATGGGTGACGTGCTCGACCAGTACGAGCGCCACCTGTCCTACCTGCACCTCGTCCAGCAGGAGCAGCTGCCGCTCGAGGAGGACAAGGCCTGAGGTTGTGAAGCTGAGAGTGGTCTATGGGCCACTCTCAGCTTCACAACTCATCGACGCAGGTCGGTCAGCTGCCCTCGGGGTCGTCGCCGCCGTCGGGGTAGGACGCGATCTCGGGGCGTGCCACGAGGAAGGCGATGCTGGCGATGAGCCCGCCCCAGACCAGCACGGCCGAGATCACCAGGAACAGGATTGCGGTGGCGCTCATCGGGCGCCTCCCTTCTCGAGGAGCTGCTCGGACGTCGGCCAGGTTTCGAACTTGTCGGGGTCATGACGCCACGCCAGCATGGGCAGCAGGACAGCGCCCGCGACGGCGAGCACGATCGTGCCCCAGCCGGCGACGACGAGATACCAGGTGTCGTAGCCAGCGTAGCCCTCGGTGATCAGCTCGATGATCTTCGCGACCAGGATGTAGGCCAGCACGGCCGGCGAGAGGACGCCGGTGAAGAACAACCACAGCTTGCCGATCCGGAAGGTCGAGACGGCGTTGATGTGACTGGCGAGCTGGTTGCCGTCGCGACGGACCCAGATCACGAAGACGGTCATCACGATCGCCGAGACGACGATGCCGATGTTGTTCGCCCACTGGTCGATCGTGTCGAGCGCCGTGAGCCCGGAGGTCGTGCCGAGCAGCACGATCGAGATGATCGGGAGCACGCCGATCCAGGCGGTCGCCTGGATGCGGGAGAGGCCGAACTTGTCGCGGATCGCCGCGATGACGACCTCCAGGATCGAGATGAAGGAGGTCAGACCGGCCAGGGCGAGGGTGCCGAAGAAGAGGGCTCCGAAGAAGCCACCTCCGGCCATCTCGCTGACGATCGCGGGGAACGTCATGAACGCAAGCCCCACTCCGGTCAGCCCTTCGAGCTCGCCGACGGCCACGCCCTGCTGGTGCGCGAAGAAGCCGAGGGTCGCGAACACGCCGATGCCGGCCACGATCTCGAACGAGGAGTTGGCGAAGGCGACCACAAGACCCGCGCCCGTCATGTTCGAGCGACGCTTCCGGTAGGACGAGTAGGTCAGCATGATGCCGAAGGCGATCGACAGCGAGAAGAACACCTGGCTGTACGCAGCGGCCCACACGCTCGGGTCCGCCAGGGCCCCGAAGTCAGGGGTGAAGAAGGCGTTCAGCCCGTCGACCGCGCCCGGCAGGAACAGCGCTCGGATCACGAGGGCGAGGAAGAAGAAGATGAGCGCCGGCATGATGATGACGTTCGCCCGCTGCACGCCCTTGACCACGCCCGCGCCGAGGACGACGAGAAGCACGACCCACATGAGCACGAGCGGGATGAGCACGCCAGGAACGAAGTCGAGGGTGAACGGAGAGCTCGAGGCCTTGAGGTAGTCGCCGACGAAGAACGCTGTGGGATCGTCGCCCCAGCGCTGGTCGAAGGAGAAGATGAAGTAGCTGGCCGCCCAGGCGAGCACGCCTGCGTAGTAGACGGCGATGGCGGCCGCGATGACGACCTGGAACCAGCCGAGCCCCTCACCGAACTTGCCCGCCAGGCGGCGGAGCGCGAGCGGGGCCGACCCGCGGTAGCGGTGTCCGATCGCGTAGTCGAGGAAGAGGATCGGGATTCCCGCGGTGATCAGGGCGACGAGGTAGGGGATGAGGAACGCCCCGCCGCCCGACTCATAGGCGACTCCTGGGAATCGCCAGATGTTTCCGAGTCCGACCGCGGATCCGATAGCGGACAGGATGAAGCCGATCTGGCCCGTCCACTGCTCGCGTTCGGGCACGGCAGCGTTCGTGTTCGGTGATCGCGTCATTGCGCTCCTCACAGTTCTCGTGGCGCCACGGGGTGTGTAGCGCTGGAATGCGAAAGACTATGACGTGTCGGCAGCATCCGAACACCCGCCCGGTCAAACCCGTGCTATGTGAGGCAGGAGCAGTTGTCGTCCGAGGGCCTGTACGGAGGAGGATCTCAGCGAAGCAGGTCGGTCAGGTCGATCTTGACCGGGTAGGGCAGCGGCACGTCGAGACGGTCCCGGAAGATCCCGATCGGGACGTACGCACCGGTCAGATCGTCGCGCTCGTAGACATGGATCGCGGGCGCGCCGTCCTCGTTCTCGATGCGCCAGTAGTGGTCGATGCCCGCGTCTGCGTACTTCTGTGGCTTCACCGCCCGGTCGCGGTGCTCGGACTCGGGCGAGACGACCTCGACGACCAGGGCCACCGTGTCGGCGTGATAGAACGACGCCTCGTCGGCGATCCGCGCCGTGCTGACCAGCACGTCCGGCTCAGGTCGGTTGCGGCGGTCCAGCACCACCGTCAGCTCACGGTCCACCTCGAACCCATCGGGTGCCTGAGCAGTCAGCGCGTTAGTCAGCGCCGTCACGAGTCGGCTGTGCCAGCGGCGCTGCGGTGACATATTGAAGACCAACGCTCCGTCGATAAGCTCGGTATGACGCGGTGCCTCGACGAGCATGTCAAGGTCTTCGGAGAACCAACCCTCCTCGCGGGGAGGGTGCATCCAGGCGGGCAACGCGGTCATGCTTCGAGGATACCGCGTGCTTCGGCTGCGGGTGGTCGAGCTTGTCGAGACCACCTATGCGGAAACCTCGCATAGCGACTGTGCTTCGTTTTGGGGGTTCGCCGCCGACCCGGTCCTTGATTGTTTCTCGCCTGTATCGGGGCTCCCGTCCCGAGCCGAGCTCAGGGTGCGTGATGTGCTGTTCGTCCACGCGCTCGCCGCGTGACCCGCGACCCGCGAGGTCGAGCGGGCTGAGACGGCGGGGGTGGGCTCAGTCGAACTCGATGAGGCGGCCGTCCTGGTGCATGACGCAGCCGCGGCCGATCCAGGCGACGGCGTGGTCCTTGTCGCCGACGGCGATGTGGGAGTAGCTGGGTGGGACCCAGACGAGGTCGTAGGCGAGGTTGCCGAGGGCTTCCGCGGTGGCGCGGACGACATCGTCGGAGGGGTCGAGGGTGCGTACGGCCTCCTCGACGGAGTCGAAGTACTTCCGACCCGTCTCGGAGAGCTCGTTGGCGCACCAGGTGCAGGTGCCGAGGGAGGCGACCTGCTCTGGGGAGGCGATAACCGGGGCATCCAGACCGAGAAGCTGGGGGCACGCCCGGACGTGGAGGAGACGCCCGGTGGCGTGTGCCACGAAGAGGGTCTCCGGAGTCTCGGTCGACATCACGCGCCGAGAGTAGTGGAGCGCCGACGTCCGTGGAGCCGTCTTGCGCGATCGAGACCCCCGCAGGTGCGAGCGGTTGGGCACCCCTCCCTAGGGTGGGCGGATCCCCAACACGAAGGAGCCCCACGATGGAGCCCGTCGACCTGGCCCTGCTGATCCTGCGCGTCGCCCTCGGGGCAACGTTGGTCGCCCATGGAGTCAACCACTGGCGGGGCGGAGGCAAGATCGCCGGCACCGCCGGCTGGTTCGAGAGTCTCGGCCTGCGTCAGCCCAAGCTCCAGGCGTGGGCGAGCGTGGTGACCGAGATCGGTGCCGGCGTACTCCTGATCCTGGGTCTCATCACGCCGCTCGCCGCCGCCGGCCTCGTCGGGGTGATGCTCGTCGCGATGATCCTGGCGCACCGTGGGAACGGCTTCTTCATCTTCAACAGCGGCTGGGAGTACGTCATGGTGCTGATCGTGGCCGGTGGCGTGCTCGGCGTGACCGGACCCGGCGTCATCTCCCTGGACTCCGCGATCGGGATCGTCTACGACGGCTGGATCGGTGGCGCGGTGGCGCTCGGTGCCGGAGTGCTCGGTGCGGCTCTGCTGCTGGCTGCCTTCTGGCGCCCGGGCAAGCCTGCCGCCGCGGAGGCCGCGGTTGCTGAGGAGCCCGTCGAGGACGCCTCGCCCGAGGACGTCACCGCGGCGTCCGAGAAGGACTGAGCGGACCCACTCCGGCGCCGTCGGTGTGGTCCAGGTCACGTACGATTCGGGGCATGGCGCACTACCAACAGCGCGGGCACATCCCGCCCAAGCGGCACACCCAACACCGCGACGGAGAAGGGAATCTCTACTACGAAGAGCTGATGGGTGAGGAGGGGTTCTCCTCGGACTCCTCCTTGCTCTACCACCGCCATATCCCCTCGGCGGTGACGGACGTACGCATCTGGGAGCTGCCCGACCACGGCACGACTCCCAACCACCCGCTGCGCCCGATGCACCTCGGGCTGCACGACCTCGTCGACGGTGAGGACTGGAAGGGGCACGACGCGGTGACCGGGCGCCGGTTGGTGCTCGGCAACGGCGACGTACGCATCCACTACGCGGTGGCGGGGGAGACCTCGCCGCTCTACCGCAACGCGATCGGCGACGAGTGTGTCTACGTCGAGGCCGGGAGCGGTGTCGTGGAGACCGTCTTCGGGAACCTGGAGGTCGGTGAGGGCGACTATGTGCTGATCCCGCGCGCCACCACACACCGGTGGGTGCCGAGCGGCGACGCTCCGTTGCGCGTCTACGCGATCGAGGCGAACTCCCACATCGCCCCGCCGAAGCGCTACCTCTCCCGGTTCGGCCAGCTCCTCGAGCACGCGCCCTACTGCGAGCGCGACCTCCGGCTCCCGACCGATCCGCGGATCACCGACGGGGCCGAGGTCGAGGTCTACATCAAGCACCGCGGACCCGGAACCGGCGGCATCGCCGGCTCGATCCACGTCACCCCGCAGCACCCGTTCGACGTCGTCGGCTGGGACGGCTGCCTCTATCCCTACGTCTTCAACATCGCCGACTACATGCCGATCACGGGGAAGGTGCACCAGCCGCCGCCCGCGCATCAGGTCTTCGAGGGGAACAACTTCGTGATCTGCAACTTCGTGCCGCGCAAGGTCGACTACCACGAGCTCGCGGTGCCGGTGCCCTACTACCACTCCAACGTCGACTCCGACGAGGTGATGTTCTACGTCGGCGGCGACTACGAGGCCCGCAAGGGCTCCGGGATCGGCATCGGCTCGATCACCCTCCACCCCGGCGGTCATGCCCACGGGCCGCAGCCCGGCGCCATGGAGCGCAGCCTGGGCGCGGAGTTCTTCGACGAGCTCGCGGTCATGGTCGACACCTTCCGGCCACTGGAGGTCGGCGAGGCAGGTGCCGCGGTCGATGACGGCAAGTACGCCTGGACCTGGGCAGGGGGTCGCAAGTGAGCTTGTGGCTGGACATCAAGGACAGTCAGTTCGGCCTCGAGGCGCTTCCGTACGCCACCTTCCGCACCGCCGGGGATCCTGCACCGCGGCTCGGGGCGCGGATCGGTGACCTCGTGCTGGATGTCGCCGCCGCGGCCGAGGGCCTGGCCGAGCACTGTGAGGGCGGGCTCGACGGGCTGCTCGCGGCCGGGCCCGAGGTGTGGGCTCAGGTGCGCGCGGAGGTGACCCGGCTGCTCAGCGATCCGGCCTGCGAGGCCGAGGTCGGACCGCATCTGGTCCCGCTGGCGGAGGCCGAGCTGCTGCTGCCGTTCACGGTGGCCGACTACGTCGACTTCTACGCCTCCGAGCACCACGCCTCCAACGTCGGGAAGATGTTCCGCCCCGACTCCGAGCCGCTGACGCCCAACTGGAAACACCTGCCGATCGGCTACCACGGCCGCGCGGGCACGGTGGTGGTCTCCGGTACGGACGTCGTACGTCCTCGCGGACTGCGGAAGACACCCGAGGGGATCGTCGACGGACCCTCGATCCGGCTCGACATCGAGGCCGAGCTGGGGTTCGTGGTCGGTTCGGGCTCGGATCAGGGCACCCCGGTTCCGCTCGCGGAGGCAGCAGACCACATCTTCGGGGTCACGCTCCTCAACGACTGGTCCGCGCGCGACATCCAGGCCTGGGAGTACGTCCCGCTGGGGCCGTTCCTCGGCAAGTCGTTCGCCACCTCGATCTCGCCGTGGGTGCTCCCGCTCGCGGCGCTCGAGGCGGCACGCGTGCAGCCTCCGGACCGAGACGTTCCGCTGGTCGGCTACCTGGACGACTCCGCTCTGGACCCCTGGGCCCTCGACCTCGCTCTCGAGGTGCGGGTCAACGGGTCGCTGGTCTCCGAGCCGCCGTACGCCACGATGTACTGGACCGCCCCGCAGATGCTCGCGCACATGACCGCCAACGGCGCCTCATTGCGCGCCGGTGACCTGTTCGCCAGCGGCACGATCAGCGGACCCGAGCCTGGCCAGCGCGGCTCGCTCCTCGAGATCAGCTGGTCCGGGGCCGAGCCGTTCAAGCTGGACGACGGGTCGGTGCGTACGTTCCTGGAGGACGGCGACGAGGTCACCATCACCGCCACCGCGCCCGCGCCCGGCGGTGGCCGGATCGCGCTCGGCGAGGTCAGCGGGCGGATCCTGCCCGCGAAGGAGCGCCCGTGACGACGGTCTATGAGTTCACGCCCCGCTACGTCGAGGTCGACATGCAGGGGGTGGTGTTCAACGGCTGGTACCTCACCTACGTCGACGAGGCGATGACCCACTTCATCGACACCCGCGGAGTGCCGTACACCCGCTGGCAGGAGCTCGGCGTCGACGTCCAGCTCGCCCACGCGGACCTGGACTGGAAGGGTGGCATCGGCTTCGGCGACAGGGTCCAGGTGCCGGTGCGCACCTCTCGGATCGGCACCAAGAGCTTCACGCTCGAGTTCGAGTTCCGCCGCGGCGAGGAGGTCACCTGCGCCGTGTCGGTCGTCTACGTGGTCGTCGCGGCCGACGGTTCTGGGTCGACCGCCATCCCGCCGGAGATCATCGCCGCGATCGAGTGAGTCCCGAGCAAGAACGGTCAAGCAGCGTGGGGCTCGTCGGTGTGAGACTCGTCGTGTGCTCGAGACAGAAGAAGAGATCGCCGACCTGCAACACCTGCTGGATGCCTCGATCAGTCGCGCGGGCGGCCATCTGACCGGGATCGTCAGCGACGAGAGCCGTCTCGATGCCCGTCAGCTCGTCACCGAGCTGACGGGCATGAAGGTGCTGGTGCTGGCCACCGTGACCGCTCACGGCGAGCCGCGGACGAGCTGCGTAGACGGGCACTTCCGACACGGTCGTTGGCTGTTCGGGACCGCTCCCACCGCGGTCAAGGCCAAGCACCTGATCGCCCGGCCGGCGGTCAGCGCGACCCATGTCGACGGGGAGCGGATCGGCGTCTTCACCCACGGCAGGGCGCAGGTGTTCACCGAGGGGCCGGAGTTCGAGGCCCACAACGCCTACTTCACCGAGTTCTACGATTCCGACCCGCAGAGCTGGGACGAGGCCGGGGTCGTCTACGCCACCATCGAGCCGGGCTGGATGGTGGCTTATGCGGCGGGGGCCTCCGCGTTTCCGGCGGGCTGAAACAACTTACGGCCGAGTCGGCGCATCCGCCCCCTCTCGCTTGCTTCGCTTCGCGAGGCACGGGGGCAGATCCGCCGACTCGGCCCCACGAGTTGGCTCGTCAGCTCGTCAGTTCCTTCTTGATCTCGGTCTTGAGTACCTTGCCGACCTTGGAGCGCGGCAGGTCGGGCCAGACCTCGATCTGCTTCGGGGTCTTGACGGCGCCGATCCGCTCCTTGACGTACGCCTTGAGGTCGGCGATGTCGACCTCGGCCCCGGGGCGGGGGAGGACGACGGCGGTGACGCGTTCGCCCCACTTCTCGTCGGGGAGCCCGATCACCGCGCAGTCGGCGATGGCGGGGTGGGTCATCAGCGCCTGCTCCACCTCGGTGGAGAAGACGTTGAAGCCGCCGGTGATCACCATGTCCTTGGCGCGGTCGACGATGTGCAGGAAGCCGTCCTCGTCGAGGTAGCCGATGTCGCCGGTGTGGTGCCAGCCGTGGGCGCTCGCCTCCGCGGTGGCCTCGGGGTTGTCGAGGTAGCCGCGCATGACCAGCGAGCTGCGTACGACGATCTCGCCGCGTTCGCCGGAGCCGAGAAGCTCACCATGCTCGCCCATGATCGACACCGTCACCAGCGGCGCCGGACGGCCGGCCGAGGAGAGTCGCTCGGTGGCGATGGTGCCGTCCTCGTGGAAGTGGTCGCGGGGCGCCATCGTGGTGATCATCATCGGCGCCTCGGTCTGCCCGAACAGCTGCGCCATCACCGGCCCGATCCGGGTCAATGCCTCCTCGAGACGGGTCGCGGACATCGGGGCCGCGCCGTACCAGAAGCAGCGCAACGTGGACAGGTCGGTCGACGCCAGTGCCGGGTGGTCCAGGACGAGGTAGATGAGCGTCGGCGGAAGGAACGTGTGGGTGACCTGGTAGCGCTCGACGTGCTCGAGGAAGGCGCCGACGTCGGGCGTACGCATCACCACGATCTTGCCGCCCAGGCACAGGACCGGGAAGCAGAGCACGCCGGCGGCGTGGGTGAGTGGTGCGAGCGCGAGGTAGGTCGGGCGGGCCGGTGGGTCCGGCCAGGGGTAGGCCATCAAGGTGATGGCCGACATCGTCTCCAGGTTGGTGCCGGTGAGCTGCACGCCCTTGGGTCGACCGGTCGTCCCGCCGGTGCCGACGACCATCGCGAGGTCGTCGGCACCGGCGTCACCTGCGTTCGTCTCGATGGTCTGGCCGGGCTCGGCCGTCGAGACGAACTCATCCCACGTCAGCGCCCATTCGAGCGAGCCGTCCAGACAGACCAGAGTGGTCAGCTCCGGAAGGTCTGATCGGATCTGGTCGACCAGGTCGGCGAAGGATGCCTGGAAGATCAGGGCGGAGCAGCCGAAGAGGTCGAGAAGCTCTCGATTCTCCGCGGCCTCGCTGCGTGGGTTGATCGGACACCAGACGCCCCCTGCGCGACTGATGCCGAAGACGGAGGCGAAGGCGACCGGGTCGTTGGCCGACAAGATGGCCACCTTTGAACCGGGCTTGACGCCGCGGGCCCGGAGGCCCGCGGCGACCCGCACGGAGAGGTCGACGACCTCGGCGTAGGACCAGGTGTCCTCACCGCATTCGAGACAGGGAGCGTCCCCGCCGAGCGAGGCACCCTTGTCCAGGTAGTCGACGAGCCGCATCGGTGTCTCCTCAGCCCCGCTGCCGGGTGATGACCGGCTCCGAGACCAGTCCGAACGCCCGCAGCTGGCCGAGCAGCTCACGGTGGCCGAACGCCTGGCAGCCCGATGCGAAGCCGACCCGGCGGGGCGGCTGCTGGAGCAGGGAGTAGGCCGCGAAGGCCTGCATCAGCCCGGTCTGCTTGTAGTTCTGGTTGCCGTGGATGACGCAGTGCGCGCGTCCGAGGGGCCCGGAGGCGTGCACCGAGTCGAGCGACTTGTTCAGGCGCGGGTTCTCGCGGGGAGGCATCTCGTTCATCACCTGCGCGGCCGTCGCGGTCAGTGCCTCGTCCCGCTGCTCGGCGTCCATGTCCTTGGTCGCCTCCAGGGCGCCCGCGACGATCTGCGGCACCCCGTTCATCAGTGCATTGTTGAAGACACCGCCCTGGGCCTTGCAGCTGGCCACCCGCGGGTCGCGGCGGTACCACACCGGGTGAGACGTGCCGCCCCACGGCAGCGAGAGCGCCAGCTCGTGCTGGCCCGGCACCACGAGCGGGACGAGCCCGGCGGCCGGGTCGAACTCGACGTACGCGTTCTGCTCGAGGTAGTGCGCCTTCGCCGTGGCCGCGTTGACCAGGATCGTGCGGGTCGAGGCGATCGTCGGCGAGCCACCCCAGAAGACCGCGATGTCGAGGGTGTCGAGTCCCGGCTCCTCGAGGCAGAGCTCGGCGGCGATCTCACCGGTGGTGTACATCTGCGCGATGCCCGGCGCGAGCAGCAGCCCCTTGGCCGCGAAGTCGGCGCCGTACTTCTCCTCGCAGGTCATCAGCCAGTCCTGCTCACCGGTGGTGTCGGTGTAGTGGGCGCCGGCGGCGAGAGCGGCCTGGACCACCTCGGGCCCGTGCGCGGAGAACGGTCCGACGGTGTTGAGGACGACGCTCGCGCCGGTGAGCAGCTCGGTGAGGGCCTCGACGGAGTGCTCGACCTCGGCGACCTCGAAGTCGGCGGTCTCGATGCCGGGCACGTTGGCGCCCATCGAGGCGACCAGCTTGTCCTTGGAGCGACCGGCTGCCACGAACGGCACACCGAGCTCGCGGAGGTATTCGCAGACCAGTCGGCCGGTGTAGCCGGAGGCGCCGTAGACGACGACAGGCTTGTTGTCGCTCATCGTCACATCCCCATCCCGCCGTCGACCGGGAGGCCGACGCCATTGACGAACACGGCCTGGTCGGAGGCGAGGAAGACCACGGCGTTGGCCATGTCCTCGACCGTGCCGAGGCGTCCCGACGGGGTCAGCTCGACGACGCCGCCGACGGCGGCCTCCGGGGACTCGAAGAGGCCGAGCTGCGCGACGTCGTTGGCCAGTCCGGCCCCCATCGCGGTCGGCACCAGCCCGGGGTAGATGCAGTTGACGCGTACGCCGTAGCCGAGCTTGCCGCTCTCCATCGCCGCGACCCGGGTCAGCCGGTCCACGGCGCTCTTGGTGGCCGAGTAGACCGAGATGCCCGGGAAGGCGATCGTGGCGGCGACCGAGGAGACGTTGATGATCGCACCGCCCTTGCCGGCGGCGCCGTCGGGCCGCATCGTACGCAGGCCGTGCTTGAGGCCGAGGGCGGTGCCGAGGACGTTGATCTCGAGCATCTTCTTGACGTGCGCGGGGTCGAGCTCGGTGATCAGGCTGGTGATCTCCACGCCGGCGTTGTTGACCAGCACGTCGAGCCCGCCGAGACCGTCGACCGCTGCCGCCAGCCCGGACTCCCAGCCGGCGTCGTCGGTGACGTCGAGGTGCACGAAGACGCCGCCGATCGACTCGGCGACCTTGGTGCCCAGGTCGTCCTGCACGTCGGCGACAGCGACCTTCGCCCCTGCCGCGGCGAGCGCACGGGCCATGCCCTCACCCAGCCCTTGGGCTCCGCCGGTGACGAGTGCTGTACGTCCACTCAGATCTGTCATCTGTGACTCCTTCGTCGCTGTGATGTGGACCACAGGTAATCGCGGATCTTGACGACTGTCAAGATTTCTCTTGACGATTGACCAAAAAATGATCCGACGGACGCCGATACGTGCACGGGAGGGGGTATGGTTTCGGCCCATGACCCAGGTCGCCGCTGCCAGAGCGCCTCGACGCACGCCTGCCGACAAGCACGACGAACGCCGCAAGGCGCTCGCCGAGTCGGCCCTGCGTACGTTGGGGGAGCTGGGCTACGCACGCTCCAGCCTTCGCGAGATCGCCAACAACTCCGAGTTCAGTCATGGCGTCGTGCACTACTACTTCAACGACAAGCTCGAGCTGATCGTCTACTGCGTGCGCCACTACAAGGAGACCTGCGTCCACCGCTACGACGGCGTCGTCGCCGAGGCGACCTCGCCCGACGACCTGGCCGAGCGGTTCGGCGACAAGCTCGTCGAGACCATCGTCGAGGAAGCGCCGATGCACCGGCTCTGGTACGACCTGCGCTCGCAGTCGATGTTCGAGGAGAGCCTGCGCGAGGCGGTCACCCAGATCGACCAGAGCCTCGAGGACATGGTCGCTCGGGTCCTCGGCCGCTATGCCGAGCTCGCCGGGTCCGAGCCCGCGATCGACTCACCGGTGGCCTACGGGATGTTCGACGGTATCTTCCAGCAGGGGCTGCTGGGCCACCTCACCGGCCGCGACCACGCGCTGGAGGATCTGCGTGCCCAGGTGGTCGGGCTGCTGCCGATGGTGCTGGCGAAGTCCTAGGGCCCGCGTTCAGCGACGCACCGGCCGGCCGGGATAGGCGGTCGGGTCGAGAGAACCGTCGCGGACGACGAAGGTGCCGTCGACCAGGAGATGGACGACGCCGGCCGAGGGGCGGGTCGGGTCGACGTACGTGGCCCGGTCGGTGACCTGGTCGGGGGAGAGCACGACGAGGTCGGCGTCGGCGCCCGGGGCCAGATAGCCCTTGGTGCGCATGGCGGGGGTGAACGGGGCGAGCACCTGAGCCGGCAGATAGGCGCAGCGGCGGAAGGCCTCCGGCCAGGTCCAGGCGCCGCTCTCGCGGACCATCCGGCGCAGCGAACGGGCGTAGGTGCCCGCGGTGCGGGGGTGGGTGTGGCCACCGGGCGGAAGCGGCCACTCGCGGGTGTCGATGATGCCCCCGGGCCACTCCACCCGCATGGCGTCGCTGGCCACGATCGCGTCCGGGAAGGCCAGGGCGCGCTGGAGCATCGCGTTGTCGGCGGGGGAGTCCTCGTCGTGGAAGTGGACCACGCAGACGGCGCCGGGATCCGTGGCCCGCAGCTCGGCCAGGCGCGAGACCGAGCCGATCCGCTCGCCGGTGGTCACCATCGTGATCGAGGACGGCACCAGACCCCAGGCGCCCAGCCGCTCGGGGGCGAGGAAGAATGCGCCGACCGCGGTGGAGCCGGCGCCGTACGGATAGGCCTCGACGGTCACGTCGGAACCGGCCGTGCGCGAGTCCTCCAGCAGGCCGAGGACGCGGTCGACGTGGCGTCGGGAGGTGCTGTTGACGTGGCAGTGGTGCATCCGCGCGCCGGTCTCGGCGGCGGCGCGAGTGATCTCCTCCGAGCCGTCGACCGGGGTGGTGGGATCGGCCTCGACGATCTCGCGCACGTGGGTGAAGGTCGCGGTGCCGGTTGTGGCGGCCAGTCGGGCGACGTCGAGGAACTCGGCGGGGTCGGATCGTGGGGCGTAGCCCATCAGCACGCCGATCCCGAGCGCCCCCGCGGCCAGCTCGGACTCGAGCAGCTCGAGCCACGCGTGCCGCTCCGCGGCCGAGGACGTACGTTGCCAGGCAGGGTCACTGAGCATCGACAGCGAGGCCTCCAGGTCGGCGCCCGGCACCATCCCCAGGTGCGCGACGGCGCGCGCGTCACCCCAGGAGGCGGAGAAGCCGTAGTGGAGCACCCGGCCGTCGGCCGCGGCCCGCTCGTAGGCGAGGTCGAGGGGAAGCAGGCCCGACTCGAGGTCGAGGGTGGTCGTGACCCCGTCCATCGCCTGGAGCCGCTGCCCGGCGATCGAGTGGACGTGGCTGTGCAGGTCGACGAACCCGGGGCCGACGACGAATCCGGTCACGTCGATCACCTCGTCCGCCGGGCCCTCGGGCACGCTCCCGACGGCCACCACGGACCCGTCGGAGACGGCCACGTCGGCCACCTGCTCTGTCCCTGCTCGGGGGTCGGTCACCAGGCCACCACGGAGAATCAGCACTCCGCCATCAAACCGTCCCCAGCCACGGCGGGCCATTGTGAGATCGGACAACAGCATGGTCGGTTGACTGTCCGATGGGACGAGCACGGACGCCTCCGAGACTCCCTACGGTTTAAACATGCGGGGGCGGCGCTCCGCACACCCTCGAGAAGGAGATCCGATGACCATCGACACCGCCCACTGGGAGACCAGGCTCACCGAGCTGACGAAGAAGCACGGCGTTCCCGGAGCCCAGCTCGGCATCCTCCGCGTCGGCCGCGACGGCGCCGACGACGAGCTCTTCACCACCGCCACCGGCGTGCTCCACACCGCCACCGGCCAGCCCGCCACGACCGACTCGGTCTGGCAGATCGGCTCGATCTCCAAGGTCTGGACCGCGACCGTGGTGATGCAGCTGGTCGACGAGGGAAGGTTCGCCCTCGACAGCCCGGTCAAGGAGATCCTCGAGGACCTCGACCTGCGCGATCCCGGGGTCACCGAGAAGGTCACGATCCGCCACCTGCTCACCCACACCAGCGGCATCGACGGCGACGTCTTCACCGACACCGGACGTGGTGACGACGTGCTGGAGAAGTACGTCGCCCGCCTCGGCGAGGCCGCCCAGAACCACCCGCTGGGCGCCACCTGGTCCTACTGCAACTCCGGCTACGTGCTGCTCGGCCGGGTCATCGAGGCGATCACCGGACAGACCTGGGACCAGGCCATGAAGGAGCGGGTCTTCGCCCCGCTCGGCCTCACCCACACCAGCACCCTGCCGGAGGAGGCGATGGTCTTCGCCCACGCGATGGGCCACATGGGCAGCGGCGAGGACATCGTCGTCGCACCGGTCTGGGGGCTGCCGCGCTCGTGCGGACCGGCCGGGCTGATCACCGCGACCGCCACCGACGTTCTCGCCTTCGCCCGGATGCACCTGAGTGGCGGTCTGGCGAAGGACGGGGCCCGGGTGCTCTCGGCCGACTCGGTTGCGGCGATGGCCGACTTCCAGGTCGAGTGCCCGGAGAAGGACCTGCTCGGCGACTCCTGGGGCCTGGGCTGGTTCCGCTGCGACTGGCACGGCGAGCGCGCGATCGGCCATGACGGCAACACCATCGGCCAGGCCGCGTTCCTGCGGCTGCTTCCCGAGGCAGGCATCGCGGTCTCGCTCAACACCAATGTCGCCAGCGCCATCGCGCTCTACCAGGACCTCTTCGAGGAGATCTTCGCCGAGCTCGCCGACGTACGCCTCCCCGACCGCTTCGAGGTCCCCGCCGACGCGCCCGAGGTCGACATCACGCCGTTCCTCGGCGAGTACTCACGCGAGTCGGTCCTGTCGGAGATCCTGGTCCTCGACGGCAGGCCGGTGATGCGTACGACCGTCTCCGGACCCGTCGCCGAGCTCGAGGGAGCCTCCGAGCCGGAGGTGCACGAGCTGGTGCCGGTCGCCGAGGCGCTCTTCGCCGTCAAGCCCGACAAGTCCTCGGCCTACTTCCCCGTACGCTTCTACACGTTGCCGACCGGGGAGGAATACCTCCACTTCGGCGCCCGCGCGACCCCGAAGAAGGCCTGAATGAGTCAACCTCAGATCGACCTCCACCGGCTCCTGGCCGACGTCCGGGAGCTGGTCGAGATCGAGTCACCGTCCGCCGACCTGGATGCCGTCGCACGCTCGGCCGAGGTCGTGGCCCGCCTGGGCGCCGCCCATCTCGGCGCTGCGCCGGAGCGTCTGGTCGTCGACGGGGTCACCCACCTGCGCTGGCGCTTCGGGCCCGGGCCGCGCGTCCTGGTGCTCGGCCACCACGACACGGTCTGGCCGCACGGCACCCTGGAGCGGATCCCGTACGCCGTCACCGACGGTGTCCTGCGCGGCCCGGGCTGCTTCGACATGCTCACCGGGCTGGTCATGGCCTTCCACGCGGTCGCCGCGCTGCCCTCGCCCGATGGCGTCAGCCTCCTGGTCACGGGTGATGAGGAGCTCGGCTCGCCGTCCTCACGCGCGCTGATCGAGGCCGAGGCCCGCGAGGCGTCGGCAGTGCTCGTGCTCGAGGCCTCCGCGGACGGGGGCGCGCTCAAGACGGCCCGCAAGGGCACCTCGATGTATGAGGTCGAGGTCGTCGGGCGGGCCGCCCATGCCGGCCTGGAGCCGGAGAAGGGGGTCAACGCGACCCTCGAGCTGGCCCATCAGGTGCCGGCGGTGGCCGCGCTCTCCGACCCGGCCGCGGGGACGACGGCGACGCCGACGTCCGCATCGGCGGGCACGACGCTCAACACGGTGCCGGGCGCGGCGCGGTTCACGGTCGACGTACGGGCCTGGAGCGCGGCCGAGCAGGAGCGGGTCGACTCCGGGATCCGGGCGCTGGAGCCGGTGCTCGCGGGCGCGAAGCTGGTCGTGCACGGCGGCATCAACAGGCCACCGCTGGAGGAGGCGCTCTCGGGCGCGCTGTTCGAGCGCGCCGTCTCGGTGGCCACCCGGCTCGGGCTGCCGATGCCGGGGGAGGCGGCGGTCGGAGGAGCCTCCGACGGCAACTTCGCCGCCGGGGTGGGTACGCCGACTCTCGACGGGCTCGGCGCGGTCGGTGGCGGAGCCCACGCCGAGGACGAGCATGTCCTGGTCGACCGGGTCGTCGACCGCACGCTGCTGCTGCACGGGCTGTTGGAAGAGCTGCTGGCTGATCTTCCGGCCGGCGTTCCAGGAGGCCGGCCGTGACAAAGGCATGGGGGGCGTACGAGCGGGCCGCCGCGGCTGCCCGGATCACCGTCCGCGAGCTCGACGGGATCGCCGAGCTGCAGCGCGCCGAGCAGGTGCTCGGCAGGATCTGGGGCGTATCCGACAACCCGCCGCTCGGGTCCGAGCTGATGCTCGCGATGCGCAAGGCCGAGGGCTACGTCGCCGGGGCGTTCGACACGGCCGACGGGCCCGGCGGGGAGCTGGTCGGCGTCTGCGTCGGGTTCCACTCGGTGCCGGCGGCCCGGACGATGCACAGCCACATCGCCGGCGTGGTCCCGGAGATGGCCGGCCGGCACGCCGGCTTCGCGCTCAAGCTGCACCAGCGGGCCTGGTGCCTGGAGCGAGGGATCACGCTGGTGGAGTGGACCTTCGACCCGCTGGTGGCACGCAACGCCTACTTCAACCTGGGCAAGCTGGGCGCCCGCGGCGCGGAGTATCTCACCGACTTCTACGGCTCGATGGCCGACGGCATCAACGACGCCGAGGACGCCAGCGACCGGATCCTGGTGCACTGGGACCTGGACTCGCCGGAGGTGGCGGCCGCCTGCGACGGCCACCCGGCCAGGGTCGCCGATGTGGACGATGGGTCGTGGGTCGAGGTGCCTCGCGACATCGAGGCGCTGCGGATCTCCGACCCCGCCCAGGCAAGGGAGTGGCGTACGAAGGTCCGCGAGCAGCTGCTGAGCGGCCTGGAATCGGGCCGAGTGGCCGGCTTCGACCGCGACAAGGGCTATCTGTTGACCGGCACGAACCGTGAGGAAGGAATCGAATGAAGCTGGAAGGCGTGGAGCTGCGCCGGGTGTCGATGCCGCTGGTGTCGCCGTTCCGGACCTCCTTCGGCACCCAGACCGAGCGCGACATCCTGCTGCTGCGCGCGGTGACCTCGCAGAGCGAAGGGTGGGGCGAGTGCGTAGCGATGGCCGACCCGCTCTACTCCTCCGAGTACGTCGAGGCGACCGCCGACGTGCTCCGCCGATTCCTGCTCCCGGCCCTGGCCGCCGCCCCCGGCGAGATTGAACGGCACGGGGCGTACGCGGTCGGGAAGGTCCTGCATCCGTTCAAGGGGCACCGGATGGCGAAGGCGGCGCTGGAGATGGCGGTGCTGGACGCCGAGCTGCGCGCGGCCGGACGCTCGTGGGCCCGTGAGCTCGGCGCCGTGCACGAGCGGGTGCCGAGCGGTGTCTCGGTCGGCATCTTCGACTCGATCCCGCAGCTGCTGGAGGTGGTCGGCGGCTATCTGGGCGCCGGCTACGTACGCATCAAGCTCAAGATCGAGCCGGGCTGGGACGTCGAGCCGGTGGCCGCGGTCCGGGAGCGGTTCGGTGACGTCCCGCTGCAGGTCGACGCCAACACCGCCTACACGCTGCGCGACGCCCGCCACCTGGCCAAGCTGGATCCCTTCGACCTGCTGCTCATCGAGCAGCCGCTGGAGGAGGAGGACGTGCTCGGCCACGCGACGCTCGCCCGCCAGATCCGCACCCCGGTCTGCCTCGACGAGTCGATCGTCTCCGCCCAGACCGCGGCCGCCGCGATCAGCCTCGGCGTCTGCTCGATCATCAACATCAAGCCGGGTCGCGTGGGCGGCTATCTGGAGGCCGTGCGCATCCACGACCTCGCTGCGGCGCACGGGCTCGCGGTCTGGTGCGGCGGCATGGTCGAGACCGGCCTGGGCCGCGCCGCCAACGCCGCGTTGGGGGCGCTGCCGGGGTTCACGCTGCCCGGCGACATCTCCGCCTCCGACCGGTTCTACCGCACCGACATCACCGAACCGCTCACGATCGAGGACGGCCACATGACCGTCCCGACCGGACCGGGCCTCGGGGTCACCCCCGTCCCCGAGATCCTGGAGTCGTTCACCAACTCGACCGAATGGATCCCGCTCGCCCCGGGCTCGGCCTAGGATTCCGGGCGTGAGCCAGCGTCCGCGCGCGAGCCTGGGCCGAGTCCTCGACGACCTCGGCGACTCGCTCCTCGAGCTGCTGGCCGGCGACCCGGCCCACGAGGGCGAGATCGGGGGAGCGGTCATCCACGACCCCGACGACGAGCCGGTCCATCCCGCCGGAGCGCTGGTCCTGGCCGTCGGGGTGCCGCCGGGCGATCTGCCCGAGCTCGTCGGCGATGTAGGCCGGCGCGGCGCGGTCGGGCTGGTCGTACGCGCTCCCGTCGTGCTGAGCGCGGCCCTGGCCGCCGCGGTCGACGAGGCCGGGATCGCCTTGCTGGGGCTGCGTCGCGGGGCGACCTGGACGCAGCTGACCGCGCTGCTGCGCTCGCTGCTGGCCGAGGGCGACATCGGCCCGGCCGAGGCCGACACGCTCGGCGGTCTGCCCTCGGGCGACCTCTTCGCCGTCGCCAACGCGATCGGTGCGCTGCTGGACGCGCCGGTGACGATCGAGGACCGCAGCTCCCGGGTGCTCGCCTTCTCGGGCCGCCAGGACGAGGCCGACGCCTCCCGGGTCGAGACGGTCATCGGCCGTCAGGTGCCCGAACGCTACGCCCGGATGCTCACCGACCTCGGCGTCTTCCGCGAGCTCTACCGCGAGCACCGGCCCGTCGTCGTCGACCCGGCCCGGCTCGACGAGGACAGGATCAGCAAGCAACGCGTGGCGATCGCCGTACGCGCCGGCGACGAGGTGCTCGGCTCGATCTGGGCCGCGATGGACGGTGAGGTCACGCCCGAGCGAAGCGCGGCCCTGCGCGACGCCGCCAGCCTGGTCGCGCTCCACATGCTGCGCGTGCGGGCCGGTGCCGACGTGCAGCGGCGGCTGCGTACCGACCTGGTCAGCTCGGTGCTCGAAGGCGGCGCCGGCGCGCGGGACGCGCTCGGCCGGCTCGGCCTCGCCGGACGTCCGGTGGTGGTGCTCGCCATGGCGCAGCGCCACGAGGTCTCAGCGGAGCACGAGCACGAGCCGGACCCCGGCGGCGCCGGCAGCCTCGAGCGCGCGGCCGACGCGCTCGCGGCGCACCTCTCGGCCGCCGTGCCGGCCTCGGCCGTCGCGGTCGTCGGCGGCATCGCGTACGCCCTGGTCCCGCTGCCCGGCGACGGCTCCGAGCCCGAGGAACGGGCGACCAGGCTGGGCCGGGAGTTCTGCGAGCGCCTCGGATCTCGGCTGCCGGTCGTCGTCGGTATCGGTGGCGTCGGCTCCGACGTCAGCGCGATCGTCGCCTCGCGTGAGGCCGCCAACCGAGCGCTGCGGGTGCTCCGCGACGGCGTCGCTCCAGGGACGGCGTCTCGTTCGGTGGCACGACTCTCCGACGTCTACACGCAGTCGCTGCTTCTCGAGCTGCGCGACCTCGCGGCCGCTCGCGGCGAGCGCCCGGTCGGCCCGATCGCGCGGCTGCTCGACTACGACGCGCGCAACGACTCCGGCCTGGCCGAGACCCTGGACGCCTGGCTGGATGCCAACGGCGACGTACGCTCCGCTGCCGGCGCCCTCTTCATCCACCCCAACACGCTGCGCTACCGGCTGCGCCGGCTCGAGCAGGTCAGCGGCCTGGACCTCTCCGACCCGGAGCAGCGCTTCGCGGCGATGCTCCAGCTGCGGATCCTGGCTCCACGCTGAGCGAGGCTAGGGCACGGTCAGCGTCGCGAGCGCATCCCGAGCCGGGCGGTCTCCCCGGTGGCGGTCCGTTCGAGCGCGGCGATGAGGGTGCGGGCGTCGTAGCGGCCCTCGTGGCGGTGGGTGCCGACGAAGAACGTCGGGGTGCCGCGGGCGCCGCTCGCGGTGGCGGAGTCCATGTCGTCGCGGACGTGCTGGGCGAGCTCGGGGTCCTCGAGGTCGCGGAGGAACTCCTCGATGTTGAGGCCGAGCTCGCCGGCATAGCCGGCGAGGTCCTTGTGCTCGAGCTCGCTCTGGTGGGCGAAGAGGTGCTTGTGCATCTCCCAGAACTTGCCCTGCCGCGCTGCGGCCTCGGCGGCGACCGCGGCCAGCTCGGCGTGCGGGTGCTGGGGGAGGGGCAGGTGGCGTACGACGTAGCGGATCCGTGGCCCGAAGTAGTCGCGGACCTCGTTGGCGGTGCCGGTGGCGCGGGCACAGAAGGGGCACTCGTAGTCGAGGTACTCGACCAGGGTGACCTCGGCGTCCTCGGCACCGAAGACGTGGTCGCGCGCCGGGTCCACGGGTGGCGAGAGCACCTTCGGCAGGGCCGCGTCGCGTTGGCCGAGATAGCGCGCGGCGACCTGGAAGATCACCCAGCCGAGCGCGGAGGCGAGGACGACGGAGATGAGCACGCCGACGATCGCGTCGCGCTGCAGGGTCTCGGAGTCGAAGGCGAGGGTCGTGATCAGCAGGGAGACGGTGAAGCCGATCCCCGACAGGGCGGCGCCGCCGAGGACGTGACCGCCGCCCACTCCCTGCGGGAGCCGTCCGATGCGCAGCCGGGTGGCGAGGTAGGCCGCGCCGCCGATGCCGAGCGTCTTGCCCAGGACCAGCCCGGCCACGACGCCCCAGGTCACCGGTGAGGTGAGTGCCTCCCCGAGGACGCCGTCACGCAGGTCGACGCCGGCGTTGGCGAGCGCGAAGACGGGCACGATGAGATAGCTCGTCGGCACGTGCAGCGTCTCCTGGAGGCGCTCGTTGACCGAGATCGTACGGGTCAGCTCGTCGCGCGTCTCGCGCTGCAGCGTGGGCAGCGGGGACTGCCGGAACGCCCGGAACCGCGAGGTCGCGACCTCCATCTGGGCCCGGGTCGGCTCCGCGGCGGGGACCAGCAGTCCGGCGAGCATCCCCGCGATCGAGGCGTGCAGACCGGCGCCGAGGGTCGCTATCCACGCGATGAGGACGAGCAGGACGTACGGCCCGGCCCGCCACACCTTGACCCGGTCGAGCACGAAGATCCCGACCAGGGCCAGCCCGGCCGCCACCAGGGGGCCGATCTGCAGCTGCTCGGTGTAGGCGACCCCGATGACGCTCACTGCCACGATGTCGTCGATGACGGTCAGGGTGAGCAGGAAGATGCGCAGCTGGGTGGAGACCGCCGGCCCGACCAGCGCGAGCATGCCGAGCAGGAACGCCGTGTCGGTGCCGATCACGATGCCCCACCCGCGGGCCGCCTCGCCCGAGTGGTTGAAGATCAGGTAGATCAGGGCGGGCAGGATCAGCCCGCCGGTCCCGGCGACGAGCGGCACCACCATGCGGCGGCGGTCGGTGAGCTCGCCGACCGCGAGCTCGCGGCGTACCTCCAGGCCGACCACGAAGAAGAAGACCACCATCAGGCCGTCGTTGACCCAGTGGTGCAGGCTCATCGAGAGCCCGACGTCACCGAACCGGACCGACAGGACCGTCTCCAACAGGTGCTCATAGCCGTGGGACCACGCCGAGTTGGCCCAGGCCAGCGCCAGCAGCGAGGCGACGACGAGCAGTGCGGCGCTCGTCGACTCCAGGTGCACGAAGTGCCGCAGCGCGGTGCCGAGCTGTCCGGTCGGATCCGCGTCGCCGCGGGTGCGACTCTGTTGTGTTCCCACGCGATGACTCTAGGCAGGTGCCGTCCGAGGCGCACCCGGTCCTGGCAGCTGAGACACGAAACACCTACAGATGCGTGACCTGTCATCTACAGCGTCGTTAGGCCTTGGTGACGGCAGGTGGAGGCTGATCTCGGCCCACCGATGTCGTCCTGGGGGCTTTCCGGTGCTGGCGCACCTGTCCAAACAGGCATAAACGCGCGCACCGTGGCAATAGCCTGATCTAGCTATGTCAAGCGGGCCATAGTGCCCGAAAAAAGTAGAGGACAAAGTCCTTTCAAGACTTCCTTGAAAGGAAAGACGGGAGTTAGATGGGCCACATGACAACTAGGCGTTCTCGGCCCGGCCGCCCTAGGCATGTTCCCGACTCCGGTACGACCTCTCCACGCGATCAGATCCTGGACGCAGCCTCTCGGCTCTTCGTCTCCCAGGGCTTCGCCGCGACGTCCACCCGCGAGATCGCCGACATGGTCGGAATCCGGCAGGCATCGCTCTACTACCACTTCGCGGGCAAGGACGAGATCCTCGCCGAGCTGCTCCGCAGGTCGGTCCGCCCGACCACGGACAAGGTGGAGAAGATCCTCGCCCAGGTGCCGCCGCTCGACTACGAGACGGCGCTGTACCTGCTGGTGCTGGTCGACGTACGCACGCTGGCGGACGTGCCGCACAACGTCGGCATGCTCTACCAGCTGCCCGATGTGGCCAAGTGCGAGATCTACGACGAGTTCCGCACCGAGCACGAGGAGCTGGCCGGTCACTACGCGCGCCTTGCCGGCGAGGTGACCTCGAAGACCGTGCGCTCGGCCATCAGCTACAAACAGCTGGGTGACCTGCTCATTCAGATGGTCGAGGGCGTGATCAACATGCGCACCGAGAACCCGTCCCGCCGGATCCCGTGCGCGGAGGCGTGGGCGATCGCGGCCTCTGCGCTGCGGATCTGTGGCGTCGACCAGGAGAAGATCGAAGCCGCGGCGCCGATCGCGATCGAACTGCTCCCGCAGTTCATGGAGGAGAAGGTCGTCGAGCCGGCCTGAGGTCCACCGACCAGCCGGCCGTAACCCGGTGGACGGGGACGCGACCATGGGCTTCGATGTTGGGCATGACCCTTCTCGTCTCGCACACGACCATCGACTGCCATGACGCGTACGCGCTCTCCGAATGGTGGAAGGCGCTGCTCGGCTATGTCGATGTGGAGGGCGACCCGAATCTCCCCGGACACGAGGAGTGCATGATCCTCGACCCGGAGACCGGCCATCAGCTGCTGTTCATCGAGGTCTCCGACGACCCGCTGCCGGCCAAGCGCATCCACCTCGACCTACGCCCGCGGGATGCGACGCAGGACGAGGAGGTCGAGCGGCTGCTCGGAGAGGGCGCGACCCAGGTCGCCGATCACCGTGGGAAGTATGGTCCCGGGACCGGCTGGGTGATCTTCGCCGATCCCGAGGGCAACCAGTTCTGTGTGCTGCGCTCCAAGGCCGAGGTCGCCGCCCAGGCGCAACCCTCAGGGGTGTAGGAGCGCATACAGGCTGGAGAAGCCCTGATCGCCGTGGCCGTCGGCGATGCGGCGGTCCATGAGCGCCTTCACCTCCCGCATCCGTACGGCCTCGACGCCTGCCGACTCCCGATGTCCGATCAGATCGTCCATCAGGGCCGCCTGGACGTCGAGCGAGCCGAGGTCGGGGCCGTACGTCTCGCTCTTGATCGCGCTCGCCATCATCTTCAGCAGCCCGGCGTAGCCGGCCAGCGACCCGGCGAGGCGGTCGGTGAACGCCTCCAGGTCCATACCCTCGGCCTCGACCAGGCTGAGCGTGTGCAGGAAGCCGACCAGGAACTCGTAACCCATCGCGACCTGGGCGTTGAACTCGACGGCCGCGTGCCCGGCGTCAGGGCCGTAGTAGGCGGCGGAGCCGAGGGTTCGAAGCGTCGGCTGGACGGCGTCGTACGTGTCGCGGTCGCCGCTGAAGGCCAGTGACATCTTCGGTGTGCCCACGTCGGGCGGGTCGCCCATGACCTTCCCGTCGACGTACGCCGCCCCGTGGGCGAGTGCCCAGCACTGGTTGGCTCGTGCCTGGTCGGGGGAGCCGCTGGTCAGGCTGACGAGAGTGTGGCCTGCGGCCGCCTCGCCGACGGCCTCGAGCACGTCCTCGACGGCGGTGTTGTCCAGGAGGCTGAGGATCGTCAGCGGGCTGGCGGCCACCGCCTTCCCCGCTGTCGACGCCACCTCGGCCCCTGCCTCGAAGAGCGCGTCGGCCTTGTCCGCGGTCCTGTTCCAGACCGTGGTCCGGTAGCCGCGCTCGAGCAGTGCCCGTGCGACCGCTGAGCCCATGTTGCCCAGGCCGATCACGGTGACGGCGGGCCGATCGGTGCTCTCAGTCATGTTTCAACTCCATCTGTCGTCGTGGTCCAACCATGGTTGAAGATGAAGTGAACTTGAGGTCAAGGGGCCCGATCGCTCGCCTCCATGCGATGTCTGATTCTCGCCAGAAAGCTCCGCCTCGAACTGATGTGATTCACACATGCGGCTCGAACAGGAGGGCCGCGAAGTCATCAGAGAGGAACTGTCATGAGGATTGCCCTCATCACCGGTGCGAACAAGGGGATCGGCCTGGCGACCGCCGGCCGCCTGGCCCGTGACGGCGTGCACGTGATCGTCGCGGCGCGCAAGGTCGAGGCCGCCGAGGAGGTCGCGGGCGAGCTCGCGGCCGAGGGGCTCTCGGTGGGCAGCGTGCAGCTGGATGTCACCGACCCCGCGTCTGTGAGTGCGGCCGCGGCCGAGGTGGCCGAGCGGCACGGGCAGCTGGACGTGTTGGTCAACAACGCCGGGATCCTGCCGGAGGCGACCAATCAGGATCCCAAGGAGGTTCTCGACCTGGCCATGTTCGAGCAGACCTACGCCACGAACGTCTTGGGGCCGGTCGCCGTGACCGAGGCGTTCCTGCCACTGCTCCGCAAGAGTGCGGAGGGGCGCATCGTGAACGTCTCGAGCGCCATGGGCTCGCTCGCTCACCAGACGGACCCGAGCTCCCCGTGGCACTCGATGGTGGTCCCGGCCTACCAGTCGTCCAAGGCCGCGCTCAACGCCATCACGATCGTGCTGTCCAAGGCGTTGGCCGACACCGCGATCAAGGTGACCTCGGTGTGCCCCGGATGGGTGCAGACCGACCTGGCTCCCGGGAACATGGAGCAGGCACCGCTCACCCCCGACGAGGCCGCTGAGGTCATCGCCCGCGCCGCGAATCTCTCTACCGACGAGCCGACGGGAACCTTCGTCGACGCCAGCGGGCCCGTGTCCTGGTGAGTGTCACCCGTCGGCCTGCCGGCCGGTCGCGACCGGGAGATCGTGGTTGCTCCACTGGCTCCACGAGCCCGGGAACAGTGCCGCGTCGTGGCCGGCGACGGCGAGGGCGGCGACCTGGTGGGCGGCGGTGACCCCGGACCCGCAGTAGGCGGCGGCGGGGGAGCCTGCCTCGACGCCGAGCGCGGCGAATCGGGCGCGGAGCTCCTCGACCGGCAGGAACCTGCCGTCGGCGGCGAGGTTGTCGCCGGTGGGCGCGGAGGTGGCGCCGGGAATATGCCCGGCCTTCGGGTCGATGGGCTCGACCTCGCCTCGGTATCGCTCGCCGGCGCGGGCGTCGAGCAGGACACCCTCGTACGCTCCGACCTGCTCGAACGGGAGCACCGGCAGGTGCCCGGGCGTCAGCGTCACGGTGCCCGGCGTCGGCACGACGTCGTCGGTGACCAGCGGGTGCCCGGCCTCGGTCCAGGCGCCGAGGGCGCCGTCGAGGAGGCGTACGTCGGCGATCCCTGCCCAACGCAGCAGCCACCAGGCGCGAGCGGCGGCGGTGTCACCCACCGCGTCGTAGGCCACCACCGTGTCACCCTCGCAGATCCCCCAGCGGCGCGCGGCCGCCTGCAGGTCTTCGAGTGCCGGGAGCGGGTGGCGGCCGTCGGTGGGCTCACCGTGGCCGGCGAGCTCGGTGTCGAGGTCGACGTAGACGGCACCGGGGACGTGGCCCTCGAGATAGGACTCGTGTCCCGGCGGGCCACCGAGCTGCCAGCGTACGTCGAGGAGAACAGGCGGGTGGTCGGAGCCGAGTGCGGTCGCAAGCTCGTCGGCGCTGATGAGTACGTTCACGGATCGATTCTTTCAGGCGTGCCGGCCAGCCAGGGGTAACACGTCGTTCGTAGGACTATCCGGTCGTTCCAATAGGGCGACCAGTACTACGAACGACGTGTTACCCCGCAATCACGCCGGCCGGTGCGAGGGGGTTACCGCCCCGCGACCTCGGCTACCTCCTCCGGCGAGAGGGCGCGGTCGAAGACGCGGACCTCGTCGATGTCGCCACCGAGGTAGTCGACCAGGTTGCCGCCGAACTGGCCGCGGCCGATGACGGTGTGGCCGGTCGTGGCGGGTGCGGTGCAGACCTGCTGCTCACCCTGCTTCTGGCCGTCGACGTAGAGCGCCAGGCTGCCGGTGGCCGCGTCGCGGACCCCGGTGAGGTGGTACCACTGGCCGGGGACGGGCTTCTCGGAGGAGAGGGCCCGAACGCCACTGAAGCTCATCGACCAACGCTCGTCGGCGCCGCTGTACTGCAGGAAGAAGGCGCTGTCACGGCCGGTGTCCTGGCTGACCGCGGTCTGGAAGGCGCCACCGGCCTCGTCGAGCTTGACCCATGCCGAGACGCTGTAGCTGCCGTCGGTCTTGATCAGCGTCTCTCCGGTGTCCGCCGCGCCGGTCCCGGCGAACGAGAGCGCGTTCCCCTCCACGCCGGTCACCCACTCGGCGTCGGTGAGGGTCGCGTCCGCGTCCCCGACCGAGTCGGCGGTGGTCGTACCGCTGCCCTCGGAGAACGGGTAGGCGTGCACGCCGTCGAGGCCCGGGGTGCCGGGGTCGACCTCGCCCGGCGGGGTGCCGGAGCCGTCGGCGCCGTCGATGATCGAGCGGTTCACGGCGCGTACCTGGGCGAAGTCCATCTTCTTGACCTGCCGGTCATAGGTGTAGAAGCCGTTGACCTCGTGCTCGACATCGGTGGTCTGGGTGTAGACGGCGCTACTGATGCCGCAGCGCTGGGCGGAGGCGAGCACGGCCTCCTGGTTCTCCACGTAGAGACTGGTCAACTCCTCCTTGGTCGCCGCCATCTGGTAGGCGTGGCCCTCGCCGAACCACATGTGGTCATCGACCTCGAGGCCGTAGCCGCCGTGCTCACCGTCCATGGCGACGCGGTCCTCGGACGGCATGTTCTGGGCCGGCCCGGTGTACGCGTGCCAGTCGATGACGTCGCCGCGCCCGCTGTCGCCGAGGGAGGCGCAGCAGTTCACGCCGCTGTGGGCGTTGACCAGGCGGCTGGGGTCCTGGGCCTTGACGGCGTCCGCGATCTCACCGGTCTCGGTGCGGTCCCACTCGCCCCAGCCCTCGTTGAACGGCACCCAGCCGATGATCGAGGTCCACGAGTCGTGCTGGTCGACCATCGTCTCCAGCTGCCGCTTGAACTCCGTCTGCGCCTCGGGCGGGGGAGTGCCACCGGTCTTCATCGAGGGCATGTCCTGCCAGACCAGCATCCCGAGCTGGTCGGCGGCGTAGTACCACCGATCGGGCTCGACCTTGATGTGTTTGCGGATGGTGTTGAAGCCGAGCTTCTTGGTCTCCGAGATGTCCCAGCGCAGCGCCTCGTCGGTCGGTGCGGTGTAGATCCCGTCCGGCCAGTAGCCCTGGTCGAGTGTGGACATCAGGAAGGTGATCTTCTTGTTGAGCGTGATCCGGAGCTTCCCGTCCGCTCCTTTCTTGGTCCCGATCTCGCGCATGCCGAAGTAGGAGCCGACGGTGTCGACGGCTCTGTTCCCGCGCTTGAGGGTGACCTGGAGCTTGTAGAGATAGGGGTCGTCGGGCGACCACAGCCGTGCCTTCGGCACCGGCACCGTGAGCTTGCTCGCGGCCGCTCCGCGGGTGACGGAGACCGTCTTCTTGCCCGCCTTGACGACCGCCTCGACTGTCGCACCTTCCGCGGCGGCGGCGTCGACGGTGAGGGCGAGCGTGGAGGTGTCGATGTCGGGTGTCGTACGCAGGCTCTGAACGTGGCCCTGAGCAGAGACCGGCTCCATCCAGACCGTCTGCCAGATCCCGGAGGCGCCTTCGTAGAAGATCCCGCGGTCCGGTACGTTGCGCTGCTTGCCCAGCGGCTGCCAGGTCTGGTCGCCGAGGTCGGTGACGCCGATGACCAGCTCCTGCGGACCGTTCTCGCGCAGCGCGTCGGTGACGTCGGCGGAGAACTTGTCGAAGCCGCCGCGGTGGGTGGCCACCTCGACGCCGTTGACGTAGACGGTCGAGTCGTAGTCGATGGCGCCGAAGTTGAGCACGAGCCTGCTCTTGGAGCCGATGTTCCAGGACTTCGGCGCCTCGAATGTACGCCGATACCACATCCGGTCCTCATGGCGACCGATGCCGGAAAGGGCCGACTCGATCGGGTAGGGAACCAGCACCTCCTCGTCCAGCGCCGAGCCGAAGGGCGGCTGCTCATCGGCCGCGGCGCCGGAGAACTCCCAGGTGCCGTTGAGGCTGCGCCACTCGGTCCTGGCCAGCTGCGGACGGGGATATTCGGGCAGCGCGTTGTCGGGGGAGACGTCGTCCGTCCACGGCGTGGTCATCGACAGACCGGCCGGCTGGGACGCGTCGTCGGCCTCGGCGCGGCTGCCGAACGCGGCGACCATCGTCGTGACCAGAGCGAGGGCGGTGATGATGCTGAGGGGCAGGGAGCGGAGTGCCGGGCGCGGTCTGGCCGCGGCGGGGCGAGGAGACTTCGGTGTCACTGTCTGAGCCTTTCTCGACGAGCGCGCGGGAGGGGATCCGCACTCCCCGTTCCGGGCTCGGCCCGGCGTACCGAAACGGAGACCGAGCCCAGACGAGTGATCTATTTCACACACATGCTCGAACGAGTGTCAACAGAATCGAGCACAAAGTGAACAGATATAGACACTGATTCGTTGATGGTGCGAACCTTGACCACAACTCCCGGTGTCGTACGCGGCGCCCTGCTGTGGAAGTGAGAAGGTTCTGAACATGTTGGCGGCCGAGCGACAGAGCAGGATCATCGAGGCGATCGAGCGCCGTGGCGCCGCACGGGTGGCCGAGCTCGCGACGCTCCTCGACGTCTCGGACATGACCATCCGCCGCGACCTGGACTCGCTCGCGGCGCAGGGCCGCATCGACAAGGTGCACGGCGGTGCGACCGTCAAGCGTCTGCCCAGCACGGACGAGCCCGGGTTCGAGGCGAAGGGCGTGCGTCAGGTCGAGGAGAAGAGCGCGATCGCTCAGGCGGCGCTCGAGCTGATCACGCCGGGCTCCGCGATCGGGCTCTCCGCGGGCACCACCACCTGGACCCTTGCCGGCGCCATCCCTGCCTCCCTCGACCTGACGGTGGTGACCAACTCGATGCACATCGCCGAGGAGCTGGACAAGCGCGGCACCAGCGTCATTCTCACCGGCGGGGTGCGCACGCCCTCGGACGCGCTGGTCGGCCCGATCGCGTTGGCCTCGCTGCAGTCGCTCCACCTGGACCTGGTCTTCCTCGGGGTGCACGGCATGGACGTGCAGGCCGGGTTCACCACGCCCAACCTCCTCGAGGCCGAGACCAACCGTGCCTTCGTCGCAGCCGGCCGCCGTCTCGTGGTGCTCGCCGACCACACCAAGTGGTCCACGATCGGGCTCAGCAGCATCGCCCCGCTCGGCGACGCGGACGTGATCGTCACCGACTCCGGCATCCCCGCCGACGCGCGGTCGGTGCTGGAGGAGGCGTCCGAGGAGCTGATCGTCGCCGAGGTCGCTCATGAGGATCCCTCCTAAGACGGCCCGGTTCAGAGGCGCCTGGTCCGGCTGAGCACGGTCTGGAGCACGACCACCGCGGCCAGGAACGCGCCGCTGACCACCGCCTGGACCGAGGAGTTCAACGACCCGACCTGGTTGATCACGTTCTGGATCACGCCGAGCAGGAGTACGCCGGCGGCGGTTCCGACCACCGACCCGGCGCCGCCCACGAGCAGGGTGCCGCCGATGACCACGGCCGCGATCGTGTCCAGCTCCATCCCGGCTCCCAGGATGGTGACCCCGGAGGAGACCCAGGCGGCGTTGAGCGCGCCCGCGAGCCCGGCCAGCAGTCCGCTGAGGACGTAGACGGCGGTCTTCGTGCGTACGACATGGAGCCCCATCAACGAGGCGGCGTCCTCGCTGCCGCCGACCGCGAAGACGGTGTGGCCGAAGGTGGTGCGGGTGAGCACGACACCGAGCACGATGACGAGCAGCACCGCGATCCAGACCGAGACGTTCAGCCCGGCCAGGTCGCGCCCGAGATAACGGAAGAGGCTGCCCTCGGGCACCTGATAGGTCGTCCGGCCCTCGTCGCTCAGCGCCAGCAGCAGCCCGCGGGCACCGAGCAGCGAGGCGAGCGTGACGATGAAGGGCGCCATCCGCAGCCGCGCGACGAGCAGGCCGTTGAGCAGGCCGATCGCCCCGCACAGCGCGAGCGGTGCGGCCAGCGCGACCACGAGGCCGTACTGCGAACCCCAGGCCGCCACGACGCCGCCGAGGGCGAAGACCGACCCCACCGAGAGGTCGATGCCGCCGCTGATGATCACGAACGTCATGCCCAGCGCGACGATCGCCAGGAACGACTGGTCGACCACGATGTTGGAGAGGTTGTCGACGCTGCCGAACCGAGGGAACGCGATGCTCGAGACGATGGTGAGCAGCGCCAGGACCGCCAGCGCTCCGTGGCGCTGCAGGACTCCGGCGACGTCCTCGAGATGTCGCGTCCGGACCGACTCGGTCGCGATCGTGGCGGTCATCGGCGGCTCCTTGTCAACAGGCTCCCCAGGCTCTTGCCCGGTCTGCGGTTGCGGCCCAGCTGGAGGTAGACGGCGAGCAGGATGATCACGGCCTGGGTCATCTGCGACCAGGAGTCCGCGATGTTGTGCTTGATCAGCGTCGCGTCGATCAGCTGCATGAGCAGCGCACCGGCGATCGTGCCGAGGATGCGCACCTTCCCGCCCGAGAGCGGGGTGCCGCCGACCACGACGGCGGTGATCGCGTACAGCTCGAAGAGCAGACCCATGCTGGACGGGTCTCCGGCGCGGAGCCGCGCCGTCGCCATGACCCCGGCCACGGTCGCCAGCAGGGCACAGAGGACGTACGTGGTCATCAGCACGCGCCGCACCGGCAGCCCGGAGAGCTCGGCGGCGCGACGGTTCCCGCCGATCGCGACCAGGCGCCTGCCGTAGACGGTCTTGCGGACCAGGAAGAGGACCAGGAGCGCGGCGACGGCGGCGATGATGACGACGTACGGGATCCCGAGCAGGGAGTTGGTCCCGATGCCGATGAAGGCCGGGTTGTGGACGGCCTTGAGCTGGCCGTCGGCGAGAAGGAGCGCGACCCCGCGGCCGCCGACGAAGAGAGCCAGAGTCGCCACGATGGGTTGCACCCCGACCACCGCGATCAGGGTGCCGTTGACCAGCCCCGCGACGAGACCGCCGACGAGGGCGACGAGGATGGCGACCACCGGTCCATAGCCCAGCCACAACGGGATCATCGCCGCGGCCAGGGCCATCACCGCGCCCACCGAGAGGTCGATGCCCTCGGTGCCGATGACGAGCGCCATGCCGAGAGCCACGACGATGATCGGGGCGGCCTGGATCAGCTGGGTGCGGAAGTTGTCGACCGTGATGAAGTTGGCCGTTCCCACGGCGTTGTAGGCGAGGACGAGCACGATGGCCACGTAGACGCCGTTGTCGCGCAGCCAGCCGCGCCAGTCGGTACGCAGGCGCAGGGTGGCTGTGGAGGCGATGCTCATGCCGGATCACCCTCTCCGTCATCATCTGGCTGAGTATCTGGCCGGTCCGAGGCGAGCGCGTCCATGAGCGAGCCCTCTGTGACCCGCTCACCGGAGAGCTCCTCGATGGAGCGGCCGTTCTGCAGGACGACGATCCTGCCGGACCCTCCGACGAGCTCCTCCATCTCCGAGGAGACCAGGACGATCGCCAGGCCCTGCTGGGCGAGGTCGGCGACGAGCGCCTGCACCTCGGTCTTGGCGCCGACGTCGATCCCACGGGTCGGCTCGTCGAGGAGCAGCACCCGCGGCTCGGTGCACAGCCAGCGGGCCAGGACCACCTTCTGCTGGTTGCCGCCGGAGAGGTCGCCGACCCGCTGGTTCGGGCCGGAGGCCTTGATCTTGAGGCGGTCCATGAAGGTGCGTACGACGGCGTCGATCCGCCGCTCCGAGACCAGGCCGAGGCGGCTGAGCCGGGGGAGGGCGGCGAGTGCGATGTTGTCGCGGATGGAGAGGTCGGGGACGATCCCTTCCGCCTTGCGGTCCTCGGGGAGCAGGGCGATCCCGGAGCGCACCGAGGCGCCCGTGGTGTGCCGGCGCAGCGTCCTGCCGCCGACGGCGACGCTGCCGCCGTCGAGCGAGAGGTCACCGAAGAGAGCGCGCAGGGTCTCGGTACGGCCGCTGCCGAGCAGTCCGCCCAGGCCCACGACCTCGCCGGGTCTGGCCTCGAAGCTCACTCCGGCCAGCTGGGCGCGCCGGGACAGCTCGAGCACCTGGAGCACCGGCTCGGTGTCGGCGGCCTGGTCGGCCGCCTTCTCCCGCAGCCGCTGGAGCTCCTCGGCCTGACGGCCGAGCATGTGCTCGACGAGCCGTCCTCGGGTCAGGCCGGCGACGGGGCCGGTGTGGGCGACGCGGCCGTCGCGCAGCACGGTCACCTCGTCGCAGATCCGGAAGATCTCGTCCATCTTGTGGCTCACGTAGACCACGGCCACGCCCCGGTCGCGCAACGAGGCGACCAGGTCGAGCAGCTGGTCGACCTCTCGTGGTTCCAGGGACGAGGTCGGCTCGTCCATGACGACCACCGATGCGTCCACGCTGACCGCACGCACGACGGCGACGATCTGCTGCAGCCCCAGGCCGAGCGTACGGAGCGGGCGAGCCGGGTCGATGTCGACGCCGTACTCGGCGAGGAGCCCGCGGGCGTCGGCGTACATCCTTCGCCTGTCCACCATGCCGAAGCGCTTGGGCTCGCGGCCGAGGTAGAGGTTCTGCCCGACCGTCATCAGCGGCACCAGGTTGACCTCCTGGTAGATGGTGCTGATGCCGGCCCGCTGGGCGTCGACCGGTGCGGCGAAGGAGACCGGCGCGCCGAGGAGACGCACCTGTCCCGAGTCGGGTTGGTGCACGCCGGTGAACACCTTGATCAGGGTGGACTTGCCGGCACCGTTCTCACCGACAAGCGCATGTACGCTGCCGGCCCGCGCCCGGAAGGTGACATCGTCGAGGGCCTGCACACCCGCGAACGACTTGCTGGCCCCGAGGACCTCGAGGACCGGTGCGTCGTCGGGTGACCTTCCGGGGACACCGGTGACCGACCCGTGGTCGGCCACCGGCGCGGACTCGTCTCCGTTCGCCACTGTCGTGGTCATCTGCGGTGCTCGCTCGGTCAGTAGGCGGAGCCGACGTCGGCCTTGGCGTTGGACTCGTCGTACTGGCTGTCGCTGATCACGATGTTCTCCTTCAGCGTCTCGCCCGACAGGAAGTCCTCGGCGGCCTGGAAGGCCAGCGGACCGAAGCGCGGGTTGGACTCGACGACGCCGTTCATCCGGCCGTTGACGATCTCCTGCACCGCGTTGCGGGTGCCGTCGACCGAGACCACCTGGACGTCCTTGCCGGGCTCCTTGCCCGCGTCCTGGATGGCGGTGAGGGCGCCGAGCGCCATCTCGTCGTTCTCGGCGTAGATCGCGGTGATCTCGGGGTTGGACTGGAGCAGCTGCTCGGTGACCTGCTGGCCCTTGTCGCGGGCGAACTCGCCGGTCTGCTGGGCGACGATCTCCAGACCTGGAGCGCTTGCCTCCAGCTCGTCGACGAAGCCCTTGGTGCGGTCGGTGGTCACGTTGTTGCCGGAGGCGCCGAGCAGGATCGCGACCTTGCCCTCGCCGCCGGTCGTCTCGATGAGGAGCTTCGCCGCCCGGTGACCCTGCTCGACGAAGTCGGAGCCGATGAAGGAGACCCAGTTCTCGCAGAAGCCGGTCTCCAGCTTGCGGTCCACGGTGATCACCGGAACGCCCTTCGCGGCTGCCGCGTCCAGAGCGGGCTCGAGGCCGGAGGAGTTCAGTGGCGCCACGATCAGCACATCGACGCCCTTGGTGAGCAAGGTCTTGATGTCGGCGATCTGCTTGGGCAGCTGGGAGTTGGCGTTGGTGGTCTCGAGCGTGATCCCGCGCTTCTCGGCCTCGGCCTTCATCGACTCGGTCTCGGCGATGCGGAAGGGGTTCGCCTCCTTCTCGGACTGGGAGAACCCGACGGTCGCGCCGCTCAGGTCCATCTCCTTCGCGCCGTACGCGTCGGGGGTGCAGTCGCCGCCGTTCTGATCGGCCACCTGCTGGGCGGCGGCTGATCCGCCGCCGGACGGCGACGTCGCCGCCTCCTCGCTCTTCCCGCACGCCGCTAGCGTTCCGGCGAGCGCGAGCGCCGCACCAGCCGCCACGAACCGGGACCGGAGTGTGATCGTCATGCTGACTCCTCATTGAGACTCGCTGGCCGACCAAGGACTGCCGCGCCATAGCCGCGGGCAAACGAGCCGACACAGGATGTGACCTGGGACACAACTACCGGCAGGGTAGCCCTCGAGAGTCCAAAGATGTGCGGAAGTGTCAAATTTAGTTCTGAAATGTCGTGAAGGTGGTCGGAGTTGGCGGCCGCCGCGAGCTGTAACACGTCGTTCGTAGTACTACTCGCCCTATCTGAACGACCGGATAGTCCTACGAACGACGTGTTACATGTGCGCTGCTCGTGCTCTCGCGCACAACGAGCTCGTAGGAGACCGCCAGGTCTCGGGGCGGTAGGTCGCGGCCGGCCTTTCGCTCGGTCAGCATCTCCAGAGCTCCTCGGGCGATCGCGGATCGGTCCTGGCGGATGGTGGTGAGACCAGGCGTGAGGTACGCCGAGACGGCTGCGTCGTCGAAGCCGGCGATCGCGACGTCGGTCGGGACCCGGATGCCGCGGTCGTACAACGCCCGGAGCGCGCCGACCGCAAGATCGTCGGAGAAGCAGAACAGCGCGTCGGGCGCCTCGGGGCCGTCCATCAGCTCGGCGACGGCGGTCCGGGCGCTCGCGCGGGAGTAGTCCGGAGTGCCGACGTGGCGACCCTCGGTAGCAAGCCCGGCCGCGGTCATCGCGCGGGTGAATCCTTCCAGGCGCAGGGCCGAGGTGGCGTCGAGCGGGCCGCCGTTGCCGCCGAGCGCCACCACCCGGGTCCGGCCGGACTCGATCAGGTGCGTGGTGGCGTCGTAGGCCGCGGCGACGTTGTCGATGCCGACATGGTCGAGGGAGGACCCGGCGGTGCGCTCGCCGAGAAGGACGATCGGCATCCGCCTGTCCGTGCAGGTCAGATCCATGCCCGCCAGATCCGTTCCGCCGAGGCCGAGGGAGCTCAGCAGTACGCCGTCGACCCAGCTCGACTCGGCGGCGGCGTCCAACATCGCCCGTTCCCGCTCGGCGTCGCCGCCGGTCTCGTCGACCATGACGGTGGTGCCGAGCTCGCCGGCGCGCTCGACGACCTCGTGGGCGAGCTCGGCGAAGTAGGCGACCGTCAGGTCGGGTACCAGCAGCAGGATGTGGCCGGTGCGGCCCTGTCTCAGGCTCCGGGCGAGCAGGTTGGGCTTGTAGCGCAGCGCCTCGATCGAGGCCTGCACCTTGGCGCGCATGGCGGGGGAGACGTGGGCGAAGCCGTTGACCACGTTGGAGACCGTGCGCGGCGAGACGCCGGCGTGCGTCGCGACGTCGCGAAGCGTGACCGCCCTGTCCGGCGCCCTGTCCGGCGCCCTCTCCGGCGCCCTCTCCGCCGCCCTCTCCGCCGCCCTCTCCGCCGCCCTGTCGTTCACCGCGGCGGCTCGCCCGTCACGATCGCGCGGATCGTCTCCACGGGAAGCTTCGGCGTGCCGTCGGCGAAGATCAGACCATTGGTCTCCAGCCCCGTGTCCATGAGCTGTGTGTAGCACACCCCCGCCAGCTCCGAGCTCGCTCGCAGCGCGTCGAACTGCGCCCGCAGTGCCTCGGCGTACGCCTGGTCCGAGGTGACGCTCGAGTAGCCCCACGACTCCGCCTCGTCGCCCTCGCGCGCCAGCGAGACCCCGCCGAACTCGGTGATCATGACGGGGGTGTCCCCAGCCAGATAGGCATCCTCCTGGGCGTCGCTGAGCAGCGGGCGGCGGCCATGGGGAGTGCGCGCGCGGAGCACGACGTCATCGAGTGCCTCCCGGTCCACATAACGTGCGCGCATCTCCTCGGCGGCGCTGTAGTCGTGGAGCCCCAGGATGTCGCTGTCGACGTGCTCCCAGCCCTCGTTGGAGAGCACCGGTCGGCTCGGGTCGAGCGCCCGGGTGAGCTCGGAGAGGGCATGGCTGTAGCTGCGCTGCGCGGGGGTGGCGGCGATGTCGCTCACGCCCCAGCTCTCGTTCAGCGGCACCCAGACGACCAGGCTGGGATGCGAGCGGTAGCGCCGCACGATCTCGGTCCACTCCGGCACGAACTGCGAGACCGCGGAGGCGGAGTAGGCGTACGCGTTGGCCGCCTCGCCCCACACCAGCAGGCCGAGCCGGTCGGCCCAGTAGAGCCAGCGCGGGTCCTCGCACTTCTGATGGATTCGTACGCTGTTGAACCCGAGCTCCTTGATGATCTCGACCTCGCGGCGGAGCTCGTCGGTGTCGCGGGCGGCCAGGTGGGTCTGGGGCCGGTAGCCCTGGTTGAGGACGGACCGGACGTAGTAGGGATGGTCGTTGAGCCGGAAGACGCCGTGGTCGACCCCGGCGCTGCGCAGCCCGGCATAGCTCGTGACCGAGTCGAGCTCGGCGCCCGAGGCGCGCTCGCGCAGCCGGACCTCGATGTCGATCAGGGTCGGGTGCTCGGGCGACCACAGCAGCCGGTCCCGGTCCTGGGCGTTGCGCAGCGCGTCGATGGGGATGTCGAGGCTGACCATCCCGGCCTTGACCAGGGTCGACTGCTCGGCGAGCAGCTCCTCGCCGAGCCGGACGCTGACCTCCACGGCCGCCGTCTCGCGGGGCACCCGCGACAGGGTGATCTCGCCGCTGATGCCCTTGGCCGGGTCTGGGGTCCAGGAGACCTCGGCGATGTGGTCCTCGGGTACGCACTCTGCCCAGACCGACTGCCAGATGCCGGTGGTGCGGTCATACCAGATCCCGTGCTGGCGCTCGCGCCAGTCCTGCTTGCCACGAGGCTGGTCGGGGACGACGGGGTCGTCCTCGGCGCGCACCACGATGACGTGGGATCCGCCTCCGGAGAGGGTGTGGGTGAGGTCCGCGGTGAACGGGGTCTGGCCGCCCTCGTGGGTGGTGACCAGCCGGCCGTCGCACCAGACCTGGGCGCGGTGGTCGACTGCTCCGAAGTGCACCAGGAGACGGCGACCGTCGAGGCCGTCGGGGGCGATCGCATCGACGTCGAGACCGCGTCGATACCAGACGACGTGCTGGAACTGCGTACGTCCGAGGCCGGAGGCCGGGGACTCCGGTGGAAACGGCACCTCGATCCGCTCGGGCAGGCTCTCGGCACTGTCGAACCAGCGCTCGGAGAGCCCCGTGTCCGTGGGGTCCGAGGCGAACTCCCAGGTGCCGTCGAGGCTGGTCCAGTGCTCGCGGCACATCATCGGGCGCGGGTGGGTGCCGTCTGGGGCTGTGGCTCTCACGTTCTCTCCCTCGATCTCTTGCATCGTTGCAAACACTGTGCCACAGTCACTCGGTGACGCACATCACACCGTCACTCCCGGAGGAGATGAACGTGGCAGGTTCCCCCACACGGCGCGACTTTCTCCGCCTCTCCAGCGGCCTCGTCGTGGCCGGTCTGGCCTCGGGTTGCGCCTCGCCCGTCGTCTCCAGCCTCACCGGCGCCCAGCCCGCGACCGCGGACGTCATCTTCTGGCACCTGTTCGGCGGCGGCGACGGCGCCAACATGGCCACGATGGTGAAGAACGTGCAGGCCTCGGCCGGCATCAGCGTCGAGTCGACGCTGCTCTCGTGGGGCAATCCCTACTACACGAAGCTCGCCCTGGCCGCGTCCAGCGGTCGACCGCCCGACGTCGCCGTCGCCCACCTCTCCCGGCTGCCGCTGCTCGCCGAGGCCGGGCTGCTCGAGACGGTCGACGAGGCCGGGCTCACCGCCGCCGGGGTCACCGAGGACAGGTTCACTCCGGCCGCCTGGTCGAAGGCGACCGTCGGCGGCGAGACGTACGCCGTCCCGTTGGACACCCATCCGTTCGTCATGTTCTACAACCGCACGCTCGCGAAGAGGGCCGGCCTCCTGGACAGCGAGGGAAAGCTGAGGCAGCTGGCCGGCCGGGACGAGTTCGTCGGCGCTCTCACCGCGATGAAGGAGGTCGGCGGCGACTTCGGTGCCGTCGCGTCCAACACCGCCGACCCGTCGACCACCTGGCGGTTCTTCCTGACTCTCTACTCGGGCCTGGCCGGAGCGATCCTCGAGGACCAGGGCACCCGGATCACCCTGGACCGCGACGCGGCCGAGGAGACCTTCGCGCTGATGCGGGAGCTGACGGTGGGCAAGAAGCTGATGCCGCGCAGCGCCACGATCACGACGGCGTCCACGCTGTTCGGCCAGGGGCGGGTCGGGTTCCTCTTTGACGGCGTCTGGCAGATCCCGACCTACAGCGGCGTCAAGCTGCCCTCCGGCGACCCGCTCGACTTCGACGTGGTGCCGTTCCCCGCGATCCTCGGCGAGGAGCCGAGGTCGTACGCCGACTCGCACGCGCTCGTCATCCCGCGCGCCGAGGGCCGCTCGGGGGAGCGTTCTCGCCACGCCGTCTCGTTCGTCAAGGGCCTGCTCGAGGATTCCGCGACCTGGGCCGACGGAGGTCACGTACCGGCCTGGCTGCCGACCCAGGAGAGCGAGGAGTTCACCAGCAAGAAGCCGCAGAGCAACTACGTACGCGCCGCGTTCGACGCGGTCTATGACCCGCCGGGGTGGTACACCGGCGCAGGCTCGGACTTCCAGAACTCCATGGGTGGGGTCATCTCCAGGGTCCTCGCCGGCCAGGCCGAGCCGGCCGCGGCGGTGAGCGACATGGTCGCCTCCCTGAGGACGTACGCCACGGCCAAGCCGCCGGTCGGCTGAGGAGGAACGGAATGTCGTTGACCACGATCACGCGGGCCGAACCAGCGCCCTCCGCCGTCGCTCGACCCACACGATCGGCTCGTGCCGAGCACAACCGCGCCGGCTGGATCTTCTCCACGCCGTTCCTCGTGATCTACGCGATCTTCCTGGTCGGTCCTGTGCTGGTCGGCCTGGTGGTGAGCTTCTTCAACACCGCCACGGTCGCGCCCGGGCTGGGGGAGTGGGTCGGGCTCGACAACTACGCCGAGGTGCTCGGCGACGGCGAGTTCTGGGCGTCGATGTGGCACTCGACCCTGTTCACGCTGCTGACCACACCGCTGTTGGTCGTCCTCCCGCTGGTCGCGGCGATGCTCGCGGCCCGGGTCAGCCGCAACCAGTGGTTCTTCCGGCTGGCGTTCTTCGCTCCGTACGTCGTCCCGTCCTCGATCGTGTGCCTGATCTTCGCGTTCATGTACACGCCGGAGACCGGGCTGATCAGTCACGCCTTCGGGTGGGTCGGCCTGACCGCTCCGGACTTCCTGGGCAGCGTGAACGGCGCCTGGTTCTCGGTGGTGATGCTGACCGTGTGGTGGACCTTCGGCTTCAACTTCATCCTCTACCTGGCCGCGATCATGGACATCCCCGAGGACATCTACGAGGCCGCGGCGCTCGACGGCACCTCGCCGCTGCAGCAGATGCGGCACCTGACGATCCCGATGGTGCGCTCGACGATCAGCCTGGTGGTGCTGCTGCAGGTGCTGGCCTCGCTGAAGGTGTTCGACCAGATCTACCTGCTGCTGGCGGGAGGGCCGGACAAGGCGACCCGACCGGCGATCGAATACATCTACGACACCGGCTTCACCTCCTATCGCGGTGGGTACGCAGCGGCCGCGACGATGGTCTACTTCCTCGCCCTGGTGCTCGTCGCGGTGATCTGGGCGTTGCTGCGCCGCGGACGAAAGGTGGAGGCATGAGTGCACTGAGCGCGCCGAGGGCGGGACGTACGATCAGTCCGGACTTCGCCACGAAGGCGTTCAACCGGCTGGCGACCACGTGCCTGGTGGTGTTCGCGCTGATCTGGCTGGTGCCGTTCGCCTGGGCGCTGATCACCTCGCTGCGGCCCAACGACGAGATCACGGCCAACCCGGTCGACTTCTGGGGGAGCAGCTGGACCCTCGATGCGTACTCGAAGGCCTGGGACGCGAACCCGATCGGCTGGTGGTACGTCAACAGCCTGCTCATCTCGATGCTCGCGGTGGTCTTCACGGTCGCGGTCTGCTCGATGATCGGCTTCGCTCTGGCACACCTCGACTTCCGTGGGAAGCCGGTCCTGGTCGCGGTGGTGCTGGCCGGGATCATGATGCCGATGGAGTCGCTGGTGCTGCCCCAGTTCATGCAGCTCCGCGCGTTCCATCTGCTCGGGACGTACTGGGCCCTGATCCTGCCGGCCATCGCGGCGCCGGTCGCGGTCTTCATCTTCCGCGCGTTCTTCCGCCAGATCCCCGAGTCGCTCATCGACGCCGCCCGGATCGACGGCGTCGGCTGGTGGCGTATCTACCTGCAGATCTGCATGCCACTGTGCCGGCCGGCCACCTCCGCGGTCGCGATCCTGACCTTCATCAGCACCTGGAACGCCTTCCTGCTGCCGCTGCTCGTGCTGACCCAGACCAAGTCGCAGACCATCCCCGTCGGGCTGAGCAGCCTGATCGGCGGGTCCGCGATCCAGTACGCCGAGACGATGGCCTCCTCGATCCTCGGCATCCTCCCGCTCTTCGCCGCCTTCCTGCTCCTCCAGCGCCGCATCGTCCAGAGCGTCGCGCAGACCGGCATCCGCTGAGCGCGAGCAGAGCCGGGCTCACCTGAGGTGAGCCCGGCCCTGCTTGTGGGGGAGGAGGAAGGTCAGCGGACCGGAGGTCCCGGTCCCAGCGGGATGCCGAGCGCCCACCAGAGGAAGAACAGCGCGGTCCAGGCGATGGTCATCGCGACCGCCAGCGGCAGCGTGTAGGAGGCGAGGGTGCCGATGCCGGCGTCCTTGCGGTAGCGCTGCAGGAAGCCGAGGGCCATCACGAAGTAGGGGCTCATCGGGGTGATCGCGGTGGAGCCGGAGTCGGCGATCCGGAAGAGCGCCTGCGTGGTCTCCGGCGGCACCGAGAGCAGCATCAGCATCGGCACCAGGACCGGCGCCGCGATCGACCACATCGCCGAGCCGCTGGTCACCATGATGTTGACGACGCTGAGCAGCGCCAGGACGAGCAGGAAGACCACCCAGACCGGGATGTTGCTGGTCTCCAGCGCCTGGGCGGAGTTGACCGCGAGGACGTCGCCGAGGTGGGACCACTCGAAGTACGCCAGGAACTGGGCGATCGCGAAGAACAGCACCAGCACCGGTGCCATCTGCTTGATCCCCTGGCCCATCAGCGCCGGCACGTCACCGGCCTTGGTGATCGACCCCGACAGGGAGCCGTACACGATGCCGGCCAGACCGAAGAGCAGCGCGACGACCGCTGCGATGCCGGTCAGGAACGGTGACTCGGTCAGCGACCCGTCCTCGCCACGCAGCGGCGAGCCGCCCGGGATCACGATGGCGGCGAGGACCACGATCGCGCCGACCAGGGTGATGATCGCCCAGCGCAGCGAGCGGCGTTCGCGACCGGAGAGCTCCAGGGTCCCGAAGTCGCCGTCGTCGGCGTCCAGGTCGGCGTCGAGGTCGGGCCGCTTGGAGAGGACGAACTTGGTCATCAGCGTGATCACCGTGGCCAGCAGCAGCGAGGAGGCGATGTTGAAGAACCAGTTGCTGACAGGCGAGACGTACGCACTCTCGTCGACGATCTGGGCCGCGGCGGTCGTGATGCCGGCGAAGATCGCGTCGTTGGGAGTGGGGATCGGGCTGGCGTCGTACCCGCTCGCGATCGAGGTGTAGGCGACCACGATCCCGAGGATGGGGGAGCGGCCGACGGCACGGAAGGCGAGGCCACCGAGCGGGACCAGGATGATGTACGCAGCGGCGGAGGCCACGTGGGAGACCGTGCCGGTGAACGCGACGGCGAAGACGACCCAGCCGACCGGCACGCGGGAGATGCCGATCTTCATCGCCGCGGTGAGGAACCCGGTGCGCTCGGCGACCGCGACGCCCATGATGACCACGACGATGGTGGCCATCGGCGGGAACTCGGCGAAGTTGGAGACCATCGTCGAGACGGCCATCGCCAGGCCGTCGCCGCTGAGCAGGTTCTGCACGACGACTCGCTCGCCGTCGCCGGGGGAGATGACCGAGACCCCGGCGGCGGAGCAGATCGCGCTGATCACCGCGAGGATGCCGGCGAGGATCCAGAAGAGCCAGAACGGGTGGGGCAGGGCGTTGCCGGCGCGCTCGATGACGCCCATCGCGCGGATGATCCACGGCAGCTTGTCGGGGCTGCCGCCTGTTCCACCTGGTCCGGTGGTGGTTGCGGTGCTGGTCATGGGGTCATCCTTCGTTGGTGAGGCGGTGGCGGGAGAAGAAGTCCCAGATCACAGTCGCGGACTCGATGGTGTGGGTGACGTGGCCGCCACCGGAGTAGATGTCACCGCCCGGCCAGACGTGGCCGCCGCCCTCGACGGCGACGTGCTGCACCTCGGCGTCCTGGTCGCAGCCGGTCCAGCGGGTGGTCTCGATGTCACGTCTGGTGCTGGCGCTGGTCTCGGTGCAGCCGTTGTGGTCGGCCCACTCCTGCGCCCAGGTGGGGATGGCGGGCAGGTCCCGATCGGGGTCACCGGCGTAGGGGATGGTCGCGTCGGCGACCCCGTGGATCTCCAGGATCGGGGTCGGATCCGCCTCGGCGCAGCCGGTCCGGGTGCCGGGGTAGAGCGCGGGCGCGACCGGGGCTACGGCGGCGAAGGTGTCGGGCAGCTGGCAGGCCAGCAGGACGGCCAGGCCGGCGCCGTTGGACTTGCCGGTGGCGTAGACCCGAGAGGAGTCGACGCAGTGGTCGGCCTCGATCGCGGCGAGCAGGTCGGCGGTGAAGGCGACGTCGTCGACTCCCGGGGCCTCGTACGGTGCGCCCTGCCAGGCCTTGCGATAGCCGGACCCGGTGCCGATCTCGCCGTGCGGGTAGGCCACCACGGCGGGGAGGTCGGAGAGCTCGGAGAAGCCCTCGATCTCGACCCCGGTGCTGCCACGGCCGTGATAGGCGACGATCAGCGGCCAGTCGTCACGCTTCTCGTAGCCCTCGGGAAGACGGAGCACATAGCTGCGCTCGAGGTCGCCGCTGGTCAGCTCGTGCTTCTGGCTGCTGTCGGACTCCTGCTCGGTGGGTTTCTCACACGGCGTCCTGCTCGCGGTGGCCTCGGGTCCGGCTTCGGCTCCGGCTTTGGAAGAGGCGGGAGTCAGGGCGGTGACCGCGCTGGGGGCCATGGACACTGCGGCCACGGCTGTGACGGCGATGACCGGCGCCAGGAGGCGGAGGTGTCTGGGGGACATGTCGTGCTCCTTTCGGGGCAATTTCGGGTGTGCTGGATCGCCCGGCGACGCGGTGTGCGTCCCGGTCGGGTCCCGAGCTCATGGGTGGGCCGGTGGCCTAGGTGTCGAGCCACTCCTTGATGAAGGCGACGATGCGGTCGGTGGCTTCGGCGAAGATCGCCCGCCCGTCCTCGGCGGTGGCGCGACGGGGGTCGCCCAGCACGCCGGTGGGGGAGAGGCGGTCGTAGGGGATGGCCACGGCGGGATAGCTCACCGAACGGGCCAGCCGGGCGAACGGGTCGAGCTCGTCGGGCGTCGTCGTGCCCGGGGTGAGCAGGTCGTGGCGTACGAGACGGGGCGCGACGTGCAGCATCTGGGAGGTCTCGGCCTCGCCGCTGTGACCGGAGATCGCGCTCAGCTCCATGTTGCTCACCGCGTCCTTGGCGAGCGCGGTCACCGGTGCCCAGGCGAACTCGATGTCTGGCCGGTCGCGCAGCAGATCCAGGGCCAGGGTGCTGAGCGTGGTGTTGTTGCCGCCGTGCCCGGTGATCACCAGGAACCTTCGCCAGCCGTGGGCGGCCAGCGACTCCACGTACTCACGTACGACGGCGGCGAACAGCGCCGGGCGCAGGCTCACCGTGCCGGCGAAGGCCTGGTGGTGGGGCGAGACGCCGACCGGGACGCCGGGGCCGATGATCACCTTGCCGGGCAGTGCCTCGGCGACGGCGTCGGCGAGCGCCTCGGCGCGGATCTGGTCGGTGGCCATCGGCAGCCCGGCGCCGTGCTGCTCGAACGCACCGACGGGGATCACCACCACCGTCCCGTCCTCGGCGGCCCGCGCCGCCTCGAGGGTGGTCATCTCGGCCAGCTTCGCGGTCATCGGCGCTGCTCCAGGTCGTTGATGTCGAGCGTGGTGTCGATGGTGGCGGCGAGCGCCTCCCGGATCGCGAGCAGGTGCTCGCGGGTCAGGGTCTCGGCGGCGGCGGGGTCCCCGTCGCGTACGGCCTCGACGATCCGGACGTGGTCGGCGTGGTCGCGATCGCGGTCGGTGTAGCGGTGCCGGATCTCGATCTGGTCGCGGGCCCTGACCTGGAGCAGCGCCTCGACGGTCTCGCGCAGCAGGTGGTTGCCGGAGGCGCCGGCGAGTGCGACGTGGAAGTGCAGCTCCGGTCGCTCGTCGCCCTGCTGCGGCTTGAGGGAGTTGTCGGCAGAGCGCGTCAGCGCGGCCAGGTCGAGCTCCGTACGCTTCGCGGCCGCCGCTGCCGCGACCGGCGGCTCCAGGACGAGCCTGGCGTCGAGGAGCTCCAGGACCGACTCGCTGCGCGACTGGGAGACATGGGGGTTGACCAGCAGGCGCCGGTTCACGCCGCCGCTGACGTACGTCCCCGATCCGTGCCGGAAGCGGATCACGTCGGTCGCCTCCAGGCGACGCAGCGCCTCGCGGATGGTGGGTGTGGTCACCTCGAACCGCTTGGCGAGCTCGCGGGAGGAGACCAGGGCGTCGCCCGGCTCCAGGCCCGTGGCCTCGATCATGGCGACGATCCCGTCGGCGATGCGTTCAGAGAGAGAGGGTGTGGTACTGGTCACAGCAAGTGACTTAATCACTTATTGATCTAGTCGTCAAGGAACGGCTAGGTCAAGGTTCTTGACAGGAAACCATTTGGTTTCCTATTGTGGCGGAATGGAAACCGTGTTCCGGGCGCTGGCCGACCCGACCCGACGAGCGCTTCTCGACGCGCTCTTCAGGGAGGACGGTCAGACCCTGGTGGCACTGACGGCGCCGCACGACATGACGAGGATCGCCGTTGCGAAGCACCTGCGGCTCCTCGAGGAGGCCGGCCTCGTGGTGACACGACGCCGGGGCCGGGAGAAGCTGCACTTCCTCAACGCGGTGCCGATCCGCCTCATCCACGACCGCTGGGTGAGCAAGTACACCGAGGGATGGACGGCCGGCCTGGTCGACCTGAAGTCCGAACTGGAGCAGACCATGGAGAAGATCTTCGAGATCTACATTCGCACCAGCCCGGAGCGACTCTGGGAAGCGATCACCGACCCGGCGATCCGCGCGAAATACCACTTCGGGGCCGGCGTCGAGTCCGACTGGACGCCCGGCTCGCCCTACGTGCTGAAGCACCCGGCCACCGAGGACCCGCTGGTCGAGGGCGAGAACCTCGAGGTCGACCCGCCGAGGCGGTTGGTCCAGTCCATGCACGCCGTCTGGGGCGAGAGCGCCTCCGCCGCCGGCACTTCGCGCGTCACCTGGGAGATCGAACCGGTCGGCGACTCCTGCCGTCTCACGGTGACCCATGACCAGCTCTCGCCGGACGCTCCCGACGAGCTCTACGGCGGCTGGCCGATGATCCTGTCCGGCCTGAAGACCTGGCTCGAGACCGGCGAGCAGCTCACCACCCCCGGATCACAGATGTACGGAGATCGCTGAACGCACCACCGACACCGAAGGAGAACCAGCATGCAGACGACCACCATCACCGATGTCCACACCGTTGGCCTGCACGTCGCCGACCAGGACGAAGCCGTCGAGTTCTACGTCGAGACGCTCGGGTTCGAGAAGCGGCTCGACGCCCCGATCAGCGACACGATGCGGTGGATCGAGGTCGCGCCGCCCGGCGCGACGACGACCATCGCCCTCATCGCCGGTGACGACACGCCCGCCGCGGCCGGCGAGACCGGCGTCCGCTTCACGGTGCCAGATGCCGAGGCCGAGCACGCCGCCATGCGCGAGAGCGGGGTCGACGTCGGCGACCTGCTCCGCTGGGACGGTGTCCCGACCATGTACGCCTTCCGGGACCCTGACGGCAACGGGTTCGAGATCATCGAGGAGTCACGATGACTGTCCTGGACAAGACGTTCACCGCCGCCGTACGGAAGAGCGACGCCAAGGGCGGATGGACCTACCTCGTGACCGACTGGACGGCCGAGTTCTTCGGCACCCGCGGCCTCGTCAAGGTCGCCGGGACGGTAGACGGGCAGCCCTTCCGCAGCTCCTTCATGCCTCTCGGCGACGGCACCCACAAGCTGCCGATGAAGGCCGAGCTGCTCCATCAGATCGGAAGGGAGACCGGTGAGGTGGTCAGGGTTCACCTCTCCGAACGACTCCGCTGACGAGCGACGACGAAGAGTTTGCGGGGCGCTTGCGTAGATCAGTTGTATTCTTGTGCGCATGAGTAGACGTCTTGCCGACGCGGCTGTCCGGGCGAAGGTCTCCGAGGCGACGGTCAGCCGGGTGCTCAACGGCAAGCCGGGAGTCTCGGCGGCGACCCGGGAACGGGTCCTGACCGCGCTCGACGTGCTGGGCTACGAGCGGCCGGTGAAACTGCGGGGAGAGCGGGCGAGGCTGGTGGGCCTGGTGCTGCCCGAGCTGCAGAACCCGATCTTCCCGGCGCTCGCGGAGGCACTCGGGGCCAACCTCGCCCAGCAGGGGCTCACCCCGGTGCTGTGCACGCAGACCGCCGGCGGCGTGACCGAGTCGGAGTACGTCGACCTGCTCCTGGAGCAGCAGGTGGCCGGCGTGGTCTTCGCCGGCGGTGCGTACGC
>NZ_JBOHDN010000038.1:0-7036 GCF_050699375.1 Nocardioides sp. | reverse complement strand
GATCTGGCTGATCGGGCTGTTCTACCTGTTCTCGCTCGTGATCGGCTACGGCGCGGGCGCGCTGGTGCAGGGCGGTCCGGAACGCATCGCAAGTATGCCGGGCGAGGAGAACTCCGCGGCGCCGCTGCTCGCCTTCGAGCTGGGCGGTGAGGTGCTGCTCGGGTTCATCGCCGCAGTGGCGTTCGCGACGATCCTCGCGGTCGTCGCCGGATTGACGATCACGGCGTCGGCGTCCTTCGCGCACGACATCTACGCCAACGTGATCAAGAAGGGCGCGGCCGACGACAAGGAGGCGGAGGTCAAGGTCGCCCGGATCACCGCGCTGGTCATCGGAGCACTGGCCATCGGCGGCGGCATCCTGGCCAACGGGCAGAACATCGCGTTCCTGGTGGCGCTGGCCTTCGCGGTCGCGGCCTCGGCGAACCTGCCGGCGATCATCTACAACATGTTCTGGGGCCGGTTCAACACCCGCGGCGCGGTCTGGTCGATCTACGGCGGCCTGATCTCGTGTGTCGGCCTGGTCTTCTTCTCGCCGGTCGTCTCCGGCAAGGTCGACCCGGCCACCGGCGACAGCCTCTCGCTGTTCCCGGCCGGCATCGACTTCTCCTGGTTCCCCCTGGAGAACCCCGGCATCGTCTCCATCCCGCTCGGGTTCTTCCTGGGCTGGCTGGGCACGGTGACGTCGAACGAGCCGGAGACCGCGGAGCGCTACGTCGAGCTCGAGGTGCGCGCTCTCACCGGTGCCGGCTCCGAGAAGGCGATCCAGCACTGATCACCATGCAGAGCTAGCAATGCGGCGGGTCGTCGTACAGCTGCGGTTGTACGGCGGCCCGCCATCGTTCCTTCCCCCGCACTACCCTGTGGTTTGAGCCACAATTTTCGTACGTAGGAGTCACTGTGAGCGACGAGACCCTGTCCAACCTGCTGCACGAGAAGCGCCGGTTCGAGCCCCCTGCCGAGCTCGCCGCCGCTGCCAATGTCAAGGCCGATGCGTACGCCACCGCTGACGCGGACCGCGACGCGTTCTGGGCCGCCGCCGCCGAGCGGCTCACCTGGGCGAAGCCGTTCGACCGTGTCCTGAACTGGGACAACCCGCCGTTCGCGAAGTGGTTCGAGGGCGGTGAGATCAACGTGGCGTACAACGCCGTCGACCGGCATGTGGAGGCCGGGCTCGGTGACCGGGTCGCGATCCACTGGGTCGGCGAGCCCACCGACGACAAGCGGACCATCACCTACGCGGAGCTTCAGGATGAGGTCTCTCGCGCGGCGAACGCGTTCGAGGCGCTGGGGGTGTCGAAGGGCGACCGCGTCGCGATCTACCTGCCGATGATCCCGGAGGCCGTCTTCGCGATGCTGGCCTGTGCGCGGATCGGGGCCGTCCACACCGTCATCTTCGGCGGCTTCTCCGCCGACGCGCTCGCGACCCGCATCGTCGACTGCGGCGCGAAGCTCGTCGTCACCTCGGACGGCGGCTACCGCCGCGGCGCGCCCTCGGCGCTCAAGCCGGCCGTCGACGAGGCGGTCACCAAGGTCGAGGCGACCCAGGCCGGTCTGGTCGAGAACGTGCTGGTGGTCAAGCGCACCGGCCAGGACGTCGAGTGGAACGACTCGGTCGACAAGTGGTGGGGCGACGTCGTCGACACGGCCTCCACCGAGCACACGCCGGTCGCACACGACGCCGAGCACCCGCTCTTCGTGATGTACACCAGCGGCACCACCGGGAAGCCGAAGGGCATCCTGCACACCACCGGTGGCTACCTCACCCAGGCCGCCTACACGCACTGGTCGGTCTTCGACCTCAAGCCCGAGACCGACGTCTACTGGTGCACCGCCGACATCGGCTGGATCACCGGCCACTCCTATATCGTCTACGGGCCGCTGGCCAACGGCGCGACCCAGGTGCTCTACGAGGGCACCCCGGACTTCCCGGAGAAGGGCCGCTGGTGGCAGATCATCGAGGAGTACGGCGTCACGCTCTTCTACACGGCGCCGACCGCGATCCGGACCTTCATGAAGCAGGGCCGCGACATCCCGGACACCCGCGACCTGTCCTCGGTGCGCCTGCTCGGCTCGGTCGGTGAGCCGATCAACCCGGAGGCCTACGTCTGGTATCGCTCGGTCATCGGCGGCTCGAAGGTTCCCGTGGTCGACACCTGGTGGCAGACGGAGACCGGCGCGATCATGATCTCCCCGCTTCCCGGGGTCACTCACGGGAAGCCGGGGTCGGCGATGAAGGGGCTGCCGGGCATCGCGGCCGACGTGGTCGACGACAACGGCGAGTCCGTGCCGGACGGTGCCGGGGGCTACCTGGTGATCACCGAGCCGTGGCCGTCGATGCTGCGTACGATCTGGGGGGACGACCAGCGCTACATCGACACCTACTGGGCGCGGTTCAAGGACCGCGGCTACTACTTCGCCGGTGACGGCGCGAAGAAGGACGAGGACGGCGACGTCTGGGTCCTGGGTCGCGTCGACGACGTGATGAACGTGTCGGGTCACCGGCTCTCCACGACCGAGATCGAGTCGGCCCTGGTCTCGCACCCCTACGTCGCCGAGGCGGCCGTCGTCGGTGCGACCGATCCCGACACCGGGCAGGCCGTGGTGGCGTACGTCATCCTGCGCGACGGGTCGCCGGAGGACTGCCACAAGGAGCTCTCCGACCACGTCCGCAAGGAGATCGGCCCGATCGCCAAGCCGCGGCAGATCATGATCGTGCCGGAGCTGCCCAAGACCCGCTCGGGGAAGATCATGCGGCGGCTGCTGCGCGACCTCGCCGAGGGTCGCGGTGTCGGCGACACCACCACGCTGGCCGACCAGACGATCATGGACCTGATCGCCGCCGGGAAGACGACCGCGACGGACGAGTGAGTCTCTGCCGAGTCGGCGCATCTGACCCCGTGTCTCGCGAAGCGCGGAGCGGGAGGGGTCGGATGCGCCGACACGACCGAAGCGAGGTCGTACGGCCTCTAGCGCTTCGTCTTGTACTTCACCCGGCGGATGAAGTGGCTGTCGGTCCAGATCGGGTCCTTCGTGACCGTCTCGCCGGACCTGGGCGCGTGCCAGACCCAGCGGCGACCGTCGCGCTTCCCGGCGTAGATGCCGACGTGGTAGACACCGCCGCTGCCGTAGAAGAAAACCAGGTCTCCCTTGCGGGGCTTCTTGACCTTGAAGGTGTGGCCGACCTGCCCCGACGAGCTGTGCGGCAGCTTGCGGCCGAGCTTCTTGTAGACCCATTGGGTCAGGCCCGAGCAGTCAAAGGAGTGCGGGCCGTCGGCACCGTAGGAGTACGGAGCGCCGGCTCGGCTCTTGACGCGACGGATCGCTCGGATGCCCCGCGACTTCTTCTTCTTGGCCTTCTTCTTGGTGGCCTTCTTCTTCGTGACGACCGTGGTGGTCGTGACGGAGTGGGCGCCGGTCTGAACGCTCGTGCCCGGGGTGGGCGCGGCGGTGGCCGACTGGTTGGGTACGGCGACGAGTGCGAGCCCGGCCACGAGGGCGGTCACGATTCCGATGCCGAGCTTCTGACTGATCTTCCTGGGCGCGCGCGAGTGCGCACGGATGCACGATCCGATCATTCGAGGTTCCCCCGATGCAGCGACGCCTACGAAGGTTCACCTGTCGGATTCGGGCTGCTGATGCCCGGGCGCTGGAATCCTTGTGTTCCGTACGCGCCTTCACCCCAAGCCGGTCTGCCTTGTCTCTGGCGCCCGGCGTACTGCTCGGCTCCCCCGTGCCCGCCACCTAGGTTTGGCTCGGTTCTCCTCCGGTTGCGACGGGCCTCGGCTCGACCGGAGCGGCCTCACCATTCGGCGAGGGCTGGGATCCACTATGCAACGAAATCCGGGGTTCGCGGGGCTCTGATGGCAAAAACTGACCCCACGTCTTATCTATTTGCACGTGTTTGCTGACGTTTCCCACCTCAGTTTGGCGCGGCGTACGCTCTGTCATGACCACTCAGCGGACCCCGTCGAGGCCTCTTGCTAGGGTCAGGATCAGGTGTGCCGGGAAGTCTGGTCGGCGTGGACTCAACGACCCCGTAAGCCCTTGGAGGCCCATCCGTGACCGACACCCGCAACCGCCTCTTCACCCGCGGCTCCTGGCTGGAGACCTCGCGCACGGCCGAGATCCTGCGCGCCGAGACGACCGGCGGCGTGCTCCTCATCATCGCCGCGATCATCGCCGTCATCCTCGCCAACAGCCCCTGGCAGGAGGCCTACGAGGCGGTCCGCGACTTCCGCGTCGGCCCCGCCTCGCTCCACCTCGATCTGAGCATCGGGACCTGGGCGGCGGACGGCCTGCTGGCGATCTTCTTCTTCGTCGCCGGCCTGGAGCTCAAGCGCGAGTTCGTCTCCGGCGACCTGCGCGACCCGCGCCGCGCCGCGCTGCCGATCGCCGCGGCGGTGGGCGGCATGGTCGTTCCGGCCCTGGTCTACGTGGTCGTCAACCTGGTCGGCGGCGGATCGCTTGCCGGATGGGCGACGCCGGTGGCCACCGACATCGCCTTCGCGGTCGCGATCCTGGCGGTCATCTCCACGCACCTGCCCGCCGGACTGCGTACGTTCCTGCTGACCCTGGCCGTCGTCGACGACCTGCTCGGGATCACCGTCATCGCGGTCTTCTTCACCTCCAGCCTGCATATCGGCTACTTCTTGCTCGCGCTCGTCCCGATCGGGCTCTTCGCGCTGCTCGTCCAGCGCCGCGTACGCAGCCCCTGGCTGCTCGTCCCGCTCGCCCTGATCGCCTGGGCGCTGGTGCACGCCAGCGGCGTCCACGCCACGGTCGCGGGCGTGCTGCTTGGGTTCACGGTGCCCGTGATCGCGCGGAACCCCGAGGCCAAGCGTGGGCTCGCCGAGCACTTCGAGCACCTGGTCCGACCGATCTCCGCCGGCGTCGCGGTGCCGATCTTCGCCTTCTTCGCGGCCGGGGTCTCTCTCGGTGGCTGGGACGGGGTGACCGGGGCGCTGCGCGACCCGATCACGCTCGGCATCATCCTCGGCCTGGTCGTCGGCAAGACCGTCGGGATCGCGGGGTCGACGTGGCTGTTGTCCCGGTTCACCCATGCCTCGCTCGATGACGACCTGGCCTGGTCGGACGTGATCGGGATGGCGATGCTGGCCGGCATCGGCTTCACCGTGTCGCTGCTGATCGGCGAGCTCGCCTTCGAGTCGGATCCCGCGGCCCACGACCACATGAAGGTAGGCGTGCTGTTCGGGTCGGTGCTGGCTGCCGCGCTGGCCACCGTGGTGCTGCGGAGCCGCAACCGGGTATATCGCCGCTTCGAGGAGCTGGAGACGATCGACGCCAACAAGGACGGCGTGCCGGACGTGTTCGAGGATGAAGAGGGTCGGGACCGGTAAGGTCGGAGACGCTCTCCAACACACGTTTCAGCGAAGGGTTCCCATGGCAGTCGACATCGTGAAGTCTCCGAACAGCGAGGACCCGACGATCGGGAAGCTCGTCGTCGACGCCAGCCGGGACATCTCCGAGCTGGTCAACAAGGAGATCACGCTCGCCAAGCAGGAGCTCAAGGTCTCGGTGACCAACGCGGGTGTCGGCGTCGGCCTCTTCGCCGCCGCCGCGTTCCTGCTGGTCCTCGCCGTGATCATGTTCTCCGTCTCCGCGGCCTACTTCATCCACTGGGCCGGCCTCGGCCTGCACTGGGCCTTCCTCATCGTCTTCGGCTTCTACGTCCTGCTCGCCGCCCTGCTCGGCTTCATCGGCGTCCTCAAGGTGAAGAAGGTCAAGGCCCCCGAGAAGGCCATCGCCCAGGGCAAGGAGATCCCCCGGGCGCTCAAGGGCCATCACTCCTAGGCCGAGAAGTCACTTCTGCAGGCCGAGAGGTCAGTTCTGCAGAACCATTCGGGCCAGTTGGTGTCCACAGGCGCTGTCGAGGATCGAGTTATCCACAGGCGTCGAATAGGCGGATGATTTCGTACGCAGCCTGGCGCAGGCTGCGGCCATGAATCTCTCACTCGTAAAGACCGACAGCACCCTCCCCGAGCGCCCCTTCACCGCCTCTGACGTCAAGTCGATGGCGATCAACCGCTACGCCTTGGACCAGGCGATCAGCCACGGTGACGTACGCCGCCCGTTCCGTGGGATCTATCTGCCTTCGGAGGTGGACGACGATCCGGCGACGCGGGCGGCAGCCCTGGTCAACGTGCTCTCCGAGCATCAGGTGATCAGCGACCGCACCGCCGCCTGGGTGCACGGGATCAACACCTACAGCAGGGTCGAGGAGTCACAGCCGCCGCCCGTGGAGACCTGCGCCGTGCGCGGATTCACCCGCACACGGCTTGCCGGCGCGGACGGCCACACGCGGGATCTGCTTCCCGACGACATCACGATCATCGGTGGGGTGCCCGTGACGACGCCGTTGCGCACCGCGCTCGACCTCGGCTGCAACCTGAACCGGCGGGAGGCGATGGCCGCGCTGAACGAGTTCGCGAAAAACCATGGCATCACTCGCAACGCCCTCAGCAAGGAGCTGCCTCGCTTCCGTGGCCGACGGGGCGTGGTCCAGCTCCGCGGACTCGTCCCGCTCGTCAACCGCCATCTCGAATCCCAGCGGGAGTCCTGGGTTCTGGTGGCGATCAGCGACGCCGGGCTTCCGCTCCCCGAGGCCCAGGTCTGGGTGGACGTCGACGGCATCCCGACCTACCGGCTCGACTTCGCCTATCCCCTCGCCCGAGTCGCGGTGGAGTACGACGGCGACGGTCACGACAACGAGGACCAGCGGATCTACGACGAGGAGCGCCGCGGGTGGCTCGTGGATCACGGTTGGACGATCATCATCGTCCGCAAGGGTGACTTCACCGGCGACCGCTTGGACGCGTGGCTTCGCGAGATCAAGGACGCCCTCACGCCGACCTACAACTCCCGACGCTTCTGACCGAGACCACCCCCGCGCCGAGAGGTCACCTTCGCAGGCCGAGAGGTCACCTTCGCAGGCCGAGAGGTCACCTTCGCAGGCCGAGACGTCACCTTCGCAGGCCGAGAGGTCACCTTCGCAGGCCGAGTTGGCAGAGTTCTGCCA
>NZ_JBOHDN010000037.1:0-1757 GCF_050699375.1 Nocardioides sp. | reverse complement strand
CGAAGTGAGCCGCGTCGCGGCGTGGCACGACGCTGACCGAGTCCCAGTCGGCGACCCACCCATGCCCCGGGCGGGCGAACTCGGTGCCGACCGGATGCCCGATCCAATCACCGTGCTCGTCCTCGCCGAGGAATATGCCCGTGAAGGACCAATGCGGCCGCCCACCCCACTTGGTGAACCCGACACGAACCGGATGACCAGCCTCGAAGCGCATGGCGCTCAGTCTGCCTGACGAGCGTCGAGTCGGTCGGTCGAGTCGGGCGGTCCCGTTGGAGCCTTGTGGGAGTCCCGCTCGAAAGATAGCATCAATGCCATCAGGAGGGAGTGATGATGACTGCGTCGGCCCGTGAGCGTTCATCTGCAGGAGGCCCGATCAGTGGCGCGGAGGTGGGTGCGCTTTTGCGGCAGGCGCGGCGCGTCCGAGGTCTCACCCAACGTGATCTGGCCAGCCGAACGGGCATCGCCCAGACGACGATCGCCCGCATCGAGTCCGGACGTACGCACCCGACGACCGCCACTGTCGCCCGGCTGTTGGCGGGTACAGGATTTCGGGCTCAGATCGAGCTGGTCAACACCATCCGTCCCTCAGAGCTCCTCGACCGGCACCGCGACGCCATCCTTGCCGCCGCCGCAAAGCGTCGGATCTCGCGGGTACGCGTCTTCGGGTCGGTCGCGCGTGGCGCCGACGGCCCTGACTCCGACCTCGACCTGCTGGTCGACTTCAAGCCGGAGGCCTCCCTGTTCGACCAGGCCGGTTTTGCTGGCGACGTCGAGGATCTGCTCGGTGTCGGTGTGGACGTCGTGAGCGCAGACGCGTTGGCGCCCCCGCGCGATCGAAACATCCTGCGCGACGCCAAGGATCTGTGACTGTGGCGGAAGATCAGGCGTTGCCCCTACCCGACGGTGTCGCTGCGCACCTGATCGACCTGGACACTTCCATCCGAGCGGCCGCCGATCTGGTCGCGCGTGGACGCGCTGCGTACGACAACGACTTCCTGCACCGCCTCGCGGCCGAGGCGATCAGCAACCGTATTGGCGAGGCCGTGGGGAACATCGACGAGTCCTGGCGGGACCTGCTGCCCGCGATTCCGTGGCGTGCGATGCGTACGAACCGCAACTTCGTCGTCCACGTCTATCACGCGATCGACTATGCCCGACTCTGGAATACGTTGGTCGATGATGTGCCGCATGTGGCCGAGCTGCTGTCTCCTTACATCAAAGCTGCGTACGCAGCACTGGCTGAGTTGCCTGAATCGGAATGATGCTGCCGGATGAACGTCATCGTGAGAACGAGGTGAGCACCTCGAACCAGGGGAGCGGGGCCTCGCCGTCATAAGGTGGCGCGCTGTCAGTGACCTCCGGCAACACTCGGTCGGCGGTGGCCTGGGCCAGATCGATGGCCTCGGGCGGATAGTGCAGCGCAACCTGGTGCTCAGCGAACTCGTCCTCGTCGATGAGCAGGACCCTCCCGTCGCGTAGCTCGATCACATCGAGATCCAGGTCGACGCAGCTCAGCACCGTGCCGGACCATTCGGCTGGTGTGGTCATATCGACGTAGATCGTGATGTCGTCGGGTTGACCATGCCCGTTGAATCTGACCAGGTGGGCGGGTTCCTGCCGCGGTGACAACGTGAGCCACGACCACCCGGAGGTGTAGCTGCCGCCCGGCTTGGTGGCGAAGGTGCCGACCGGGTGGCCGATCCACTCGCCGTGCTCGTCCTCGCCGAGGTAGAGCCCGTCGAATGCCCAATGAGGCC
>NZ_JBOHDN010000036.1:0-8793 GCF_050699375.1 Nocardioides sp. | reverse complement strand
CCGAAACTCCGGCAAATCTCTCTGCCCGAAGCGCTGCGAACATTACCGTATGGCGCCGCGGGCTCCCCAATCGGGCTCGGTGTCTGCGTGGCGATTGCTCGATGGCGTGCCCGGGTTCCAGCGTGGGCGGGGCCAATACTCTGTCCGGGTTGGGAGATCTAGAACCAGGGCGCCTGGCATGGGTGCCATTTGCCTCTCTTGCGGGCTTCCAGCAGCGGCCATGCTTCGCATGGGATATCTGTCCTGGCCGGGTTCCTTCGGTGCCATCTCGGTTGCCTGGGGTTGCATCGCCTGGTAGGACCGGTGCAAGCACAAGCGGAATGACCGACCACCCCACCAGGGGCGACCCCGATACTGGGGTAACGAGGGAACCAGGGCCGCAAACGCGAGCTGCGAGGGTAAGTAATAGCCCGTCCCGTACGGGCCTCCAGGAGCGGCGAACCGAAACAGACCTACACCCGTAGGCCTGCAGAGTTCGTACGCCGGGAGGTGACCGCTTCGATGAACCCACAAGCCGCACAACCACACCCGTTGCTGGCCGGCGTCACTTCCATCGTCGAGACGTTGACCAAGGTCGCGGACGCGAACCCATCATTCCTCGCCACCGACCAGAAGGCGACCGTGCTGCTCGAGATCGCCCACGCCGAAGCACAGCTCGCCGAGTTGAAGCTGCGGGTGATGGCCGACGCCGGCGACCTCGCCGCCGATACCGCCGCGCGTGATATCGCGGCCTGGCTCCACCACCACACCCACAACCGGGCCGACGCACTCCGCGCCGATCTACGGCTCGCCGAGGCTCTGGACCGGAGCTACCACCGGGTGGCCGAGGCGATGCGGGCTGGTGCCTGCAACCTCGCCCAGGCCCATGTCATCGTCAAAGCCCTCAACGACCTCCCCGCCGATCTCGACCCCGAGATCAAAGACCGGGCCGAGGAAGCCCTGGTCGGCTACGCGGGTTCGTTCGATCCGACCCAGCTGCGTCGGATCGGGCGCCGGATCCTCGACGTCATCGCCCCCGAGATCGCCGAACACGAAGAAGCCCAACGCCTCACCGCCGAAGAAACCCACGCCCGCAAGAAGACCCGGCTCACCATGCACCGCCTCGGCGACGGCACCACCCGCATCACCGCCCTCATCCCCGACGCAGTCGCGGACCGGCTCGCCACCAACCTCGAAGCCTTCGCCTCACCCCGACGCGACGACGGCACCCGCACCGACACCGGCGACTACCTCCCCTACCAACGTCGCCTGGGCCGGGCGTTCTGCCAGATGCTCGAGGCCATCGACCCGACACGGCTGCCCATCCATGGCGGGGATGCGACCACGGTCATCGTGACCATCGACATCGACCAACTCCGGCGCGAGACTGGTGTCGGACAGGTCCTCGGCGGGACCCCGATCACCGCGTCCGAGGCCCGCCGCCTGGCCTGCACCGCCAACATCCTGCCCGCAGTCCTCGGCGGCGACTCCGAGATCCTCGACTGGGGCCGCATGCAGCGCCTCTTCACCGCCGCCCAACGCCGAGCCCTCCTCCTCAGATCCGCCACCTGCCAAGCCGAAGGCTGTGACATCCCCGGCACCTGGGCCGAAGCCCACCACTGGCTCGCCTGGGCCCTCGGCGGCACCACCGACCTCGACAACGCCGCCCTCCTCTGCCCCCATCACCACCACCGCGCCCACGACGACACCTACCTCCACGAACGCCTCCCCAACGGCAACATCCGCTTCACCAGACGCACATAAACACCCGATCACCGACCCAGCGCAACCGCCCGCCCAAGCAGACCGAGCCGGCGCATCTGACCCACCAGAAGGCACCGAGTCGGTGCAACTGCGCCCCAGCAAGTCGGGTCGAGTCGGCGCAACTGCCCCAGCAGAGCGAGCCGGGTCGGCGCAACTGCCCCAGCAGAGCGAGCCGAGTCGGCGCCTCTGTCCCACTCACCTGTGTCGAGGGCACGTCTGTCTCAGTCAAGCGCGCCGAGTCGGCGCAACTGCTCCACGTGAGTGCGTCGGGTCGCGTGAATGTCCGAGAAGAGGCCGAGTCGGCGCGTCTGCCCCGCGGAGGTCTGCCGAGCCGGCGCGTCTGTCTCACTCAGACCCGCAGAGTCACATCAGGTTCCTGGCGGATGCGTGATGCTCGACCGAGCGGCGGCGTGATGTGTCCAGCGCGTACGAACGGTCCATCAGGTCGGTCATCGCCTTCTGGAAGTCCCGGCGCTTCTTCTCGCTCCATCCTGCGGCGAGCTGCTCGAAGATCTCTTCCTGCCAGCGGTGAGCCTGGTCCAGCATGGAACGGCCGGCGGGGGTGAGGGTCGCCTCCCGTCGTCGAGCGTCGGTGGAGGCCGCCGCGAGGGTCACATACCCGGCCGCTGCGGCACTCTTGGTCAATCGTGATGCCCCGCTCTGGTCGATCCCGATCTCGTGCGCGATCGCGTTGACCGTGGCGGAGACGCGGCGCTGGTTGAGGGCGTGGACTGCCTCAGTCACCAGCACGAGTCGCCCCTGCTCCGCCCCAGAGTCACCGGATGAGTCACCGGATGAGTCACCGGTCGCCGGGCGGCGGGACCAGTGCCGTACGAAGCCGAACAGGGTCTGGCCTGCGCCTTGACCGGTCATTCCGATGCTGCCATCTCGCGGCAGATGTAGGCCAGGTCGAGGGCCGCGCGGAGGTCCGGCAGGCGCAGGGCCGCTGTCACCTTGCCGCCGGCGACCCGGAAGACCGTCGCCACCCTCGACGTCGCCTCGCTCTCGGGCCAGGTGGCGTCCTCCTCGACGACCATCAGGCGCTCGCTGACCGGGTGCCACGACCGCGGGAGCAGCCTGATCCCCGATCGTTCCACCCACTGCGAGAACTGTTCAGGGGTTATCGGGCCGGCGCCCTTCGGGCCGAGGACGACGATCGGATCGCCGACTGCTCGGGCAGACCTCGCCAGGTCCCCGTCATTGACGCTCGCGTGCCATTCGTTGATGGCCGCTTCGAGGCTCGTTGACATCATCCAACTGTATGTGATTCGCATATAAACTGCCCTTCGCCGTCCACCTGGCGACCGGGAAGTCGAAGATGCCCCGGATCCGGCCGGTGACCAGGCGGTCGAGACCGAGAGGCAGCAGGATGGCCACCGTGGTCAGTAGCGGCACCGCCACCAAGCCAGAGCCCGGCGGCCAGTCGATGTCGCGACCGGTCAGCAGGGCCGCGGTCGCCGTGATCGGGAAGGCGTGGACGACGTAGACGGGCAGGGTGCGGGTGCCGAGATGGCGCACGAGACCGAGCGCCGGCATCCGGGCGATCATCACCCCCAGACCACACCCCGCGGCGACGGCGAGCAGTCCCAGCAACGGCCGCACGAAGATCGTCCTGTCGTCGGCGACGTAGAGGAAGAACCCCAACAACACGGCGTACGTCACGCCGACCGCGATCACGTGCGGCGGCCGTAGCCGTGGGGCTGCCGTCCGCACCGCGGGTGCCGCCCGGGTGGCCAGCACGAAGAAGAACCAGTAGCGGAACGTCTTGTCCCAGGCGACGTCACCGGTGGAGACGAACCCGGCGGCGAAGACCGCAGAGCAGACCAGTGCGGTGCCGATGACCAGCCAGGCAGGCAGCCGCCGGGTCATCCAGCCGACGAGCGTGAACAGACACAGCGTGTAGAGGAACCAGAGGTAGACGTTGGGTTCGACCAGGACCCGGGTGAGGGACGCCAAGCCGTCGGGCGGGCCATGCGGCAGGAGCGCCCGGAAGGTGCCGAGGAGCAGGCACCACAGGACGTACAGGTAGATCAGGTTCAGGCATCGGGTGCGCAGCACGTCCCGCAAAGGGCGGGCGAGCAACCCGTGGGCGAGAAGCCCGGAGAGGAAGAAGAACAGCGGCATCCGAAAGGTGTCGAGGGTGTAGGCCAGCCGCGACCAGGGGCCGGCCAGCCCGACCAGGTCGAGGTTGATCACGGCGTGGAAGAGCACCACGAGGATGATCGCTAGGCCGCGTGCCGAGTCGATCCAGCCCTCACGCACGCTGCGGGCCCCCGGCCAGGTAGCGGCGCCGGGCGCGTTGGTCACGACGCCGGGAGCCGGCCACGGGGCGTCTCGGCCGCCGCGGAGGGGTCGGGTCGGGCGTCGTCGCCGGCGCGTCCTTGCGTTGCAGCAAGAAGACTCCGAGCGCGAGCGCGAGCGGCGGCAGCGAGCTGATGATCGGTCCGAAGAAGAGGTTCCACCCCAGCTGCAGCGCGAGGAAGAGTCCGAGGGCGGAGCCGGTGCGGTGGGCCAGACTGCGGCCGAGATAGCCGGACGCGAGCCAGAGCAGCCACCCCGAGAGCACCAACCCGGCCAACCCGAACCAGACCCACAGGTCACCGATCAGCGAGTGCACCTCGATCCGGGTGCCGAACATGTAGTGCTCGACGTAGCCGTTGTCAGGGTCGTAGCCCAGCACCGACATGCCCTGCTTGGCGGCCTGCATGTCGGTCGGGGTGGCCATGGTGCCCGCGCCGTAGCCGAGCGGTTCCTCCAGCATCAGTGCGACCGTGGCCCCGATCTCCGGCCGTCCACCCAGGATGAGCGATCCGGCAGCCTGGGTCTGCTCCTCGGTGCGCTGCTGAGCAGAGGAGCCGAGATAGCCCTCCAGCGCGGCCCCCTCGAGCGCGCGGTAGAGCCCGAGGCCGAGCGCACCGACAAGCACCAGCGAGAGCAGTGCGGAGGTGGCCTTCTTCGCCATCACCGGACGGTGCTGCCACAGCACGAGCATCGCGGTCATGATCAGGAACGCGCTCATCGACCGGGCACCCGAGAGCGCGGTGACCGCTGTCAGTGCCCCGAGCGCGACCATGTCGGCGCCGAGGCGTTTGCGGCCGCGGTGCTCGAGCAGGAGGCAGGCTCCCAGCAGCAACATCGTCGCGGGCATCGCGAACCCGAACCGCCACGGGTCCTCAGCGAACCGTGATCCCGTGGTCGCGGTGGCGAGCGAGCCCACGGCGTACAGGCACACCACGATCCCCGGCGACAGCACCCGCTGTCCCCACAGCAGCGCGCCCGCGCTCATCGCGGCCGAGATCACCGGAAGCAGCTCGATCAGCACACCGGCCTCGGTCGGGGGGTGGGTCGCGGCGCGCCAGGTCGTGAGCGCCAGCGCGGAGAGGAGACAGGCGAGGAGAAGTACGCCGCCCAGCGCCGCCCCGCGGAACCGGCTCGCCTCGCGGACCCAGATCGGTGCGAGCGCCGCGCCGACCAGGCCACCCACCGTCAGGCCTCGTACGAGATCGAAGTCGGTGCCGGCCAGGAACGCCGCGGCTCCCGCCAGCAGTGCGGTCAGCACCTCCCAGCCGGTGCGCTCGGTGCGGGTGGTGCGCGCGGTGCTCCGGGCGCGTGGGGAGTGCGGGGAACGGACCGCCGTCGCGACGGCCATGCTCAGCTCCCGGCGGCGGGATGGCCCTGCTGCACCCGAGCGCGTCCGGTGCCCGTGAAGAGAGCGCTCAGCCATCCCTGCGCGGGCTGGCCGTAGTAGGTGTGCGCGGCGGTGTCACGGACCTGGTTGGCGACGATGCCGAGGCAGCGGGCGTCGACGGCCTCGAGGCTGTCGATCGCCTCGAGGACCTGCGGGCGGTGGATCGTACGGCAGTTGGCGACCACCAGGGCGCCGTCGGTGAGCCGCGACAGGATCGCGCCGTCGGCCACGGGCAGCAGCGGCGGAGAGTCGAGGATGACGACGTCGTACGCCGCACGCGCCTCTTCCAGGAGATCGGCCATCCGTGGCGAGCCGATCAGCTGGGCCGGGTTGGGCGGGATCTCGCCCATCGCGAGCACGTGCAGGTTGCGCTCACCCCAGACCTGGACGACGTCAGGGAGGTCGGCCTTCCCGATCAGCACCGTCGTCAGGCCGGCCGCACCCTCGAGACCGCAGTAGTCGGCGACCGCCGGGCGACGCATGTCGGCGTCGACGAGCAGCACGCTCTGACCCTGTTCCGCGATCGCCAGCGCCAGGTTGATCGAGGTCGTCGACTTGCCCTCGCCGCCGATCGAGGAGGTCACCACCATCGAACGGACGGTCGAGGAGGCGTCCAGGAACTGCAGGTTGGTCTGCAGCCTTCGATAGGCCTCGGAGGCGACGTTGTGAGGATCGATGGCGGTCACCGCGCCTCGGACACGACCCTGGCCACGGCGTCGCGGGATGGCGCCCAGGAGTCCGACGTCCGTGAGCTGCTCGAGCTCGGCGGCCGTCCTGACCCGGGTGTCCAGGAGGGCGCGGACCACGGCGATCGCGACGCCGAGGCCGAAGCCGCCGGTGAAGCCGACCAGGGCGGCCAGCCGCGTACGCGGGGCGAAGGCCTCGTTCGGTGGATCGGCGCGGGCGACCACGGTCACCTCGACGGCGGACTTCTTGTTGCTGCTGGGGGAGAGGTTGGTGATCGTGGTGGTCAGCTCGTCGGCGACCGCGTTGGACAGCTCGGAGGCGCCTCTGCTGGTCGTGGCGACCGCGTCGATCTCGATGATCACCGTGTCGAGCGGGTTCTCGGCGGTGATCTCCTCGGCCAGCGCCTTGGGCGTCGTGTCCAGGTCCAGGTCGTAGATGACCTGGTCGAGGACGACGGGCATGGTCGCCAGCTTCGCGTACGACTGCACGATGTCCTGGGTGAAGGTGGAGCCCTGGACCAGCTCCTGAGTGGTCGCGCCGCGGGCGATCGAGACGAAGACGGTGCTCTGTGCGCGATACTGCGGTGGGCTCGCGTGCGCCTGCGCGAAGGCCGCGCTGGCGCCGATGATCGCCAGAGCGGCGACGATGTACCAGCGCTTTCGCAGGGCAGCGACGTAATCGCGCAGGTCCACCAGGTCACTCCATCCGATGTCTTCGACGGGCTTGTCTTCGACAGTCTTTGTCTTTGGCGAGTTGTCATCCGTGACTCATCCGCCGGCCGGGTACGTCCACGGGCCCCAATCCCACATCCTCACCCGGTTTTGGTGATGACAACGCCGGGTCTGCGGTCCGTTCCCCCAAATGGGGGATTACTCAGCCGCGAGTTTCAGAGTCGAGCGTCCTCTGCGTAATGTCTGTTCGTCACGTTCGGGGGTTGGCCGCGTCGGCGCAAGATGTCACGCTCGAGATTCGTAAGGCAACTGGTCGAAGGTAGGCAGTGATGGACACCGCGACGATTCTGGTCGTGTGCACCGGGAACATCCGACGATCCCCAGCGGTCGAGGTGATGCTGCGCGAAGGCGTAGGCCCGACCAGTGGTGTCGCCAGGCACGGCATCTCGGTGATCTCTGCCGGCACCGAAGCACTCGTCGGCTATGAGATGGATCCGGTGATCGCGGCCGAGGTGGCCGCCGCCGGCGTCCGGATGAGCCGGCACGAGGCCTACGGTCTGACCGTCGAGGACATCGAGGCCTCCGACCTGATCATCACCGCTGAGCGCTCCCACCGTCGCGAGGTCGCCAGACTGGTGCCGTCGGCCGTGACGCGTACGTTCACGCTCGTCGAGATCGCCGCGCTCGGCGCCCAGATCGGGCGTCAGGCCCTAGGCGGCACCGAGGCGGGCGCGGCCGCTCGGCTGCTCACGCTGGTGGACATGGCGCCGCTCCAGAAGGCGCGGCGGGTGGTTCGGCGACCCGCCGACGACGACCTGATCGACCTGCGGAAGCGGTCCCCGCGCGAGGCCAAGCGGCTCGTCGGCGAGGCCCGCGCCCATGTCGAGACGCTGCTGCGGGTGCTCGAGCCCGAGCCCGGCCTCTCGTTGGTCAACAAGGCCCAGCATGTCGGCCAGGCGCCTCCGGGACCGGCCGCGCCGACCGCGGCCCCCGCTGGCTGACGACAATCGGTTGGATGCCAAGTTAGGGTTACCTTCCATGAGCCGTCCCGCAAAGCCTGAGACCACCCTCGTCGTCACCGCCACCGAGCGTCTCAGTCCCACGATGATCCGGGTGAGCTTCCGTTCCGAGGACCTCAGCGCCTTCTCGGCGAGCGTGTTCACCGACCGCTACGTGAAGCTCGCCTTCGACGAGGCGGACGGTCCGGTGCTGCGCACCTACACCGCTCTCAACCCCTCGGTCGAGGACGGCACGGTGGACATCGACTTCGTGGTCCACGGCACAGAGGGGTACGCAGGCCCCTGGGCCGCCGCTGCCAAGCCCGGTGACACCCTCACCGCGCGTGGCCCCGGTGGTGCCTATTCGCCCGATCCCGCGGCCGACTGGCACCTGATCGCCGGCGACGAGACCGCCCTGCCCGCCATCCGCGCGGCCCTGGCCGGGCTGCCGCCCACCGCCTGCGGCTATGCCGTCATCGACATCCCGGCGCCGGACCACGAGCAGCCCCTTGAGCATCCGGAAGGCATCGAGGTGACCTGGCTGGTCACCGGCGACCACACCCACCACGCCGCCGAGGACGCCGAAGGCCACGAGCAGCCCCTCGTCACCGCCATTCGCGGCCTGAAGTGGCTCGACGGCCGCGTCCACGCCTTCGTGCACGGCGAGGCCGCCGTCACCATGCACGGCATCCGCCCCTACCTCCTCAAGGAGCGCGGCGTCCCGAAGGCCGACCTCTCCATCTCCGGCTACTGGCGCCGCGGCCGCACCGAGGAGACCTTCCGCGAGTGGAAGCGCGACCTCGCCGAAGCCGAGTCCGCCTGACCGACCCGGCGCGTCTGTCCCAGATTCGGGGGTCGAGTCGGCGCGTCTGTCCCAGATTCGGGGGTCGAGTCGGCGCGTCTGTCCCGGTTTTGGGGGTCGAGTCGGCGCGTCTGTCCCGGTTTTGGGGGTCGAGTCGGCGCGTCTGTCCCGGTTTTGGGGGTCGAGTCGGCGCGTCTGTCCCGG
>NZ_JBOHDN010000035.1:0-14119 GCF_050699375.1 Nocardioides sp. | reverse complement strand
GGCACGACTCCGACACCGACGTCTGCTACCTCTCCAAGCACACCGTCCCCGCCGAGATCATCACCGAGTCGTACGCCATCGAGCGCACCATGCGCGAGCGCGGCTGGAGCATCCTGCGGATGTCCGGGGGCGACATCAAGGTGCTGCTCGAGGTCTCCGACGGCCGCAAGGTGCACATCGACATCTTCGTCGCCTTCTACGTGCCCGACGCGGACGGCGAGCCGGTCTTCTACCAGCTGGGCAACCGCTCCGGCCGGCTGCGCCGCGAGGCGATCGTGCCGGTCTCGACGATCACCCTGCACGGCTTCGACTTCCCGGCTCCCGCCGATCCGGAGAAGATGCTGGCGTTCATCTACGGCCCGAAGTGGCGTACTCCCGACCCGTCGTTCAAGTACGCCGACCCGCCCGCCGGCGTACGTCGCCTCGACGGATGGCTGCGCGGGTTCCGCACCGACATGGGGCAGTGGACCGAGTTCCACAACACCCATGGCCAAGAGCTCGAGGGCGCCGAGTCGTCGTTCGGCAAATGGGTCCTCGAGCAGCTGCCAGAGGACGCCAAGGTGGTCGACCTCGGCCCCGGCGCCGTCTGCCGCGACGGGCGCTACTTCGCGCGCAACGGCCACCAGGTGCACGCCGTGGACTTCTCCCGCGCCGCCGTAGCGGCGATCCGTCGCCGGGCGAACCGGAAGAAGCTCTCGGTGACTACGGACCAGCTCATCCTCGGCGAGCTCCGCTCGACCCTGACGCTCGGTGCCCGGCTCGCTCGCGACCCGCATCATCTCTTCGCCCGCGACCTGGTCGGCTGTCTCGACGGCGCTTCGCGGAGCCAGCTGTGGACCTTGTCGAAGATGGCCCTTCGTCCTGGCGGCGGCAAGCTCTACCTCGAGTTCGCGGTGAGCAGCGACGACCTGACACAGGTCGAGCCGCAGCCCGAAGGCCTCGTACGCCGCGTCGAGGCCGACCTGGTCCGTGCCGAGATCGAGGCGTCCGGTGGCGTGATCGAGCACCTCGAGATCGCCGACGGTGAGGACATGCTCGGCAACCCACTGCCCGGCGTCGCCCGCCTGCGCGCCTCCTGGCCCGCTCCCCGAGACCCAGCGCAGCCTGCTGCGGAAGGAAACTGACATGTCCGACGATTCCGGCATCAAGAACATCGCCCGCGGTGCCCGCGAAGTGGCCCGTACGCGCGCTTCGCTGGCCCGCCGCATCGAGGCCCTCGAGGCCGAGGTGCAGGAGCAGCGTCAGCTCAACCGGCGGGTCGCCGAGCTGACCGACGTGGTCGCCGAGCTGCTGATCCCGCTGCAGGATGCCGACAAGGAGAAGGCGGAGAAGATCCTCGCGGCCTACCGCGCACGGATCTGACGCCCTCCGGCCTGATCAGCCCAGTGCTACCAACCACCGCCTGAGCTCGTCGAGCCGCTGTCCCAGCCGCCGACGAGCATCGCTGCCCGGGCCCATGTCGGCGTCGGTATCGAGCTCGGCGACGGCCTCCTCCACACCCGCGAGGCGGGAGCGGAGGTCGGTGACGACGTCGACGTCGGCGCGCCCCGGACCGGTGGCTTGGCGCTCGTCCAGCGATCGACGCAGCATGTCTGCCTGCGCGCTCAGCTTGCGGCTGGCGTGCCACAGGTCGACGAAGACCTGGACCTTCGCACGCAGCAGCCAGGGATCGAAGGGTTTGGTGAGGAAGTCGGCCGCGCCGGTCGCGTAGCCGCGATAGGCCAGGTGGGTGTCGAAGTCGTTCGCGGTCAGGAAGATGATCGGGACACTCTTGGTGCGCTCGCGTGCCTTGATGCGGGTGGCCGTCTCGAAGCCGTCCATCCCAGGCATCTGCGCGTCCAGCAGGATCAGCGCGAAGTCGTCGTGGAGCAGGGCACGCAGGGCGTCCTCTCCTGATCCGGCACGGACGAGGCTCTGGTTGAGCGACCCGAGGATCGCCTCGAGGGCGACCAGGTTGGCCGGCCTGTCGTCGACGAGCAGGATCTTGGCCCTTGCGCTCATTCCGTCGCCTCCGTTGGACAGAGGCAAGGATACGGACACGACGGCCTGAGTCTGATTGTCGCTCGCTGACGCTCGCTCATTCCGTCGCCTCCGTTGGGCAGAGATCGTTCACAGCAGCCACGCCCGGAACAGCGAGAGCAGATCGGGGACGTCGACAGGTTTGGTGATGTACTCGGTGGCTCCGGCGGCGATGCTGTCCTCGCGGTCGCCGGTCATCGCCTTCGCGGTCAGGGCGATCATCGGCAGACTCTTGAACTGCGGGTTCTCGCGGATCAGGCGCATCGTGGCGAGGCCGTCCATGCCCGGCATCATGATGTCCATCAGCACCAGGTCGACGTCCGGCTCCCGCTGGAGCGCCTCGATCCCGGCCTCGCCGGACTCGGCGTAGAGGACGTCGATGCCGTGCTGCTCGAGTGCGCTGGTGAGCGCGAAGACGTTGCGTACGTCGTCGTCGACGATCAGGATCCGCCTGCCCGCGAACTGGCCGGTGGCGTCGGGCTCGGCGGCGTACGTCCCGGGGCGCTGCGATCCGGTGCGGCCCAGCAGCACGCTTACCTCGTCGATCGCCTCCTCGGTGGTCGCCGGCGTCTTGAGGGTCATCGCCTGGGCGTACCGGTCCAGTCGGTTCCGTTGCGCCTTGGTCACCTCGCCGACCCTACTCAGCACGACGGGGATGTCCTTGGTGCGTTTGTGGGTGCGCATCCAGCGGAGCACGTCGAAGCCGCCCTCGGCCGGGGGCAGGTCCAGCACGACACAGTCGACCTCGCGCTCGGCCAGGACGGACTGCGCCTCCTGCGGGGTCGACCCGACGACCGTCTCGACCTCGTCGACCGACCCGAACAGCGCCTCGACCACGGCGCTGGTGCCGGGACCGGTCTCCTCGTCACCGCCGCTGAGGACCAGCAGGAGCTGGTTGGTCCCTGCCGTCGCGTCGGCCACCTCGAGCTCACCGGCGGCGGGTGTCGCGGACGGAGCCTCGGTGCTATCGGAGCTGATCCGCGGGACGTACAGGGTGAAGGAGCTGCCGTGCCCGGGCCGGCTCTCGACCTGGATCTCGCCGCCGATGAGGTGGGCGACCTCGCGGCTGATCGACAATCCCAGACCCGTGCCGCCGAACTTGCGGCTGATCGTGCCGTCGGCCTGTTGGAAGGCCTCGAAGATCACCCGCAGCTTCTCGGGCGGGATGCCGATGCCGGTGTCGGCCACCGAGAAGGCCAGCACCGCGTCGGCGGATTGCAGGCTCGTGGTCGAGAAGCGCTCGCCGGAGGCGTTGCGGATCAGCAGCCGGACCTCACCGTTGTCGGTGAACTTCACCGCGTTCGAGAGCAGGTTGCGCAGCACCTGCTGCAGCCGATGCTGGTCCGAGCGCAGCAGACGGGGTACGTCCGGGGCGACGCTGACGATGAAGTCCAGGTCCTTCTCTGCGGTCAACGGCCGGAAGGTCGCCTCGACGTACTCGACCACCGAGGTCACCGCGACGTCGGCGACGTGGACGTCCATCTTCCCGGCCTCGACCTTGGACAGGTCGAGGATGTCGTTGATCAGCTGGAGGAGGTCGGTGCCGGCGCCGTGGATGGTGCGGGAGTATTCCACCTGACGGGAGTTGAGGTTGCCGTCGACGTTGTCGGAGAGCAGCCGGGCCAGGATGAGCAGCGAGTTGAGCGGCGTACGCAGCTCGTGGGACATGTTGGCGAGGAACTCCGACTTGTAGCGCGATGAGAGGGCCAGCTGCTCGGCGCGCTCCTCCAGGCCGCGGCGGGCGTCCTCGATCTCGAGGTTCTTGATCTCGATCGCCCGGTTCTGGTCGGCGAGCTGGCGGGCCTTCTCCTCGAGCTCGGCGTTGGTCTGCTGCAGCTCGACCTGCTGCCGCTCGCCCTCGTCCTGCTTGTCCTGCAGCTCGCCGGCGAGTCGCTGCGACTCGACCAGGAGCTCCTCGGTGCGGGAGCTGGACATGATCGCGTTGAGCGAGACCCCGATCGACTCCGCGAGCTGCTCGAGGAACTGCATGTGGACGGCGCTGAACGGCCGGAAGGAGGCGAGCTCGACGACGCCGATCACCTTCTCCTCGAAGACCACCGGAAGCACCACGACCGAGGTCGCGGCCGCCGACCCGTGCCCCGAGGCGATCCGCAGGAATCCCGCGGGCACGTCGCGTACGATGATCGGCGTACGGTCGTACGCGGCCTGCCCGACCAGTCCCTCACCGAGTGCGAAGACGTCGGGGACGTCGGCGCTCGGCTGATAGCCGTAGGAGGCGATCCGGCGCAGCACCTTGGTGCCGTCGGGCTCGGACTGCGGGTCGGTGAGGAAGATCGAGCCCTGCTGCGCGTCCACGAGCGGGGTGAGCTCGGAGACGATCAGCCGAGCCACCTCGAGCAGGTCGCGACCGCCCTGCATGTGACCCGTGAACCGGGCCAGGTTGGTCTTGAGCCAGTCCTGGTCCTCGTTGGCCCGGGTGGTCTCGCGGAGCGAGTCGATCATCTCGTTGAGGTTGTCCTTCAGGTCGGCGACCTCGCCCGCGGCGCCGACGGTGATCTGGCGGCTCAGGTCACCTTGGGTGACCGCGGTGGTGACCTCGGCGATCGCGCGGAGCTGGGTGGTCAGGGTCGACGCGAGCTGATTGACATTCTCCGTCAGCCCGCGCCAGGTGCCGGAGACGTCCGCGACCTCGGCCTGGCCGCCGAGCTGGCCCTCGGTGCCGACCTCGCGGGCGACGCGGGTGACCTCGTCGCCGAAGGAGCCGAGCTGGTCGACCATGGTGTTGATGGTGGACTTGAGCTCGAGGATCTCGCCGCGGGCGTCGACGGTGATCTTCTGGGTGAGGTCGCCGCGAGCGACCGCGGTGGTGACCTGGGCGATGTTGCGGACCTGGTTGGTCAGGTTGGTCGCCATCGAGTTGACCGAGTCGGTGAGGTCCTTCCAGGTGCCCGCCACGCCGCGTACGTGCGCCTGGCCGCCCAGCGAGCCCTCGGTGCCGACCTCCTTGGCGACCCGGGTGACCTCGTCGGCGAAGGTGCGCAGGGTGTCGACCATCGCGTTGATGGTGTCGGCCAGCGCCGCGACCTCGCCGCGGGCATCGATGGAGATCTTCTGGGACAGGTCGCCCTGGGAGACCGCCTTGGAGACCTGGGCGATGCTGCGGACCTGATCGGTCAGGTTGGAGGCCATCGAGTTGACCGACACGGTCAGGTCGCGCCAGGTGCCGGCCACCCCCGGCACCTGCGCCTGGCCGCCGAGGGCGCCCTCGGTGCCGACCTCCATGGCGACCCGGGTGACCTCGTCGGCGAAGGAGCCGAGCTGGTCGACCATGGTGTTGATGGTGGACTTGAGCTCGAGGATCTCGCCGCGGGCGTCGACGGTGATCTTCCTGGTCAGGTCGCCGCGGGCGACGGCGGTGGTCACCTCGGCGATGTTGCGGACCTGGGCGGTCAGGTTCGCGGCCATCAGGTTGACGCTCTCGGTGAGCCCCTTCCAGGTGCCGGAGACGTCGTGCACGTCGGCCTGGCCGCCGAGATTGCCGTCGGTGCCGACCTCGCGGGCGACGCGGGTGACCTCGTCTGCGAAGGAGGAGAGCTGGTCGACCATGGTGTTGATGGTGGACTTGAGCTCGAGGATCTCGCCGCGGGCGTCGACGGTGATCTTCCTGGTCAGGTCGCCGCCGGCGACGGCGGTGGTGACCTCGGCGATGTTGCGGACCTGGGCGGTCAGCGTGCCCGCCATGAAGTTCACCGAGTCGGTCAGGTCGCGCCAGGTGCCGGAGACGCCGGGAACCGCCGCCTGACCGCCCAGCTGCCCCTCGCCGCCGACCTCGCGGGCGACGCGGGTGACCTCGTCGGCGAAGGCGGAGAGCTGGTCGACCATGGTGTTGACGGTGGTCTTGAGCTCGGCGAGCTCGCCGCGTACGTCGACGGTGATCTTCTGGGAGAGGTCGCCGCGGGCGACGGCGGTGGTGACCTGGGCGATGTTGCGGACCTGGTTGGTCAGGTTGGTCGCCATCGAGTTGACCGAGTCGGTGAGGTCCTTCCACCGGCCACCGACGCCCGGCACCTCGGCCTGGCCGCCCAGCATGCCCTCGGTGCCGACCTCGCGCGCCACTCGCGTCACCTCGTCGGCGAAGGCGGAGAGCTGGTCGACCATGGTGTTGACGGTGGTCTTGAGCTCGTAGAGCTCGCCGCGTACGTCGACGGTGATCTTCTGGGACAGGTCGCCGCCGGCCACGGCGGTGGTGACCTGGGCGATGTCGCGGACCTGGTTGGTCAGGTTGGTCGCCATCGAGTTGACCGAGTCGGTGAGGTCCTTCCACCGGCCCGCGACCCCTGGAACCTCTGCCTGACCTCCGAGGATGCCTTCGGTGCCTACCTCTTTGGCGACCCGGGTGACCTCGTCGGCGAAGGTCTGCAGGGTGGCGGTCATCGAGTTGAGGGTCTCGGCGAGCTCGGCGACCTCCCCGCGTGCGGTCACCGTGATCTGCTGCGAGAGGTCGCCGCGGGCAACGGCCTTGGCGACCGAGGAGATCCCGCGTACCTGGGAGGTCAGGTTGGAGGCCATCGTGTTGACCGAGTCGGTCAGGTCGCGCCAGGTGCCGGAGACGCCGCGTACGTCCGCCTGGCCGCCGAGGCGGCCCTCGGTGCCGACCTCGCGGGCGACGCGGGTGACCTCGTCGGCGAAGGCGGAGAGCTGGCCCACCATCCGGTCGACGGTCTCCGTGAGCTGGGCCATCTCGCCGGAGACCTCGATGGTGACCGTGCGGGTCAGGTCGCCGTTGGCGACGGCGGTGGTGACCTCGGTGATGTCGCGGACCTGGGCGGTCAGGCGGGAGGACATGGTGTTGACGGCCTCGACGAGATCGCGCCAGGTGCCGGAGGCGTTGCGCACCCGCGCACGTCCGCCGAGCTTGCCCTCGGTGCCCACCTCGCGGGTGACCCGGGCGATCTCCTCACTGATCGTGGCGAGCTGGGCGACCAGGCCGTTCACGCTCTTGGCGACCATCAGTGGGTCGCCCTTGAGGGCGCGGCTGCCGCGGCGTACGTCGATCGTCTGGGTGAGGTCGCCGGCGGAGACCGCGGCGACGACCCGGGCGATCTCGGCGGTCGGACGCGCCAGGTCCTCGATCAGGTTGTTCGCGTCCTCGACGGCGCCGGCCCACGCTCCACCGCCCACGCTCGGCCTGAGCCGCTCGTCGTGATGACCGTCGCGGCCGGCGTCGCGGCGTACGCGGGAGAGCTCGCCGCTGAGGTGGGTCAGCCGCTCGCCGATCTCGTTGTGGACCGAGACGAGGTCGCCGAGGGGCCCGTCGACGGGCTCGAGACGGCCAGTGAAGACGCCGTCGCGCATCGCGGTCATCGCGTCTCTGAGCCGGCGCAGCGCAAGCGGATCGACCGTCACCGGCTCGGGGAGCTCGGTGCCTGTCGATGTGCCCGATGCTGAGGGCATCTCGCCTCCTCCCACCCCTGAATCACACGTCTGCTGAGTGTCGCACTCATCAGCTCTTGACGACCGACAAATGATCGTTCCCCACCGAATCTGGTCATTCCTTGACCTACCCGTGGGTACCTTCTCGTGATCGGTGTCTCTCGGGGCCCAAACGGGTGCACAATCGGCGGTGGCTATGAGCACCGGAGTCAAGACGCTCTCGCGCACGTTCGAGCCGGCACCCACGTCGGTCTCCGAAGCGCGCCGTTTCGCGCGGACGGTGATCGTGGAATGGGGTCTGGACGAGCTCCTCGACGACGTCATCCTGCTGACCAGCGAACTGGTCACCAACGCCGTGACCCATGCCGGCACACCGATGACGGTGACCGTCGTACGCGAGGAGGATCGGCTCCGCATCGACGTGGTCGACCGGCACCCGACCCGGGTGCTCCCGGTCGGCGCGAACGCCCGGCCCGGGGTCAGCGAGCACGGGCGCGGACTGCTCATCACCTCGGCGCTGGCGACGGCCTGGGGAGTGGAGTACCGCAAGGACCACAAGCGTGTATGGGCGGCGTTCGGGCTGGTGGAGACGGTCCTCGGTGCCGAGAGGCCCGTCGGAGGTGGCCCGGCGGACCAGGACGTACGTCGCCGGGAGACCGCGTCCAACGCCGGCGAGGACCCGCTGGGACTGGGCGGGCTCGCCCTCAACCAGCTCGCGCTCACCGACGTGCTGGAGCTGGTCGTGGAGCAGACCCGGCAGCGTCTCGGTGCCGAGGCTGCGTACCTGCTGCTCGAGAACGAGATGGAGGACCGGTTCGTCGTCGCCGCCACGAGCGGGTCCGCGGCGCCGATCCAGGGACGGAGCGTACGCCGCGGTGAGGCCGGTGCGCCGACCCTGAAGGCGACGTTCCGGCCCCTGGCGATCAGCGATCTGCGGGCGACTCCGGTCGAGCTGCTCCGCGGGCTCGAGCTGCGGTCATTGGTGACCGCTCCGGTGGTCTTCGACGGCCGGGTGATCGGGACCCTGGCGGTCGCCAGGACGGAGCCCGGTGCGTTCACGACCGAGGCCGGGGTCCGGCTGCAGCGGATCGCGGACTGGGCCGCGCCGAGCGTCGACCGGGCCTCCACCCGGGCCGCCGACGGCGAGCGGCGCTCCTGGCTGGCGTTCCTGGGGGAGACCGGCGTGATGCTGGCCGGGTCCCTGGACCTGGAGACGACGACGGCGATGACCGCGCAGATCGTGGTGCCCCGGCTGGCGACCTGGTGCGGCATCTACCTCAACGACGTCCGTGACCATCCTCGGCTCCACTTCGCCTGGCACGCCGACGAGCACCAGGTGGACGCGGTGCGGTACGCCCTGGAGGAGGCGGCGCCGGACGGCACCGAGACTCCGGCCGAGCCCGACTTCGACGGTGAGGTCGCGATCCTTCCGCTGGAGGCACGCAACCGGGTCATCGGGTGGCTCACCCTCGGCCGGCCGCCCGGCGAGCCGCTACGTCGAGAGCGTCTGCTGGTGGCGGAGTCGGTCGCTCGGCGGGCGGCGCTGGCCATCGACAACGCCCGCGCCCACACCGAGCTCCAGGAGACCGGCCGGTCCTTGCAGCGCGGCCTGCTGCCGACCGTCCTCCCGGAGATTCCCGGCGTCGACATCGGGGTGGGCTACGAGCCCACGGGCGAGTTCAACGACGCGGGTGGCGACTTCTACGACATCTTCGCCCTCGGTGCCGGCCGCTGGGGGTTCATGGTGGGCGATGTGTGCGGCGTCGGGACCGAGGCGGCCGCGGTCGCCGGGATGGCCCGGCACACCGTGCGGGCGCTGATGCGCGCGGGAATCCCGATCGCGCCGACCCTGGAGCGGCTCAACGCCGCGATCTGCGACGAGGGGTCGCGGGGCCGGTTCCTCACGCTCGTGTGCGGCACGATCGAGGCCACCGGGGCATCCCGGTTCCGCGTACGCATCGTCTGCGCGGGCCACCCACCGCCGTTCCTCCTCACCCGTGCCCGGCCGGGAGCGCCCGCCCGCCGGGTCGGCCGGTCGCAGGCGCTCCTCGGCGTGATCGACTCGGTCGACTACATCGAGGAGGAGGTGACGGTCGAAGGCGGCGACCGGCTCGTCGTCGTCACCGACGGCGTCCTGGAGCGGCGTGACGGGGACACGATGTTCGAGGAGGCCGGCGTCGAGGCCGTTCTCGCCTCGGGCATCGACGCGGGAGCGCAGGCGGTCGCGGACCGGTTGCTCGGGGCGGTCACCGACTTCTCCAGCAGGCCGTCCTCCGACGACATGGCGGTCCTCGTCCTCGACCTGGGCAAGGGTGTTTAGGTTCCGCTGAACTCCTGGTTGCCGAGCACCGAGAGCAGCCGGATCTTCTCGTCCGCCTCGCTACCGGGCACGGGCGTCAGCACGAGCAGCGCCTGGCCGTGGTCCTGGGTGGTCAGCACCTGGCAGTCGACGTCGATACGGCCGACCTGCGGGTGCAGCAGCGTCTTGTGATCCTCGAACCGGTGAGTCACCTCGTGCCGCTCCCACAGCTCACCGAACTCCTCGGACCTGGCGAGCAGGAGACGTACGAGCTCGCCGGCGCGTGAACGCTCACCGAGGGCTCCGTGCGCCATCCGCAGGGTCGCGACCAGCCCGCGGCCATGGTGGTCGTGGCCGTCGGGCGGATAGACGTCTCGGGTCGCGGGATCGGTGAACCAGCGGTAGGACTCGTAGCGATCCCAGCCGGTCAGCGCTGCCCGGTCGCCGAAGATCGTGGTCGCGAGCCGGTTCGAGACCAGCGTCTCGCCGAGCGCGGACACGATCATCGCGGGCGTGTCCTCGAGCCGGTCCAGCACACGCAGCAGAGACGGGGCGACGTGGCCGTCCTCGAACGTACGCCGTGGCGCGTTGTGGCCGGCCAGCCGGTAGAGATGGTCCCGCTCGTCGATGGTGAGACGCAGCGCCCGGGCGAGCGCGGCGAGCATCTGGTCGGAGGGCTGCGGACCGCGCTGCTGCTCGAGGCGTACGTAGTAGTCGGTCGACATCCCGGTCAGGGCGGCGACCTCCTCGCGGCGCAGGCCCGGGGTACGCCGTCGGGGCCCGGCGATCACGCCGACGTCCTGCGGACGCAGCGACTCGCGGCGGCGTCGGAGGAAGTCGGCGAGCGAGGCACGGTCCATGGCATCCATCATGCGGGTCGGGCGCCGGGCCAACCAGGGACCGCCGGTCCCAGGCATGTGGCCCGAGGCTGTTGGCCGGGCCGACCTGCCCGCCTGCCGACCGTGTCCGCCAACCTGCCCACCACCCCGGATCGGGGCTCGTACGGGGCGCCCTAGACTGAGGCAACATGAGCGAGCTGACCGTGATCGTGCTGGCTGCCGGTGGCGGCACCCGGATGAAGTCCAAGACTCCCAAGATGCTCCATCAGATCGCGGGCCGGAGTCTGGTCGGCCATGTTCTGGCCGCGGTCTCGGAGGCCGGCGCCTCTCGTGTGGTCGCGGTCGTGGGGCACCAGCGGGAGCTGGTCGAGCCGCACATCGCCGAGATCCTCCCGGAGGCCGTCATCGCGGTCCAGGAGGAGCAGCTGGGCACCGGTCACGCGGTACGGATGGCGGTCGAGGCGGCATCGGTCGCCGGCGGGACGGTCGTGGTGACGTACGGCGACACGCCACTGCTGCGCGGCGAGTCCCTGCGCGCGCTGGTGGCCGAGCACGAGGCCGCCGGGCGGGCTGCCACGATCCTGAGCGGGATCGTCCCCGAGCCGTTCGGCTACGGGCGGATCCTGCGTGCCAGTGGTGGGCCCAGTGGTGGGGTCAGCGGGATCGTCGAGGAGAAGGACGCGACCGACGAGCAGCGGGCGATCACCGAGATCAACTCGGGGATCATCGCCTTCGACGGCAGCTTCCTGGCCGGGGTGCTTCCGCGGATCGGCAACGACAACGCCAAGAAGGAGTTCTACCTCACCGACGCGATCGCGCTGGCGGTCGCCGACGGGCTGGGCGTGGACGCGTACGTCCTCGACGACGTCACCGAGGCCGAGGGCGCCAACGACAGGGCCCAGCTCGCCGCCCTGGGGAAGATCCTCAACGAGAGGATCGTGACCCGGTGGATGAAGGACGGGGTCACGGTCATGGACCCGGCCACGACCTGGATCGACGCCGACGTCGAGCTCGCGCCCGACGTCACCATCCTGCCCGGCACCCAGCTCATCGGGGCCACCCGGATCGACGAGGACGCGGTGGTAGGCCCTGACTGCACGCTGAAGGACACCGAGATCGGCCACGGCGCTCGGGTGGTGCGTACGCAGGCAGAGCTCGCCGTCGTCGGCCCCGGCGCCAACGTCGGGCCGTTCTCCTACCTGCGGCCCGGCACGGTGCTCGGCGACGAGGGCAAGATCGGCGGCTTCGTCGAGGTCAAGAACTCCACCATCGGCGCCGGTGCGAAGGTGCCGCACCTGTCCTATGTCGGCGACGCGACGATCGGGGAGGGCACCAACATCGGGGCCGGCACGATCTTCGCCAACTACGACGGGGTCAACAAGCACCGGACGACCATCGGCCGGCACGTGAAGTCGGGCTCCGGTGTGACCTTCGTCGCCCCGGTGGTCGTCGGTGACGGCGCGGCGACCGGTGGCGAGTCGCTGATCCGGGAGGACGTACCTCCTGGGGCATTGGCGGTCTCCGCAGGTCAGCAGCGGAACATCGAGGGGTGGACGCTGAAGAAGAGGGCGGGTACCCCCCAGGCGGCCGCGGCCGAGGAGGCACTCGAGGCGGGCGTACCCGTCCTGGGTGAACCCGTGGCGACCGGCGAGTGACACCCGGGGTTGGGTGCCGGGGCGATGTTGATGGAGAATCCAAGGGCAGTGACCCCGGGGGTAGGAGCCAGCACATGACCAAGCGCACCACCGAGAAGCAGATGATGCTCTTCAGCGGCCGGGCGCACCCGGTTCTCGCCGAGGAGGTCGCTGATCTGCTCGGTACGAAGCTGACGCCGACCGCGGCCTATGACTTCGCCAACTCCGAGATCTATGTGCGCTATGAGGAGTCGGTGCGCGGCTCGGACGCCTTCGTGATCCAGAGCCACACGGCGCCGATCAACCAGTGGCTCATGGAGCACCTGATCATGGTGGACGCGCTGAAGCGCGCCTCGGCCAAGCGGATCACCGTCGTGATGCCGTTCTGGGGCTACTCCCGCCAGGACAAGAAGCACCGCGGCCGCGAGCCGATCTCGGCCCGTCTGGTCGCAGACATGTTCAAGACCGCGGGCGCCGACCGGATCATCTCCGTCGACCTCCACGCCGACCAGCTCCAGGGCTACTTCGACGGTCCCGTCGACCACCTGATGGCGCTGCCGCTGCTGACCGACTACATCAAGGACAAGTACGGCTCGCAGCCGCTGGCGGTCGTCTCGCCGGACGCCGGCCGGATCAAGGTCGCCGAGCGCTGGGCCGCGCGGCTCGGCGGGGCGCCGCTGGCTTTCATCCACAAGACCCGCGACATCAACCGGCCCAACGAGACCGTCGCCAACCGCGTCGTGGGCGAGGTCGAGGGTCGCATCTGTGTCCTCACCGACGACATGATCGACACCGGCGGCACCATCGTGAAGGCCGCCGAGGCGCTGATGAACGCCGGTGCGGGCGGTGTGGTCATCGCGGCCACCCACGCGATCCTCTCCGACCCGGCTGTCGACCGGCTGAAGAACTCCACCGCCACCGAGGTCGTCATCACCAACACCCTCCCGGTGCCGGAGGAGAAGCAGTTCGACAAGCTCACCACGCTCTCCATCGCGCCCATGCTCGCCCGCGCGATCCGTGAGGTCTTCGAGGACGGCTCGGTTACCTCGATGTTCGACGGTCACGCCTGATACTTGCTTCGTGGCAGGCGACTTCGAGCTGACGACCGACGAGCTCCGGGTCGTAGCCCGCTACGTCGCGGAGACCGCTGCCGAGGTCCTGCCGGTCTTCGAGACGGCTTGCCCCGGTGACCCACGACCGCGTCTCGCGCTCGACGCGGCCTGGGAGTTCGTCGGTGGTGCCAGACGTACGAAGCTGCAGCGGGTCACCTCCCTGGACGCCCACCGCGCCGCGAAGGCCGCTCCCTCCGAGGCCGCTCGGCTCGCTGCCCGAAGCGCCGGCGACGCCGCGTCTGCCGCCTACCTCCACCCGCTGGCAGACGCCACCCAGGTCGGTCACATCCTCCGTGCCGCCGCCAGTGCCGCCCGGATCGCGGAGCTCGAAGCCTCCGGTGATCCTTCCTCGGCTCTCAGGTCCCTCGATCGTGCCGTCGGGCGCGCTACTCCGGTGCTCGTCGATGTCCTGGGGCGCTATCCCTCCGCGCCTGCTGGTAGGAGCCGTGATGCTGAGCTCATGGGTCTGATCGATCGTCGGCTGCGGTCTGTTCGCTGACCTTGGTCTGCTTGTCGCTACCTCTCTACCTCGCTGGGCCGCTGGATTCCGCCAGGCGACTGAGCTAGACCACCCGGCGAGCTTGCTCGTCCGGGTGTGCCGAGCGAGGGCGCCCCTTCGCGAAGCGAAGGCGGCGTAGGTGCGTCGAGACCAACACGATCACCTTCGGGTCGGCTTGTCGAGACCTTCTCGCCCTCGGTGGTCGAGCTTGTCGGGACCTCCGCTGCTCCGGTGGTCGAGCTTGTCGGGACCTCCGCTGCTCCGGTGGTCGAGCTTGTCGGGACCTCCGCTGCTCCGGTGGTCGAGCTTGTCGGGACCTCCGC
>NZ_JBOHDN010000034.1:0-17924 GCF_050699375.1 Nocardioides sp. | reverse complement strand
TGCCCTCCGACGACGCGGCACTCGGAAAGCTCAAGGACCTCAAGCTCCATGTCACGGTGATGCTCAGCAAGGCGGACAACACCTGGGCCAAGAGCACCGACTGGTACGAAGGTACGTGGCAGGGGACGACGTTCGACGTCAACTTCGAGGTCGGCGACGTCGACGGCGACAAGAGGGCCGACATCGCCATGGGAGGCAGGGAGCTCTCCCCGGCCGTCGCGGTGATGCTGATGGGCAAGGGCGAGAAGTTCGAGAAGGTCGACATCCCGGTGCCCGGGCCGGACGGAGACCGAGCGACGAAGTCCGCGATCTTCGCGGACGTCACCGGAGACGGGAGGGACGACCTGGTCGTCTACGAGGACGGCGTCAACATCCGCGTCTACTCCTTCGACGCCGACAAGGCCACCTTCGTACCCGAACCGTCCTGGAACATCGAGGACCCGATCGAACCGCAAGAGACCGCGGCGTCCTCCATCCCGGCCGTGACCGACCTCAACGGCGATGGCCGCGACGACCTCGTCCGGGCGCTGTGGGACGACTCGAGCGGGGACTACGAGTTCAGCAACAAGGCATCGGTGCTGCTCTCGGGCCGTGACAAGTTCACCGCGGAGACCTGGACCATGCCCGATGCCGACCAGTTCGAGATCAAGCCACCGCTGCGCAACGCCGCCAACAACAACGGGACCGGAACCACCTGAGCCGGAGCGAGACCTGAGCCGACGAGCTCAGGGGAATGAGAACGGCGCGCGGCCCGAGCTGGGTCGCGCGCCGTTCTGCATGGCCGGGTGTGTGGTTGTCCGAGCTACACCGAGGACTCGCTCCAGGCCAGCTGGACGACCTCGACGCCGCGGTCGCGGGTGACCAGGCGGCCACGCCCAGGCACTGTCGGCACCGGACGCAGGTTGCCGATGAGCGGACCCTCGTCCGGGTTGCCGGAGAGCAGCAGGCCTGGCATCGCGAGGTCGCGCATCGACTGGATGACCGACTCGTACAGCGACCGCGAGGCGCCACCGGAGCGGCGGGCGATGATGACGTGCAGGCCGACGTCGCGGGCCTGGGCCAGCAGCGGCTGAAGGGGAGCGACTGGCGAGCCCTGCTGCGTCGAGACCAGGTCGTAGTCGTCGACGAGCAGGTAGAGGTCGGCGCCGGTCCACCAGGACCGGTTGCGCAGCTGGTCGGGGGTGACGTCGGGTCCCGGGATCCGCTTGGACAGGTAGTCCGACAGATCGCTCAGCGCCGGCGTCGCCTGGGTCGCCGAGGTGAGATAGCTGACCAGGTAGTCGTCCGGGATCTCGCCGAGCAGCGAGCGCCGGTAGTCGACGACCGCGATCTGGGCTTCCTTGGGGGTGTGCGTGCGCATGATCTCGCGGGCGATGTTGCGCAGCATCGAGGACTTTCCGGACTGACCGTCGCCGAAGACGAGCAGGTGCGGCTCCGCATCGGGATTGAGACCGACCGGGGCCAGGTCCTTCTCGTTGATGCCGAGGAGGATCCTCTTCCCGGGGTTCTGTGCGGTGACCCCGGCCTGCTCGTGGATCCGCTCCACCGTGATCTTCTCCGGCAGCAGTCGCAGCTTCGGGCCGGCCGGGCCCTGCCAGGCCGCCGAGACCCGCGAGATCAGGTCGTCGACACCGTCGCCCAGCGTCTGCGCCGAGCCGTCGCCGTCCATCCGGGGCAGCGCGCTGAGGAAGTGCAGCTTCTCCTTCACGATGCCTCGGCCCGGCCGCCCGGTCGGCACCAGTGCGGCGAGCTTGCGGTCGAGCTCGGAGTCCATCGGGTCACCGAGGCGCAGCTCGAGCTTGGTGCCGAAGACGTCGCGCATCGAGGACCGGAACTCCGCCCAGCGACCGGCCGAGGCGACGATGTGCACGCCGTAGGTCAGGCCGCGAGGAGCGATCTCCTGGATGGCGTACTCGAGGTCCTCGAAGTCCGCGCGCAGCGTGCCCCAACCGTCGATGACGAGGAAGACGTCGCCCCAGCCGTCGTCGGCCTGGCCGCGTGCCCGGCGCGTGCGGTAGGTCTCGATCGAGTCGATGCCCTGCTCGCGGAAGTAGGCCTCGCGGCGGTCCAGGATGCCCCCGACCTCGGCCAGCACGCGGCGTACGACATCGGGCTCGGCCCGCGAGCCGACGCCGGAGACGTGCGGGAGCTTGGCCAGCGGGGTGAAGGTGCCGCCACCGAAGTCGAGCACGAAGAACTGTGCCTCGTGAGGTGTCATGGTCAGCGACATCGAGGTGACGACGGTGCGGAGCGTGGTCGACTTACCCGTACGCGGCGCACCGATGACCGCGACGTGACCAGCGGCTCCACGCAGGTCGAGGGTGAGCGTGTCACGCAGCTGCTCGCGCGGCTTGTCGACGATGCCGAGCGGCACGACCAGCCCGCCGAGCCGCTTCCAGGCGGGCGAGTGCAGCCCGAGCTCGGGATCAGCGGTCAGATCGGGCATCAGCGTGTCGAGCGTGTCGGGGATGTCGAGCGGCGGGAGCCAGACCTGGTGGGCGGGGCTGCCGTAGCCGGCCATCCGGTCGACGGCGATGTCGAGCATCGACTTCTGGACGCCGTCCTCGTCCACCACGGGTGCGGACTGGACGTCGTCGTCCTCGACCGGCATCGCCAGCTGCTTCACCTCGGCGATCGAGAACGGGTAGATGCCCTGCAGCTTGCCGCCCTCGTCGCGGCGGACCCGCGACCCGGCGGCCGGCGGCCCCGAGACGTACGCGGCCCGGAACCGCTGCATGTTGGTCGGGTCGGGCTTCAGGTAGCCGAGACCGGGAATGGCCGGCAGCTCGTAGGCGTCGGGCACGCCGAGCACGGTCCGCGACTCCTGCGCGGAGAACGTACGCAGACCCACGCGGTAGGACAGGTGCGAGTCGAGCCCACGCAGCCGGCCCTCCTCGAGCCGCTGCGAGGCGAGCAGCAGGTGGATGCCGAGCGAGCGGCCCAGACGTCCGATCGCGACGAAGAGGTCGATGAACTCCGGCTTGGCCGAGAGCATCTCGGAGAACTCGTCGACCACGATGAACAGCGACGGCATCGGATCCATCGTCGGGTCCTGCGTACGCGCCTTCTCGTAGTCCTTCAACGAGGAGAAGTTGCCGGCTTCGCGCAGCAGCTCCTGGCGGCGGGTCATCTCACCGGAGAGCGCGTCCTGCATACGGTCGACCAGGGTGAGCTCGCCCTCGAGGTTGGTGATCACCGCGGAGACGTGCGGCATGCTCGCCATCCCGGCGAAGGTCGCACCACCCTTGAAGTCGACCAGCACCAGGTTGAGCACCTCGGGCGGGTGGGTGAGCACCAGGCCGAGGACCAGGGTGCGGAGGAACTCCGACTTACCGGAGCCGGTCGCACCGATGACGAGGCCGTGCGGCCCCATGCCCTGCTGGGCCGACTCCTTGATGTCCATGTAGATCTGCTGGCCGGCCTCGCCGACACCGACCGGCACCCGCAGCCGGTCGCGGTTGGCGCGCGGGCGCCAGGCGATCTCCGGCTCGAAGGAGCGTACGTCGCCCAGACCGAGCAGCGCCATGTAGTCCTTCGGGGCCGCGATCTCGGTGTCCTGAGGGGTCTCGGCGGCCGCGTCGGAACCCTCCGGGGCGACCGTGAAGAGCGCGGTCAGGCGCCGCGCGTAGGCCTCGGCGTCGGCCATCGACATCTGGTCGACGCGGAGGCGGACCGGGTCCATGCGTACGCGCACCTGATAGCCGGGGACCGTGTTGCGCTCGTCGGGCTCTTCGTCGTCGATCAGGAACCGCACGCGGCTGGAGTCGAAGAGCTCGTCCCAATGGGTCGGCAGGTCGATCACGGTGACGCCCTGGATGCCGTCGTCGGGCAGCACGTGGTTGCCCGGCGGGACGGAGCCGCCGTCGACGACGACCACGACCTGCGGCGAGGGGATCCGGTCGTCGGTGCCCCAGCGGGCACGCTCGCCGACCTCGGTCGGAAGGAGGGCGCCGAGGTCGTTGATGTTGGTGACCACCATCCGCCGCGGCCCGACGGCGTCGACCTCGCGGCCGCTCTGCGCGTGCGGGAGCCACTTGAGCCAGTCCCACTCGGCCAGGTTGCGCTCGGAGGTGAGCACGGCGACGACCAGCTGCTCCGGGGAGTGGAAGGCCGTCATCCCGCAGATCAGGGCACGGGCGAGCGCCCGGGACTGGTCCTCGTTGCCGCAGATCTCCATCTTGTCGAACCCGCGCAGGTTGGTCGCCGCCGGCAGGTCGGGCTGGACCCGGTGCACCGTCAGCAGCCGGTGCAGCGCACTCGCCGAGGCCGGGTCGACCTGGTCGATCGGTGTCTGCTGAGGCGGCACGAGAGCCAGCGCCAGGGGCTGGTGCGCGAGTCCGTAGCGTACGTCGAGATAGCGTTTGTGGGTGTTCGGGCGCTCCCACAGCCGGCTGCGCTCCTCGGCGATCGCGGGCAGCGAGGACGGCGCCGGATAGTGCCAGGTCAGCGCCTTGCGCTGCTGCTCGCCGGCCTTGCGGGCCGACTGCCGAGCACCGGCCAGGTAGCGCAGGTAGTCGGTACGCTGCCCGCCGACCTGCTTCTGCTTCTGCTTCCGCTGCCGGTCGATCTGCACGAAGATGAAGCCCAGGGTCGCGAAGAGGAACATGCCGGCGGCGATGTAGCGCTGGATCGGCGGGGAACCGCCCGCACCCGACTGCATCGTCGCGATGAGCACGACCGACCCGAGACCACCGAGCATGGGGATGGCGTTCATGAGTACGCCGCCGACGCCCTCGCCCTCCTCGATGGCCGGTGGAGCGTTGAGCGAGAGCTCCCCCTCGGGGACCTCTGGCTCCTCGGTGCGGTTACCGCCGGCTGTCGCAGCGATAGTCACGTGTCCCCCTGAGACTTGTTCAGTTCCCCGCGGGCCCGGATGCCGCAGGTCGTCTGGATCTTAGAGTGCCCGACCCTCCGCTACTACCCTTGACGGGGCAGGTCGGGTAAAACGGACACCGGAGCTTCCGATGTGGAACTCTGTCACAGGGTCTTCACACATCCGGGAGGTGTCATGCCCACTCAGACGGCCGATGCCGTTGAACCGGCACTCGCAGCGGGCGGTCTGGCGGTCACGGTCCATGGCACCGCGGGAGTTGTCGACATCGTCGTCCCCTCCGACGCGCACGCCTCCGACCTGGCGCGTGAGTACGCCACCGCGGTCGGTCTTCCCGCCGCGCCGGTGCTGCGTGACCGCCGCGGCGACATGCTCGACCCCGATGCCTCGCTCGCTTCGCGCGGTGTCACCTCGGGCGCTCTGCTCGCCGCCGACTCGCCGCCCACGCAGTCCTACGCCAGGCGTGCGGTCGTCGAGTCCGTCGCTCCCGCGCGGGCCGGAAGCTTCTCGTTCTACTGGGTCGGTCTCGCCACGCTGCTGACCGTCGCGGCCGCCGGGTTCGGCGCACAGGCGGACGGCTGGCAACGGCTGGCCGTCGCGGCCCTGCTCGGGCTCGGTGCGCTGGTGGGGATCATCCCCGCGGGGCCGTACGCAGCGCGCCGGGCGATCGCCGCCCCGGCCTTCGCCGCCGGTGCCGCCTTCGTCATCACCGTCGATCCCGTCGCGGAGACGCTGCCGATGGCCGTCGGGGTGGCCGGTCTGGCCGCCGCGGTGGTCGCGACGATCTCGCGCTCGCTCGTCGACGACGTCGATGCCGCGCTCAAGGTGTGGACCTCGACGGGCGTCGCGCTCTTCGTGGTGACGGCGCTGTGCGCCCTGTTCGGAACCTCGCCGCAGGTGCCGTGGTCGATCCTGTTCGCCGCCGCCGCGCTGGCGGCGCGGATCGTCCCGTCGTACGCCGTCGACGTCCCCGACTCCTACCTCCTCGACGTCTCCAAGCTCTCGGTGACCGCCTGGTCCGCACGGGCCCAGACCACCTCGAGCAAGCCGACCGTGCCGTTCGACGAGGTCACCGTGGTGGCCGAGCGCGGCGCGCGTACGTTGGCCGCGGCGGCGTGGGGGGTCCTCGGTGTGGTGGCGGTGAGCGGGCCCGCGCTGGTGGCGACCGCGACCGCCGACGTGGACCGGATCGGCGGCTGGGTGATCCTGCTCGCCGGCGCCTTCGTCATCCTGCTCTCGGCGCGCAGCTATCGCTACTGGCTGCCCCGCGGCGTACTCCGGGTTGCCGGGGTTATTGCGCTGGCCGTCGGCGTCCATGCCTTCGTAGGCTGGGCCGACCCCGAGCTGGTCCGTTGGTTCGGTCTCGGCGTCGTGGTGATCGGCTTCGTGGTGATCATCGCGGCGATCGCGACCGGCCGGGGCTGGCGTTCGGCGAAGTGGGCGTCGCGGGCCGATTGGGCGGAGTCGCTGTGCGGTGCCGCCGTCATCGCTTCCTTCGTGGTTTCCTCAGGGTTCTTCCGTCATCTGTGGGAATCGGGTTTCAATGGGTAAACAGCAGGGCTGAGAAAAAAGTTCAAGGATTTGTGTTTAGAACTCCGGGGACGGGGTATGAGCACATTGTCCGGACCTCGGGGGAGCCCATCGGGAGCCGGGCTCCAACAGGTATCAAACCTAGGAAACCGGTTCCACCGGTGGAAGGACAGCACCATGAGCAGTGAGATCAAGCAAGGCCAGGCGATCGAGCAGGCCGTCAAGTTCATCGAAGAGACGAAGAGCAAGCTGCAGAACGTCAACAGCCGCACCGTCTCCGAGGCCACGGCGCAGGGACAGTCGGGTTGGAAGGGTGCCGGCGGCACCGCGTTCCGCAACCTGATGAACACCTACGAGGAGAAGTCGCGGGAGATCACCAACGCCCTCGACCAGCTCACCGCCGGCCTCACCAAGGCCCGCCAGCTGGGTTCTGAGGCCGACCAGGACGTCGCTGGCCAGTCCAGCGCGATCGCCGGTGACGTCCAGGGCACCAAGTACTCCTTCTGACATCGCAACGGACTGAAAGGAACTGACATGGGTGAAGAGATTGTCGTAAACCACGGAGCGATGGGCTCCATCGTCGACGTGCTGCTCAAGGGCGTGCGCGAGATGGACAACGAGCTCGACGGGCTCGAGAAGCACATCCTGGGTCTCCAGGAGAACTTCACTGGTGAGGCTGCCAACGCCTACAACCAGGCTCAGGCCAAGTGGAACCAGACCATTCGCGAGCTCGGCGGCGCGCTCGACCGCAGCAGCAAGTTCGTCAACGAGTCGCAGTCGCAGATGCACGACGCTGACAAGCGCGGTGCGGGCGGCTTCGGCGGCTGAGGCCTCCTTCAGGAGCTCGACGACGAGGGGATCGGTGCCTGGCATCGGTCCCCTCGTCGTTTCGTCGCCCGCGACGGCGTTCTGGCGCACACTGGGGCACGGTTTTGTGGCAAAGTCAGCGCTGATGCTCGCTGTCTGAACGGCGGGCGCGATTTTGATGGCGCAAACTCTCGGGGCATTCGGTCGGTTCGTCCCGGAGACAGGCACGACGCGAGGAGTTCGTGAAATGACGCAGGCGCAGGTGGCGCCCACGGGGCTGGTCAGGGTCACTGTCGCCTCCGGCACCCGCCGGATGGATCTGGTGCTGCCCGGCTCGGTGCCGGTCGCCGAGCTCGTACCCGAGCTCGCCCGAAGCGTCGGCATGCTCGACCCGCAGACGGCGTACGCCGGCTACCGTGTCGTGCTCGCTGATGGCCGCAAGCTCGCCGGCGACCTCGGGCTGATCCCGCAGGGCGTCGAGGACGGCGGCGTGCTCACGGTGAGCGCCGGGATCGACGACAAGCCGCCGCGGGTCTACGACGACGTGGTCGAAGCGATGACCGACGTCGTCGAGGGCGAGATGGCCCCCTGGAAACCAGAAGCAGGAAGACGTACGTCGCTGCTGGCCGCCGCGCTGCTGCTGCTCCTCGGCGCCGGCGCTCTGTGGACGCAGGCGCCGTCGATGCTCGCCGGCGTCGCCGCCTCGGTGATCGGCCTCGTCCTCGCCGGCGGGGCGATCGTCCTCTCCCGGCTCGAGGCCGAGAACGACGCCGCGATCTCCGCCGTCTGGATCGGTGAGGTCTACGGCGCCGTCGGCGGCTATCTCATCGGCGCTGCGGCGCTCGGTGGCGACGGCAAGGTCGGTCTCCCGCTGGCATTGGCCGGCGCGGGGGCGATGCTCGTCGCCGCGGTCGGCTTCCTCGGCCTCGGCGAGGCCCGGATGCTGGCGATGCCGGGCGCGCTCGTCGGTGGCGTCTTCCTGGTGGCCGGCCTGCTCCTGACCGCGACCGGCTGGGAGGCCGGTGTGGTTCTCGGGATCGTGCTGGTCGTCGTGGTCCTGGCCGGCAGCTTCTTCCCGTGGCTGGCGCTGAGCACCACCAAGACCGACGTCCCACAGCTCTACTCAGACGAGGACATCAACCTCGATCCCGACGAGATCAGGGAGGACCAGGTCAAGGTCGACGCCAGGGTCGCCCACGAGATCCTGGTCGCGATCTCCCTCTCCGTCGGCGTCATGGTCGTGCTGACCTCGCCGTTCGTGGTGCGGCTCGGGCTCTTCGGCACGCTGCTTGCTCTCGCCGCATGTGTCGTGCTGATGCTGCGTACCCGCCAATACCGGACGGGCTCCGAGGTGCTCGTCGGTCTGGTCTCCGGGATCGCCGGCCTGCTCGCCATCGGGGCCGCGCTGCTGGTCTACCACGAGTCGTGGCGGCCGACGACCGCTGTCGTGCTGGCGGCCGCCGGCGGCGTACTTCTGGTTCTGACGCTTGTTCCTGACGTCGGCTCGATCCGGCGTGGCCGGCTGGCCGATCTCGCCGAGACCATCTGCCTGCTGGCGATGCTCCCGCTGATGGTGGTCGCCTCCGGTCTCTTCGGCGCCGCGGTGGCTGGTTTCTGATGGCCAGCAAGAAGGACCTCGTAGAGGCCCATGCCTTCAGCCGCCGCCGGCTCGTCTCCGCGTTCCTCTCAGGCGCGCCCGGCGGGCGCGAGGTCGAACCGGCCCGGCCCGGTCGCTCGGTCTTCGGCGGCCTCGTCCTCGCGGTGCTGCTCATCGCCGGCGGCGCCGTCGCCCACTTCCTCGCTCCCCGGCCCGCGACGGGCTGGGCAGACCAGCCCGGCCTGATCGTGACCAAGGGCGGGGCGCGGTACGTCGTCACGGGCAAGGACAACAAGGAGTTGCACCCGGTCGTCAACCTGGCCAGCGCGCAGCTCATCCTCGGCCTGGACCTGGAGAAGAAGTCCAAGGTCATCGACCAGGAGGAGGTCGACAAGGAGTTCCCGAAGGCGACGATCGGCATCACCGGACCGAACGTCCCCGAGGAGCTGCCGACGAAGTCCGACTTCATCAACACCGGGTGGACGGCTTGCACGGCCAATGATGCCGGAACGTTCACGAACATCTCGGAGAAGCCCGATGTGAAGGCGGCCGCGGACAACGGCTTCATGGTGCAGACCGAGGACGGCACCTACCTGATCGCGGAGAGCGAGAACCTGGACGGCTATACCCAGGCGTACAGCTACAAGATCGAGGGCGACTCGGAGACCTATGCCGATCGGACATTCGACGGCCCGGTCTCGACGCCCACGGTGCCCCAGGCTTGGGTCAACCTCTTCCCGTCGGGCGCGTCACTGTCGGGCGAGTCTTTCGGAACCGCCTTCACCAGGGCCGGTGACACGGTCGAGGGTGAGGAGTATCCGATCGGTACGAAGGGCAACTTCCAGGCAAGGAACTACCTGATGACGGAGTCGGGTTGGGTCCGGCTCGAGGATTTCGCCGGCCAGGTCTACGACCTCGCCTTCGGCAGTGAGGTCAACCCGCAGTCGCTGGACTCGCAGCCGAACATCGACGGTGACCGGCTGGAGGACTCCACCTTCTGGCCGAGGTCGAAGCTCGAGCCGGCCACCGGCCCCGCGTGCGCTCAGCTCGAGACCGGCGACGTAACGACCGTACGTCTCGGGAGAAACCCCGGGGAGAAGGCTTGGCCGGATCCCGATCCGCCGGAGGCCGACGACCTGACCGCGGCGCGGGTCGATCCGGGCAAGGGCGCCTTCGTCTTCGCCGCCAACGGCGAGAAGCAGGACAAGAAGAGCGCGACGCCGTTCCTCATCGACGCCCGCGCCAGCGCCAACACGGTCGACGGGCCGCTCACGGTCGAGCGTCTTGGCCTGAGCAGCGGCTCCGGCCCCCTCGTCCCTGGTACGTGGCTTCGGCTACTTCCTAATGGCGCCGCCCTCTCCACCGAGTTCGCGCTGTGCCCGCCGAACACGGGCGATGTCCAGGAGAGCCAGTGCGTGACCCAGTGACCCTGCTGAGGCGCGGTGTCGCTCTGGTGGCCGTCGCAGGTGGGCTGACGCTGCTGGGCAGTCCTGGACCTGCGTACGCCGCCGAGGAGCGGCCGCTGTGCGGTGCCTATTCCAAGAATGCCGGCGGCGGTTCGCCGCAGCCCGCGGAGACTGAGGATGCGCCGGTGCCGACCGCCGCGGCGCCGTTCGCGATCATGAGGATCGACGAGGCTCAGCAGGTCAGCGGCTTGGGCAGCGGCGTGAAGATCGCGGTCGTCGACTCGGGTGCCTCGGCCAAGGCGCAGGATTATCACGGCACCGTAGCCGCGGGGCTGATCTCACAGATCGCCCCGAAGGCACGGCTGAGCGATCACCCGGTGCTCAAGGTCGGTCAGGAGAAGTCAACGGTCGAGGTCGCGAAGCTGACCGGTGAGCTCAACCAGCTCGCGAAGGGCAATGCAACCCGCCTGATCGTCGACATCGGTCTGCCCGCGTCGCAGGGCAGCCCAGCCATGGAGAAGGCGGTGGACACCCTCGTGAAGAAGGGAGCCATCGTCGTGATGGCTTCCGACTGGTCGGAGGTCACTACTGCGGACGGACCGGATGTGGCCGACAGCATCTTCCCGAGCGGGGCCGACCCGGTCGTGACCGTCAGCGCCTCCGGCACCTGGTCCTCGGATCCGGAGTCTGCGGTATTGCCCAACTCCAACACCGACGTCGCCGCGCCGACCTATGGTGCGCCGTCCACGACGCTGTTCGGAAAACCGTGCTGGGTTGACACCATCACGACGTCCTTCGCGTCGGCAGAGGTCAGTGGCGTACTCGCTCTCATCTGGTCCACCAACAAGAGTTGGAAGGCCGAGCAGGTGATCGACCGTCTCTACCGCACCGCCTCTGGCCAGGAAGGTCAGGGCAGCCGTTATTGGGGTGCGGGTGTCGTGAATGCGTTCGACGCCATCACCCGACCGCTCGACAAGGTCCCGGCCAAGCCGCCGGAGGTCGAGCGGGCTCCGATGGCTCAGGAGAAGAAGGACCCGCTCGACGGCGTCCGCGAGAACGCGGTCTGGTGGGGCATCGGAGGCGGCGGTGCGCTCGGGCTCGCGCTCGTTCTGCGGCCGCTGTTCTCCCGGCGCAAGACGACCTTGTAGGGCTGCATATCCGGCTCCTTACCAATCGACGTTGTAGGTCTCGGCCTGGTGGCAGGCGAGTGTTGTAGCACACGAGCCATTTGAAGACCTGGCGGCGGCAGGCGAGCTCGTCGGGGCCAGGTCTGGGCGTCTTGAAGTGGAGTGTCCGGGGGACTCCGTCGGGGGATTCGGCGAGATCTCCGTCTGGTGATGCCCGCATGAAGCCACACGTGCCCCAGGTCGGGACCTGGGGCACGTGTGTGTGCTAACAACTCCCGGTCAGACGGCGCCGCCCTGCCTGGTGTCGGTGTAGTACACGTCCTTGGCTAGGGACACGTCCTTAGCGAGGTAAAATCGGACGCCCTTGATGTTGTGGCCGTCCCAGGTCATGTAGTGCTGGGTGCCCCAGGTCCAGGCACCGCCTGACTTGGCGTTGGCGCTGACGCGCTTGTAGCCAGACCAGCGTCCGTAGGAGTCGATGAAGCGGACGGCGGCATAGATGGCCTTGCCGTCCCGTTTGGTGTCGCGGACATCGCAGTTGACGAGGATCCGGTGGCCGTAGGAACTAGCCGTGCCGTCGGCTCGGCATGCGTACTCGCCGAGGCTGTTCCCGTCAGTGAACACGCGGGTCCACGCCGCGTCTGCTGAAGAAATCGAGCAGAGCATGAGCCCGATGGCTGCCGTCCCGACCGAGAGCGATCTCTTGAGATTGAACATTGTTCCTCCTGAAGGGTGAGCTAGGACTTAGCGAGGGACACCCTAACGTAAAGAGGCTCGTCGCAATTGAGCAGAAAGGCGGCGCCGATCTGCTCAACTGCGAATGTCCGCATATCCACTGCGGCCCCGAACGTCGAAACGGCGCCTGACCTGCATTTCGGGTCAGGCGCCGTTTCCTGTGGCGGATCTGGGGGTGTCTAGGTTCACGACATAGGTAATAGGCGACACCTGATCCTGCAGCAGTCCCTACCGCAGTTCGCCGTTGTTCGCAGATGCTGTTCCAAGCGCTGGAGCTGGTCCGTGCGGTGCTCCGAGAACGATCGCGGACGGTGGTGAATGAGACCCAAACTGAGACCCCTGTAGAGGTAACCCAGTTGAGCGCCACCGAACCGATAGCCAGCCAAGATTGCTCGGCGGTACTCGGTGTCAGGAGTGAACGTAGTTCATCGCGTAGCGACGCGCTAGCGCTCTTGATGCCGGGTGGCGTCGTGCAAACCCTGGGGATCGGGGCGGGGGCCGGTGGCGAGATAAAGCGCGAACCTGTTCAGGCACCGCTGCTCTACGATCAGCGCATGTTGCTCTCTGCCCAGTCTCAGCGTCGACTGGGAGTACCTGGGGACCAGGCGCTGCTGAGTTTCGGAAGCGCTGATCCGAAGTCCAGGTTTCTCGGCTCGGTACCTATTGGTGGCGGGGCAGCCCGCGTTCGAGCTGTCTCTCTGGTGCGGTACCTGCCCGTTCCTTTTCGAGCGGAAGGCCCGCCTCGGGAGCGACACAGCGCGGGTTGAGGTCTCTGCGTCGCCTGAGTTGCTGGCCGCATTGGAGCAGCCTCTTGATGTTGTTGACGACGGGCTCGTCGAGACTTTCGCGCAGCTTCTGCCGGAAGGCGAGTACCTGCCGTAGTTGCTCGAGGTGAAACCGGAACTGGTCGCACCGAACGACGGGCGGGACTACTTCTCACATGAACAGGTCGCAACCTGGGGTATTGACAGCTTCTGGGGGCTGCCCGAGAACCCTCGGACCTTCTACTACCGAACCTTCGAGACGACGGTTGAGTCAGACGAGCACCTCTATGAGTTTGTTGTCCCAATGGTCCCGCCGAGCTGGAACGACCGGGAACGAGTCCAGCACTACCGTGACCTGATGGATCGAGGTGTGACGCCGACGGCCATTGCGCTGTCGACCTTGGACATCTGCCAGCCTGCGATCGATGACGATTCGACGGACTACTACTGCCATTGGGGTCTCAGCCACTTCTTGCTCGATGGTCACCACAAGTTGGAGGCCGCGGCTCGATCTGGTGGGACCGTTCAGTTGCTTGCTCTGGTGAGCCTGGACCACAGCCTCGCGCTACCCGAGGACGTCGCACGTCTCCCGGAGTTGCTTGCGCGCCTGCGGGCTGGCAGAGCGTCGGCGTAGGGGGCGTCCGCCGCAGAGCATGGCGTGGTCGCGGCTGATCGGCCTGGAGAGTGAGCGCTTGGTCTACGGACTGAGCGTTCTTCTCGTTTTGCCCGTTGCCGGTGGGACGGGGGTGCGCGTAGGGACCGGCCGCCAGGCCGCATGCCCGAAGCGCGGGGGTCCCTGGCCCGCCGGCGGCGGGCCTGCGCGCGGAGCGCGCCTTGAGTCAGTAGAGAAAGTTCTCACGGAAGCCGAGGCGAACGGGCATGGTCCGCTCTGCTCATGCCAACTGCACGGTGACTCGGAAGTCGATTACGTCCGTCAGGCGCTTGCGCGTTCCAGCTGTAATGAGGTTGCCCTTCGCTGCGACCAGCAGGCCCTTGTCGTGGGCTCGAAGCGCCTCGGCATAGTCCTCTTCCGTAAGGCTCATAACGCACGACTTGAGTTTGCCAGAGTCGTCGAGGATGGAGCGCACGGTGACATCGCCCTTTCCGAAGCCGCCGTCCCGGAAGAGACGGACCACGAAACCCTCGACACTCACGCCGGTCTGAGGCTGCGTGCTTCGCAAGAACTCAGATGCCTCCGCCAGTCGTGCGCGCTGGGCACTGGAGGCGCGAAGCACCGTTGATGGCGCTGTGCGCTGGGCAAGTGCACTCTGGCTGAGGCGCAGTTGGTAAGGCGTCCCCAGGTCTCCCCCCATTCGAGCGAGCGCATCCAGCTCTAGGGCGTTGCCGAGGCGCAGGTCTTGGCGCCCGAACTCTTCGATCGACGCATTGCCGTATTGGACCCGTTCCGCCATGGCAAGCGCGTTCCTCGCCACAGTGCGAATGCGCTCGGTAACACTCCGGCCAAACGGTCTAGGTTTCACGTCCACGAGCGACTCTTGGTTCGGGTGATCAGGCCGGGTGTCGGTCCCCGCGGCGAGCGGCAGCGCGAGGTCGAGGATGAAACTTCCTGGTCTAGTTGAAACATGGGCATTGGCGGCGTAGCTCTCGACCAGCGCGGATCGTCGCGATGGTAGGACTAGATCCGAGTTGTTGAGGGCGGCAGCGGATCCGACGACCAGGGCGCGGAGGGCTGCGATCGACTCTTCCAACGTCGCGAGCGTGGCGGTACCAGAAGGAAGGTTCGGCATAAGCCGCAATGAAACGGTATCCGCTCCACCGGTCACGATGCTACTTGTGGTTTCTGCAACCGTGCGTCCCTCGACGTAAGCGACAACTTTGACAGCTTCGTCGATTTGAACCCGAAGGTCCAGCACCGTCTCTCGCCGCGGGAGAGCAACCTGAAGACCCGCGTGGGCATCGCCACTCGGAACCCAGACGGTCGCCCGATCACTCGCGGTGCGGCTCCAGCCTGATCGGAGCAGGTACGCCTCGACCTCGGACAGGCTGGGCGTCGATGGCGGAGAGGTTAACTGCAAGTCAGTCACTCGTCATCACCCCATTCATCGACCTCGGGAACCTGACTGGATCTCGGCACACCGTACTGCGTGAGCATGTCTCTGTAGCCGTCGAGGTCCAAGACCTGCGCTCGTGGCAGGTACACCACTTGCGTATTCACGTTCGTCGACGGCCCGTTCCCCTCCAGCGATACCCAGGTGCAGTGCCCGAGGAGGAGGGTTCCGTCATCCCTGACGTCCAACGTGTCGCCGTCTTCTGACAGCCCGATAACGGCGAGGATACGTCGTGTTTGGTAGTTGGTGTGCCTGAGCGCCTCGTATGTGTCGACGTCGAGGTCATAGGCCCAATGGTCTGGCCCGTGTCGTCTCAGATCGAGCGTGGTCTTGACCTGAACGTCGACCTTCGGGTTGCGCCATCCGCCGGCCTCCCCATTCCAGGTCAAGGTGATATCCGCTTTCGTCAGGTCGACAGTGCTCGAGCGCTCATGCAAAACGCCGCAACCTGAGGCGGTGACATGCACCCAATGCTCGCCGAAGTCCCCACCGAGCAAGCTCCTCATTCCGGTGCTCAGGTCTGCGAGTGACATGACTAGAACTTTGCCCGACGTTGCATGCGGCAGTTCGCGGATTCTGTGAAGTTCTCCGCTCTTGCTGCGAGTGATCCCCAGTTTGGATGAGATGCCCGCTTCCTCGGGTGATCTTCTGCGCCTACCGATGCCGGTCGCTCCACACGTTGATGTTGCTCTTCGCTGGCCGGATCTCGTTGACGGGCAGCCAGGCGTGCCGGATCTCCGGCGCGGAGTACGTCGTGTCGACCCAGATCACCCAAGCGCGCCACCTTCCCTTGTGTAGCTCCCACTTGAGCAGAAGGCCCGGCATAGGCGGCGGATAGTTCCGACGTTGGCGATGCACCCAGACGTGCAGCCAGGACCTCGGCTCAGGCCAGGCATCGTTTTTGGGAGGGTTGGCCGACACGCCTCAGTGTATCGAACGTATGTTCGATTGACGAGGGGGGTCACTGATCGCTGATCTGTGTGATGTATCGGGGCATCGGTGACAGTTCCGCATCAGGACATCGGTGACGGTTGATGTGTCAGGGACTTTGGTGACGGTTTCGGGGTTGGTGGGGCGTGGGCCGCGGGGTCTGCCGTTGCCGACGTAGGTCACTTCGGGGGTGGGTCGGGTGTGCTCGATGAGGATCTCGCCTTGTAGGTCGGCGACGGTGATCTTGTCGCCGGTCGCGTTGCCGTCGGTGATGACCAGGACGTGTTGGAAGCCGTACTGTCCGCCGACCATGTAGGTGACCCGGCCCAGTTTCAGGGCGCCGTTGCTGGCCAGCTTCTTCACGCTGGTGCTCTCGGGCAGGTCGGCAGGAAGGTCGTCGGGTGCTGCCGGGGCGCGGTGGGTGTGAGGCGTGGCGGGTTGTTTTAACAGGGGCAGGTCATAGAGTGGCTGGCCCGGTTTGGGGCGTGGCGGGTCGGCCTTCGGGGTCGCGTCCCATCAGGCCTGGGGCGTGATGGGGAGAACTGTCACCAATGTCCTGGAGATGACACTGATCGCTGATCTGATCCTTACCCGGAGCAACGTAACGGTGGCAGGACACGTGCAGCTGGAGCCGGTTCACATGATGCTCTTGGCGGCTTCCCTGTGTCTGACGGCAGGCAGCCTCACGTCGGCCAACCCAACCGCCTCGGGTTGCCGACACGCCCTACACCAAGAAACATGGTTGCGCCTCGCGAACTGTCGGTTTACGCCCCTACGCTTAGCAGATGACCTGGACGGCCTACCTCGATGAGAGCAAGCGCAAGGACTACTTGCTGTGTGCTGTGGTCGTCCCCGTGGCCGAGCGGACCAGGATCCGGGCTGCGCTGAAAGAGGCCAAGGGGCCCCGCCGCGAGCTGCACATGGCGAAGCTGGACAAGCCTGAGCAGCTGCCGATGGCGGAGCTCGCCGCCAGCTTCGGAGTACAGGCCTACATGTTCGCCGCCCGCGGCCGTGGTGGCGAACGTGCCCGCCGAGATATCGTGCTCGAGGCCGCCGTCCCGCACCTCTGTAAACAGGGGTGCATCGAGCTCATCCTGGAGTCATCGTCCATGGACGATGGTGACCGCAGGACGATCCGCAACGTCCTGGGGCCTGGTAGCCCGACGCAGTACTGGCATGACGGCAAGAGCGAGCTCTTGTTGGCGCTGCCCGACATCTTCGCGTGGTCGTGGGGTGCCGGTGGCAAGTTCAAGAGCGCAGTGAAGCCCGCCGTGATCGACCTCGGGGTGTTCGGGGCTTAGGAAGCAGCGAGGCCCCGACCGGGTTGGTCGGGGCCTTCGTTGTGTGGGCCAGCAAGGCTAGAAACCTCTTGGGGAACCTAAGAACATGGGATTTGCTCCCTCTCTTAGCTGATCTTGAGTTGTTCCCCGGTTGAGACTGCCGACGGGGCCACTACAGGCGGCCCGTTGGTGCTTACGTCTCGGAGACCTCCTACATCTCACCACTTCCACCTGCTACTGCAGGTGACACTCTTCACGATACTTCCGAAAACCTTTTGAGGCCAGAGTTCGGAAGAACTAACAACTAGTGTCGCGCCGCACTTTTAGCGTTAACCCCCAGGTGGAGGGCTTAAGAAGAGATTGCTCCGGCCAAGCCGCCATACAATCCTTGTGCGGGCCCGCAGCACGGCGTACGTGATGCCCGGTTGCACGATGCACGGCACACCGCTGCCACCGTGCTCCTGGTCCTTCGCGTCCCTGAGCGCACCGTCATGTCGGTGATGGGCTGGTCGAGCACGTCGATGGCGGCGCGGTATCAGCACGTGACGGACCCGATCCGACAGGACGTTGCGGATCGTGTTGGTGGCCTGATCTGGACGTCGGGCGACGAGAGCGAGATGGGTTAAATGAGACCCAAACTGAGACCCCTGAGCCTCGGAATGCAGAACGCCGACTCAGAGTCTTGCGAGACTGAGTCGGCGTTCTTGCAGGTCAACCGTGGTTTTCCTGCTGGCGGATCTGGGGGGATTCGAACCCCCGAGGGCGTTAACCCAACCCGCTTTCCAAGCGAGCGCCATAGGCCACTAGGCGACAGATCCGTGGTGGATCCTACGCGGCTGCGTACGCCT
>NZ_JBOHDN010000033.1:0-9588 GCF_050699375.1 Nocardioides sp. | reverse complement strand
GCGACTCAGTGAGCGACGGTTCGACCGCAGAATCCCGCCATGGCGGGAAAATGCCCGCCGCCACTGACGGCCCGCTGCCGGATCCGCTGCGGCACCACGGCGATGTCGAGGTGGGGGATGGGCTGCTCGATTTCGCGGTGAACGTCTACCCCGGCGGTCGGCCGGCGTGGCTGGAGACGGCGCTGCACGACTCGCTCGGATCCATCGCCTATCCCGACGATGAGCCGGCGCGGAAGGCGCTTGCGAAGCACCACGGCCGCGCCCGCGACGAGGTGCTCCCGACGGCGGGGGCGGCGGAGTCGTTCACGCTGCTCGCCCGGGCCAGGCCATGGCGGGGGCCGGTCGTCGTGCATCCGCAGTTCACCGAGCCGCACGCGGCGCTCGAACAGGCCGGCCACGAAGTCACGGAGGTGCATTGCCGAGCTGAGAACGGGTTCGCCCTCGACCCCGCCGCCGTGCCCGAGGATGCGGATCTTGTCGTCGTCGGCAACCCGACCAACCCCACCGGCGTACTCCACCCCGCCGCCACGCTCCTCGCTCTCCTCCGTCCCGGCCGTCTGGTCGTGGTCGACGAGGCGTTCATGGACGCGGTGCCCGGAGAGCCCGAGACCCTCACCGGCGCCCCCGAAGACGGCTTGCTGGTGATCCGGAGCCTGACGAAGCACTGGTCGATCCCCGGCGTACGCGCCGGCTATGTCGTCGGCGACGCCGCCGCTATCAGCGACCTGGAGGCGGTGCGTACGCCATGGTCGGTCTCGGCCACCGCCGCCGCCGCGATGCTCGCCTGTGCCACCGAGCGCGCGAGCGCCGAAGCGAGGACGCGCGCCGAAGAGATCGCCTCCTGGCGCGGCCACCTCGAGGCGGGTCTGCGGGATCAGCAGATCGAGTACGTCCCCTCGGCCGCATCCTTCGTCCTGGCTCGCCCGGGCGCCGGAGTCCGTGAGGGCCTGCGTGCGCGAGGAATCGCCGTCCGCCGCGCCGACACCTTCCCCGGCCTCGGCCCGGACTGGGTGCGGATCGCGGTACGCCCGCCCGAGCTCATCGACCAGCTCTTGCGCGCCCTGGACAGGAGCAGTGCATGACTCGGCGGCTTCCGAGGGGGTCATCGGCCCGTACCTGTGGAGCGCTATACGCACCAGGTACGTATAGCGCTCCACAGGTCCGCGCGGATCGGCGACTCCGGTGAGTGCGGCTCGCGCCCTCGGGCTCCTGCTCGGGTTCGGCCTGGATCGACTGCTCGGCGACCCGCGGCGGTTCCACCCGGTCGCCGGGTTCGGCACCGTGGCGATGCGGGCCGAACAGACCTGGTACGCGGACGACCGAGCCCGAGGCGTCCTCCACACCGCGACGCTGGTCGGGGGAGCGGTGGTTCTCGGTGCCGCCGCGGAGCGACTCGCCCCCGGTCGGGCAGGGAGAATCGTGGTGACCGCGGCCGCGACCTGGGCGGTCCTGGGCGGCCGCTCGCTGGAGCGGGAGGCGCTGGCCGTCCACGCCCATCTCGACCGCGGTGATCTCCCGGCCGCGCGGCAACGACTGACCCACCTCGTCGGCCGCGACACCGCCGAGCTCGATGCCTCCGAGGTCTCCCGGGCCGTGGTCGAGAGCGTCGCCGAGAACACCTCCGACGCGGTGGTCGCGCCGCTGGTGTGGGGCGCAATCGCGGGCGTACCCGGCCTGCTGGGCTACCGCGCCGCCAACACCCTGGACGCGATGGTCGGGCACCACAACGACCGCTACGAGCACTTCGGCTGGGCCAGCGCCCGCCTCGACGACCTGCTCAACCTGCCCGGCTCGCGGTTCACCGGCCTGCTCGTCCTGGCGGCGCGTCCTAGCCGTGCCCGGAACGCGTGGGGGGCCTGGCGACGTGATGGGCCTGGCCATCCCAGCCCGAACTCCGGTGTTGCCGAGGCCACGTTCGCTGGTGCGCTCGACACCCGTTTGGGCGGCATGAACACCTACTACGGCACCCGAGTCGAGCACCGTGCCGTCATGGGCGCCGGCCCACCGGCGAGGCCCGGTCACATCCCCGCCGCCACTCGTCTCGCCAGCCACGTCGGCCTCGGTGCCGTCCTGGTCGCAGCGGCGGTGGCGGTGGCGCCGGCTGGGAGGGGCAGACGCTGAACTTGGGGACCAGCGCCCAGGAGATTGTGCGGGTAGGGACTATCCGCACAAGCCTAGATCTCGGCGTCGCGTTCCGAGAGCGAGTCGATGAGACGCTCGAGCTCCGTGACCATCGTCGGTTGGTCGTCGGCCGCTGTCGCGACCAACGTGTCGATGTCGATGTCCCAATACCCGTGGACGATGCGGTTACGCGTCCTGGTCGCACCGCGCCATGCGATGACGGCTTCGGCATCGCGAGTGGCGTCCGAGATCTGGCTGGCTGCCTCTCCGAGAACCGTGAAGTGCCACAGCAGCGCTGCGCGACGTATCGAATCAGTCTCGATCTGCCTGGTGTCCAGGTCGCCTACGAGTTCTCGGATCGCCGATGCCGCGTCGCGCATCTAACGCAGCAGCAGGAGCTCACGCCGCATAGAGGCGCCTGGCGTCGGCGAGAACCTGATCGCGGATGTAACGGTTGACCGAAGTTCGCCCGACCAGGTCGACGGGACGGCCGAAGACCTCGGCGAGGTCGTCCTCGAGGTCGAAGATCCGAAAGCCAAGGCGAGTGCCGGGCTTGAGGACATAGAGGAGGTCGATGTCACTGTCGGGCCGATCCTCGCCGCGGGCGACCGAGCCGAAGACCTCTAGCGAGGCGACGCCGTAGCGCTCGCACACCTCATGCAAGCGATGAGTATCCACATCGAGCAGAGCCATGTGTTCAGTCTAGACGAGCGCCACCGGCCGCTTCTTACGTGACGACCGAGCAAGCTCGCCGTTCGACCTCGCTCGGTCGCCACGCTCCTCAGCCCTCACACGCCTCACAGTCCGGGCCGTTCTCGATGGCGCAGACCTCAGCGTCGCTCCAGTCGTCCCAGCTGAGGTCGTCGATGGCGTCGGTGGTCGTGGTCGGGCTCTCGTTCATGGTCGTTCACCGTTCTTCGTAGAGGTCAGCTTCGTAGTGATCGGAGTCAGCCGCGGGTCTGCTTGCTGGCCTGGATGCCGGCCCGCGAGCGCAGGTAGTAGAGGCTCTTGATGTTCGGGTCGAGCAGGGCGCGCTTGTGGATCTTGCTGATGTACTGCGGGGTCGCGTCGGCCTGGAAGAACAGGTTGAGCGACTGGGCCTGGTCGATGAAGACCTGTCGGTCCGAGGCCCGGGCGAGCAGGATCTCCTGGTCGATCTCATAGCCCGTCTTGAACACGTCCTTCTCGTGCTCGTCCAGCCACGAGACGTGCTGCACGGAGCCGCCGTTGTCGATGATGTCGTCGATGTGGACCTGGTCGTAGACCCCGCGCTCCTTCATCACCTCGACGAGGTTCTGGTTGGCCCGCGGCATCTCGCCGGCGGAGGTGGTCTGGTTCCAGACGTTCGCGACGTACGGCTCGATGCCCTGGCTGGTGCCGCCCACGATCACCGCGGTGCTCATCGTCGGCGCGATCGCCATCAGGTGGGAGTTGCGGCGCCCGACGCACCATTCGGGCACCCCGGCCACCGACCCCATCCACCGAGAGGCCGCGTCGGCACGCGACGAGATCCGCTCGAAGATGTCCTTGTTCAGCGCCGCGGCCTTGTCGGACTCGAACGGCACCCGCTGCTTCTGCAGATAGTCGTGGTAGCCCATCACGCCCAGACCCAGGCTGCGGGCCTTCTCGGTGTAGCGCACCGCCCGCTCGAGCCCGCGGATGGTGCGGGCCTTGCGCAGGAACGCCTCGGCGACAGCGTCCAGGAAGACGGTCGCGACGTACGCGGTGTCGGCGTCCTTCCACTCGTCGTAGGTCGACAGGTTCAGCGAGGAGAGCACGCAGGTGTAGGAGTGGTCCTCGTCGCTGAACAGGGTGATCTCCGAGCACAGGTTGGAGGCCTTGTTCTCCAGGCCGTTGGCCCGATAGGACTCGGTCTGCGCCGCGTTGACGGTGTCGACCTTCCAGATGTAGCCCTTGCCGAGCACCACCCGGATCTTCAGCACCCGCTGGTAGCGCTCCAGCGCGTCACGGTCACCGGCCAGCATCCGGTCGATGAACGCCTGGCTGAAGATCCAGCCGATGTTCTTGTTGGCCGGCTCGCGGAAGATCAGGTCGGCGAGCTCGTAGAAGTCCGGGTGGTCCACGGGCAGATAGCCCGCCCAGGAGCCGCGGCGGGTGGCGCCCTGGCTGATCTGGTTGGTCATCTCGACGAAGTTGCAGAAGACCGGGACGACCCCGTTGGCCTTGCCGTTGTCGGAGAACTTCGCTCCACGGGGACGTACGTCACCGAGGTACGCCGAGGTCCCGAAGCCGTTCTGGGAGAGGATCGCCGCCTCCTTGAGGGTCTCGTAGAAGCCCCAGACCGAGTCCTCGACGTAGGACCCCTCGCACGAGACGGGGAGCCCTCGGTCCGTGCCCAGGTTGGAGAGCACCGGGGTGGAGGGCGAGAGCCAGCCGTTCCAGATCGCCTCGAAGAACCGCTCTGCCCAAGCGACCCCGTCCTCGCGTGGATACATCTCGTCGGCCAGCTCGCCGGCGGTGGTCGCGATGGTCTCGTAGCGGTCGCGGACGCTCTGGCCCTCGACGGTGTACTTCGCCTTGAACATGGCGTAGCCCGCGGTGGTCATGAACCCCGGCACGATGCCCTCGGTCTGCAGCGCCTTGCGCTCGGCGGAGAGTGTCTCCCAGTTGCTGTTGCTCATCAGAAGCTGAACTCCGTCTCGCCGATGTTGCGGTTGTATTCGTTGCCGGTGACCTGGAAGAAGTCGTGGAACTGGGTGCCGTTGATGCCGTTGTAGAACCACTCGGCGATCGGGTTGTCCTCGTCTCCGAAGAGCGGCTCCATCCGCATGTTCGCCAGCGTCAGGTCGACCCGGGAGCGTACGAACGCCTCCAGGTCGGCCTGGTCGATGCCGGGGATCGGCCCGTGGGCGAAGAGCATCTCCACGATGCGGGCCTCGTGGGCGTAGAGGTGCTCGGCCACGTCGCGAACCCTCGCGAAGAGGTCGTCGCGCTCGGCCTCGAACTTGTCGGCCGGCACGGTGGCGGCGTACTCCTCGAGGGTGATGTTGAACAGCCAGGCGCCGCCGGTGGCGTGAAGATTCTCGTCGCGGGCGGAGAAGTTGATGCCGCTGATCACGTTCTGCAGCAGGTTCTTCCCGCCGGACTGGAAGTGCTTGAGGAAGGCGAAGCTGGAGTAGAGGACGCAGTTCTCCATCAGCGTGAAGACGCTCAGCGCGTAGAGGAGGTCCTCGTCGGCGATCGCGTCCCACACGAACGCGATCCGCTCGGCCAGCACGGGATCGTTCTTGTAGGAGTCGTAGAACTCCTCGGTGTCGATCATGAGCACCTTGTTGAGTTTCGCGTAGAACGGCGCGTGCATGTTGAGCTCGGCGAACGAGAACGCGTTGGTCATCATCTGGATCTCGGGCCGCGGGAACGCGTGGAAGAGCCGGTCGCCCCACACCTCGCCGCCGAGGATCAGCTCGTAGATGGTGAACAGTTTGAGCGTGGTCTTGACCGCTGCCTGTTCGGCGTCGGTCATGTTGACCAGGAAGTCCTGCTTGTCGTTCTCGACCGGGATCTCCTCGGCCGTCCAGAAGATGCTGCGCTGCTTCTTGGCCAGGTCCTCGGCCATCGGATAGTCGAAGACGTACGCCGACTTCTCGGTGCGGATCGGTAGACCGGCGGTGTCGATCATCTCATCGTCCCCCCTTCGTACGCGGGCCCGCCCGGCCCGCTCGGATGTGTTGCTCATCCGCGCGTCGAGGAGAAGAGAGGAGAGGACGTCGGCGCCCGGCCGGGAGAACCGGTCGCGAGCGCTGCTCGATCCTCAGACCTTCCCTCGAGGTCGCGGACCACCGCACCCGGCGGGTGCGGCGCGCTGGCAGGTCTTCGGACTCGTGGGCGTTCTCGTGCTCGGTCCTACTGGCCGTCGCTTCCCAGGAGCCGGCTTGCTCCCAGTGCTTCGTGACGGCGGTCGTTCCCACTCACCGCTGCGGGGCAGTCCCGGAGTCTCACCGGGTTCCCTCTTGCCTCCTCCGCCCCGTCGCCGAGGGGGAGGAACCAGCTGCGGGCACCACTATATGCAGGAATTACAGCAATGCAACTTCCTAGATCTAGTGGTTCGCCGCGTCGTCGACAGCGCCGCCGATGACGCTGGTACGGCCGTGCTAGCCTCTGCTCCGAGTCGAACGCATCCTGAAGGATGCCAGGGAACTCCGGTGTGAATCCGGGACTGGCGCGCAGCGGTGAGGGAGACGGCGACGCTAGACGCCACTGGGACCTGAGGTCCTGGGAAGGCAGCGTCGTCGGTTGATCCCGAGTCCGAAAACCTGTCGGCTCAGATGTACGTCACGGCCCTCGCGATCAGGGTCCAGAGGACCTGAGAGGCCGAGAGCCGTGGAAACCGCCCCGCTGCGACGCCCGCTACCGGCACGACGGAGAGCGGCGAGGAGGCGTGGTGCCGGCGGGAGCCGACGCGTCCCGTTCGTGCCGTTGGTCCTCGGCCTGCTGCTCGCCTCGGTGCTCAGCGCCGTGGTCTCCCTCGCGTTCGGCTCGGAGCGGATCCCGGTCGGCGAGGTCGTCGCGGCGGTCGGTGACCGGCTCCAGGGCAACCCACCGGGCAGATGGGACGTGATCGTGTGGGAGCTCCGCGTGCCCCGGGCGCTGATGTCCCTGGTCGTGGGCGCCGGACTCGCGGTGGCCGGCGCCGGCATGCAGACGCTGGTCCGCAACCCGCTCGCCGACCCGTTCCTGCTCGGGATCAGCTCCGGCGCCTCGGTCGGGGCGACGGCGGCGATCACCACGGGCGCACTCGCGGGCTTCGGCATCTACGCCGTCTCGACCGGTGCCCTGCTCGGAGCCATCGCCTCGGCGCTGCTGGTCTGGCTGGTGGCGACCGCGCAGGGCGGGCTGACCCCCATCCGGCTGGTGCTCTCCGGTGTGGTGCTCTCCTCGGGGCTCTCCGCGATCGCCTCGTTCCTGGTCTTCATGAGCGACGACCCCCGCGCCGCCGACTCGGTGATGTTCTGGATGCTCGGCAGCGTCGGCGGCGCCAGCTGGGAGAAGCTCTGGCTGCCGGCCGCGCTCACCCTCGTGCTCGGCCTCGGGATGCTGGCGCTGCACCGGTGGCTGGACGCTCTGGCCGCCGGCCCGGAGACGGCCGCCTCGCTCGGTGTGAACGTCGCGGCGCTGCGTACGACATTGTTCGTGGGGTTGGCCGTGCTGGTCGGGGTCCTGGTCGCGGTCAGCGGCGGGATCGGGTTCGTCGGACTGATCGTGCCGCACGCGACCCGGCTGCTCGTGGGCGCCCGGCACCGGGTCGTCCTCCCGGTCGCGGCGCTGGGCGGAGGGCTGTTCCTGCTGTGGGTCGACGTGCTGGCGCGGCTGGTCGCGCGACCGCAGGAGATCCCGCTGGGTGTGGTCACCGGCGTCGTCGGGGCGCCGCTGTTCCTGCTGCTGATGGGTCGAGGGCACTACCGGTTCGGGGGCGCGCGATGACCGCGCACGAGGACGGGACCGTGCTGCGGCTGCGCGGCGTCGGGGCCCGCCTGGGCACCCGTGAGGTGCTTCGCGACATCGACCTCGACGTGCCCGTCGGCAGCCGTCTCGGCATCGTGGGCGTCAACGGCGTGGGCAAGTCGACGCTCCTGCGCATCCTCGCCGGGGTGCTGCGCCCGACCTCCGGGCACGCCTACCTCGCCGACGAGACCGGACGGCTCCACGAGACCAGCCAGGTCGCCTCGCGCGAGCGGGCCCGCCGGCTGGCGTACGTCCCGCAGGAGGAGGTCGTCTCGGCCGAGCTGCTCGTCGGCGAGATGGTGGCGCTGGGTCGCGTGCCGCGCACCCGGCCCTGGTCACGCGGCGGGAGGCAGGAGCGCGAGATCGTACGCACGGCGCTCGACGCTGTCGGGCTGGCCGACCGCATCGACGACCCCTGCGAGAGCCTCTCCGGCGGCGAGCGGCGACGAGCCGTGCTCGCCCGGGGCCTGGCCCAGAGCTGCCCGATGATGCTGCTCGACGAGCCGACCAACCACCTCGACGTCGCCTGGCAGCTGCGGCTGCTGCGTACGGTCGCGGACCAGGCCACGACGCTGGTCGCGACCATCCACGACCTCGACCTCGCGATGCGCTCCTTCGACCGGATCGCCGTCCTCGGGCGCCCCGCGGACCCCGATCCCGACGCCGATCCCGACACCGGGCCGGCGACCGTGGTGGCCCTCGGGGCGCCGGCCGAGGTGCTCGACACGATCGCGGTCGAGCACCACTTCGGCGTGGGGTCCGTCCAGGTGCCCCATCCGCACCTGCCCCAGTCGCACCTGCTCATCCACCATCGGGAGGAACGCTCCGCATGACCACTCTCAGCACGGGGCCCGTGCGGCGTACGCGTCTCGCCTGCCTGGCCGCGCTCGCGCTCGGCGCCACCGTTCTCACGGCCTGCGGCACGGACGCCCGAGCCGGATCCGGCAGCGCCGGCACCGCGGACGGTGCGATCACCGTCGAGAACTGCGGAGAGAAGGTGACCGTCGACGAGCCGGTCACCGAGCTCTACGCCTACGACGGCGGCATCATCTCCATCGCCCTGGCGGTAGGGGCGCGGGACGAGCTCGTCGCCGTCACCGGGATCGCCCGCGACCAGCAGCTGCTCGAGCTCGCCTATCCCGAGGACCGGGTCGACGAGCTCGAGGTCGTGGGGGAGGACCACCCGACCTTGGAGACCGTGCTGGCGCTTCAGCCGCAGATGATGTTCGCGGGCTGGGGCTACGGGTTCAGCGAGTCGCGCAACCTGATGCCCGAGATGGTGGAGGAGCGAGGCATCGAGACCTACCTGCTCAGCGAGACCTGCCGGCAGGAGGACGGCGACCGGGGCACGATGGAGGCCTGGCAGGCGCTGCGTACCGACCTGCTCAACATCGGCGAGCTCACCGGCCACGACGAGACCGCGCAGAAGGTCGTCGCCGACATCGACGAGCGGCGCAAGGCGCTGGAGAGCGCGCCGCAGCCCGCGAAGAAGCCGACCGCCTTCCTGTTCGACTCCGGCACCGACGCGATCTTCACCTCCGGCTCCTTCGGCGGGCCGCAGGCCATCTTCGACACCGCCGGGGTGACCAACGCGACCGCCGACGTCGAGGACACCTGGACCGAGGTCGGCTGGGAGCGGTTCGCCGCGGCGAAGCCCGACATCATCTACTTCGTGGACTACCCCGGCCAGTCCTACGAGGAGAAGGTCAAGGTGTTGAAGTCCAACCCGGCCTCCCGTGACCTGCCTGCCGTCAAGGAGAACCGGTTCGTGAACCTGCCGTACGCGATGTGGGTCTCCGGTCCGCTCAACATCGACGCCGCCGAGTCGGTACGGCGCTCGTTGGAGCACTTCGGCCTCGCCCCCGACTCCGGGATCGAGCCGAGCCTGGACATCACCGGTCTCACCAACCTCACCGGCAACGAGTGGCTAGCGGACTGACCCACGCGTCTGCCGAAGCGGGCATGTAACACGTCGTTCGTAGGACTACTCGCCCTATCCAATAG
>NZ_JBOHDN010000032.1:0-41713 GCF_050699375.1 Nocardioides sp. | reverse complement strand
GGTGCGCCTCGCACTCCCCAGGTGTGATCCACGTTTGTCCGCGGGTCAGGCGGTGGGCACGGTGACGGATCGAGCACCGATGCGAGTGTCGTCGTGGGGTATCGGAAAATCGCGATACCTTTCCGTTATCGTGAGTTCGCGATACTCTGGGTCTATCGTGAAATCACGATAGAGGGAGCGTGTGAGATGAGCCGTGCGCGATTGCGGGCACCAGCCGACTTCGGGCTGGCGATTCAGCAGGCGAGGCTGGCCAACGGCATGACGCAGACGGAGCTGGCCGCTGCGGTCGGCGTGCCGCAGAGCACCGTCAGTGACGTCGAGTCGGGCAAGTCGACGATCTACGTGCGCCGCCTGCTCGACATGATGCGCACCACCGGAGTCGAGCTGACCGCCACCTGGGAGGACGAGCGCGATGCGTCTCGCGGTTGAGCTCTACGGGACCATCGTGGGTGGGCTGACCGGCCAGCCTGCGACGTACGACTTCGTCCCGAGTGCCGAAGGTATCGATCGCTTCGGCGCGAACAGCCTGATCCTGTCGGTCGTTGCACCGCTGGTCGGCGTCTCGCGCAAGCATCAGGCCGCTCGGCGCCGCAACTGGTTCGCTGAACTGCTCCCGGAGGGCGACCAGTACGACTACATGCTGCGGCAGGCCGGGTTGCGACGCGGGGACACGCTCGGATTCCTCGCCCGCTACGGCCGCGATGTCGCCGGTGCGCTGCAGGTCTGGGATCTCGACGACCCGACCGAGCCGAAGACGCCATCGCGTCGACCGGTCGATGACGCGGGGATCAGGCGTCTGCTCGAGGACCCCGTGGGGTCACCGCTCGCCAACGAGTCGTTGCTCGGCAAGTCCTCGTTGGCGGGTGTGCAGCCGAAGGTGGTTCTCGTGCGCGACGATGCTGGGTGGGCGCAATCGCTGGGTGGATACCCGACCACCCACATCATCAAGCCGATGCTGGAGCGGCGTCCGAGTGTCGTCTTCGATGAGGAGTACGGTGCCCGAGTCTCGCGGGCCCTGAGCCTCGCCGAGCACAATGCATGGATCGACGACTTCGACGGTCTGTCGGCACTCGTCATCGAACGCTTCGACCGTGCTGCGGGAGCACGGGTCCATCAGGAGGACTTCAGCCAGGCGCTCGGTGCCTCGGGTGACCAGAAGTATCAGGAGTACGGCGGCCTCGTGAGCCTGCGACGGATCGCCGACACCCTGCAGCGGACCACTCGATCCTCCGACCTGGTCCGCTTGGCGCGGATGGTCGTCCTCGCGGTCGCGATCGGCAACCTCGACATGCACGCCAAGAACCTCGGCATCCTGCACCCGCTTGATGACGAACCTCGGCTCGCACCGGCCTACGACGTCGTTCCGCAGTCTCACCTGTCGGGGATCGACGGGAAGATGGCGCTCGCCGTGAACGGAAGCTATCGGCACGCCGGCCTAGCGGCCTCGGACATCAAGGCCGAGATCGCGAAGTGGGGCGTACGTCGTGCCGACCGAATCGTCGATGACTGCCTTGCCGAGATCGCTGAGGTGGTCGCGAAGGAGACTCCGTTGCCCGGTGCCCACCCCGCCCTTCAGGAGGACATCGCAACCTTCACAGAGAACCTGCGGGAGGGAAGGCTGGCCGGGCGACCCGGGAGTTCTGAGGTCACTGGGTGACTCCACGGCTCCCACGTTGGGCGAGCGTGACAGAGTCGTCCCGTGAGCACTGAACCTTCTTCTTCGCGGATCGATCTGCCGCTGGCCGGGTTGGCCGCATTGTTCCTCGGGTCGGGGGCCCTGCACCTGGTGAGGCCGCAGGTCTTCGAGCCGATCGTCCCGCCGCAGCTGCCGGAGCCGCGCAAGATCGTGGAGATCTCCGGGGTCGCGGAGATCGTGTGCGGGCTGGGGCTGCTGCACCCGCGGACCCGCAGGATCGCGGGGCTCGCGAGCGCGGCGATCCTGGCGGGCGTGTTTCCCGCCAACGTGCAGATGAGCATCGACGCGGGGAAGCGGGCGAACCGCAAGCGCACCGCCAAGTCGGCGGGGTTCTTCGCCGGCACGGTCGCCCGGCTGCCGCTGCAGTGGCCGATGATCAAGGTGGCGCTGCGCGCAGGGAAAGGGACCGGCGCATGACGTACGTCCCTGCGGAGTCCCGCTACGACGCGATGGAGTATCGGCGGACCGGCCACAGCGGCCTGGACCTGCCGGCGGTCAGCCTCGGCCTGTGGCACAACTTCGGTGACGACCTGCCGTTCGAGCGGCAGCAGGCGATCCTGCGTACGGCCTTCGACGCCGGCATCACCCACTTCGACCTGGCCAACAACTACGGCCCGCCCTACGGCTCGGCGGAGGAGAATTTCGGCCGTCACCTGCGCGGCGACTTCGCCGGCCTGCGTGACGAGCTGGTGATCTCGACCAAGGCCGGCTGGGACATGTGGCCGGGGCCGTACGGCAAGATCGGCGGCTCGCGGAAATACCTGATCTCCAGCCTCGACCAGTCGCTGCAGCGGATGGGCCTCGACTACGTCGACATCTACTACCACCACCGCCCGGACCCCAGCACTCCGCTGGAGGAGACGATGGGTGCGCTCGACCAGATCGTGCGGTCCGGCAAGGCGCTCTACGTCGGGCTGAGCTCATACTCCGCGGCGCTGACGCGTGAGGCGGTGGCGATCCTGAACGAGCTGGGTACGCCGCTGCTGATCCACCAGCCGTCCTACTCCATCCTCAACCGCTGGCTGGAGACGGACTCGCTGCTGGACACCCTCGACGAGGTCGGCGCCGGTGCCATCTCGTTCTCGCCGCTCGCTCAGGGCATGCTGACCAACAAGTATCTCGGCGGCGTCCCCGACGGCTCCCGGGCGAGCCAGGAGAAGTCGCTGGCTGCCTCGACCATCACCCCCGAGGTGCTGAGTGCCATCGAGTCGCTCAACGATCTCGCCGCCGATCGTGGCCAGACCCTCGCCCAGATGGCGCTTGCCTGGGCGCTGCGGGACCCGCGGATGACCTCGGTCGTCATCGGTGCCTCTCGCCCGGAGCAGGTCACCGACTGTGTCGGCGCCCTCGCGGGACCGTCGTTCACCGACGAGGAGCTGACCAGGATCGACGAGTACGCCGCAGGCACCGGAGACGCGATCGACCTGTGGAAGCGCGCCCGGGTCGAGGGTGACCACCGCGACATCTTCAACTGATCCACGGGCAGCAACCTCGACCTGATGCAGGTCAGACGTACATCGCGACCCGCGGTTCGTCGACGGCAGCGTCCTCGGCCGGTCGACGGATCGCCTGAATCGCCCCGCTCGGGAGGGGCGGACTTGCTACCGTCGCGGGGCCTTCGTTGTTGCAGGCGACCCCACGCTCCGACTCGGTAGGAGAGCCGCATGTCCGCAACCACCGAACCGAACGCATCGACGCGAGGCGACCGGCTGCTCGCCTGGGTCGAGAGGACCGGCAACAGGCTGCCGGACCCGTTCATCCTGTTCCTGATCCTGTTCCTGGTCGTCGGGGTGATCTCGACGATCCTGGCCGCGATGCACGCCCAGGTGACCCTGCCCGGTGCCGACGAGCCGCTCGTGATCAACGGACTCTTCACCGCCGAGGGACTGACCTGGCTCACGGTCAACCTCGGCGCGAACTTCATCGGGTTCCCGCCGCTGCTGACCGTCGTGACGATCCTGCTCGCCGTGACGGTCGCGGAGCGCACGGGGCTGCTGGCGGCGGTGATCCGGCTTACCCTGGCCTCCGCGCCGCGCTGGCTGCTGCCGTACGCCCTCGGGGTCGTCGGCGTCACCGCGAGCGTGATGGCGGACGCGTCGATGATCGTCATCCCGCCGCTGGCGGCCGCGGTGTTCAAGGCCGCCGGGAGGCATCCGATGGCCGGGCTCGTCGGCGGGTTCGCGGCGACCGGCGCCGGCTACTCGACCAGTCTCGCGGTGACCAGCCTGGACGCGCTCTTCTCCGGGATCACCAACTCCGTGACCGCGACGCTCCCGAACCCGGGCGCGGCGGTGACGCCGGTCTCCAACTACTACTTCAACGCCGCCTCGGCGATCGTGCTCGCGCTGGTCGCGGGCTTCATCATCGACCGGATCCTCGAGCCGAGGATGGTCCGCCAGAACGTACCGACCGACGAGGTCGAAGCTGACCCGGACGACCGCTTCGAGAGCAACGACGAAGAGGTCGCCACGGCCCTGAGGAGCCACCGCCAGCCGCTGGACGCCGAGCTCACGCCAAAGGAGCGCAAGGCGCTGTGGGTGGCGATCGCGACAGGCACGGTCCTGGCGCTCGCGATGGTCCTGGCGGTGGTGCCGCCGGGCTCACCCTGGCGCAACGACGACGGCGGCTTCCTGCCCGAGTCCGCGCTGATGGACTCGATCGTCTTCATCACCTTCGTGCTCTTCCTCGCCCCGGGCATCGTCTACGGCTTCGTCGCCGGCACCCTCAAGACGGCCGCGGACGTGCCGAGAGTCATGGGGGAGGGGATCAAGGAGATGGCGCCGTTCCTGGTGCTCGCGTTCATGCTCGGGCAGTTCATCGCGCTGTTCAACTGGTCCAACGTCGGTCCCGCGCTCGCGAAGGTCGGCGCCGACGGGCTGCAGGGCACCGGACTGACCGGCTTCCCGGTGATCATCGGCTTCATCATCCTGTGCTCGGTCCTGAACCTGTTCATCATCAGCGGATCGTCGATGTACACGATCATGGGCGCCGTCTTCGTGCCGATGTTCGCGCTGATCGGCTTCGAGCCCGGCTTCACCCAGGCCGCCTTCCGCATCGGCGACAGCGCGACCCAGGTGATCACGCCGATGAACCCCTACATGTTCGTCGTGCTGATGATGATCAGGAAGTACGAGCCGGCAGCAGGCCTCGGCACCCTGATCTCCCGCACCCTCCCGTTCGTGATCCCGTTCTGGGTCGCCTGGCTCCTGGTCCTGGTGGTCTTCTACTTCGGCGGGCTAGACGTCGGTCCCGGGGTCAGCCCGCGGATGGACTGACGGGACTCACACCTGGGCGCTAGCCTGCGCCCATGCGGGTCGATGAGTATCTGACGTACGACGCCACCGGGCTGGCGCAGCTGGTCGCTGCCAAGGAGGTGACCGCCGCCGAGGTCCTGGCCGCGGCGCGGGAGCGGGCCGAGGCGGTGAACCCGCGGATCAACGCGATCGTCGCCGACATCCCGGAGGCCGACGAACAGGTCGCCGACGACGGTCTGAGCGGCCCGTACGCCGGGGTCCCGTTCCTGCTGAAGGACCTGGCGCAGGAGTATCGCGGGCACCCGACGACCTGCGGCTCGCGGGCGCTCGTCGACGACGTCGCCGAGGAGCACTCCTACTTCACCCAGAGCGCCCTGGACGCCGGTCTGGTGATCTTCGGGAAGACCAACACCCCGGAGCTCGGATCGAAGGGGATCACCGAGCCGGAGCTGTTCGGACCCTCGCGCAACCCGTGGAACACCGACCACACACCCGGCGGCTCCTCGGGTGGCTCCGGCGCCGCGGTGGCCGCCGGGATCGTCCCGGCCGCCGGGGCCAACGACGGCGGTGGATCCATCCGGATCCCGGCGGCCTGCAACGGCCTGGTGGGGCTGAAGACCACCCGCGGGCTGCTGCCGCTGGGCCCGCAGAGCCTGGACGCCTCCAACGGCTTCGTCGTCCAGGGCGTGTTGACCCGCACGGTCCGCGACGCCGCCGGCCTCTATGACGCGCTCGTCGACGACCAGCCGATGTCGATGTTCCAGGCCCCGCCGCCTCGGGTGGCGTTCTCCGCGGCCGTCGCGACCCCTCCGGGCAGGCTCCGCATCGGGTTCACCTCTGTCTCCTCGATCACCGCGCCCGACCCGGAGGCGATCGCGGCCGTCGAGGACGCGGCCAAGACGCTGGAGGCCCTCGGCCACCAGGTCGAGGAGGTCGAGGCGCCCTACGACGCCGCCGACCTCGGTCGCGACTTCCTGACCATCTGGTTCGCCTCGGCGGCCGCGAAGGTCGCCGAGGCCAAGCTCCGTCACGGTGCCAAGGACGCCGCCTTCGAGGCCGACACGCTGGCGGTTGCCGAGCTCGGCCGTGCCGGGGGAGTCATCGCTCTCGAGCTGGCGCACATCAACCGCCGCGACCACGTACGCCGCCTGAGCGAGTTCCACGCCACGTACGACCTGCTGCTCACCCCGACGCTGGCGAAGCCGCCGCTGAAGGTCGGGCAGCTGGCCACGCCCAAGGCTCTCCAGACCGCGGCACGGCTGCTCCACAAGGCGCACGGCGGGCGGGTGATGCGGGCGACCGGGATGATCGACCAGCTGGTCGCCGAGAACCTCGGCTGGGTGCCCTACACCCAGCTCGCCAACCTCACCGGCCGCCCGGCGGTCTCGGTGCCGACCCACCGGACCGCCGCCGGTCTGCCGCTGGGCGTGCAGCTCTCCGGCCGGCTCGGTGACGATGGTCTCCTGCTGCAGGTCGCTGCACAGCTCGAGCAGGCGGTGCCGTGGGCGGAGCACTGGCCGACGTTCTGAGAGAAGTTCTTCCTTTCCGTCGCGCGAGCGGCTCCGGAGGAGCAGTATCGGAGGTATGACGCCCCCACGGCCGGACCTGCTCACGTCCTCTCAGCTCATGTCCTCGCGGCGCAGCCTTCTCGGTGGCACCCTCGGCGGCATCACGATGGCGCTGTTCGGCGGCACCGCGGTCGCCTCGACGCCGGAGGACCCGACGAAGGCGGCCGCCAGGTCGCTCTCCTCGCTGGCCGGGCAGCCGCCGACGATCACGCCGGAGGAGCTCAGGTTCACGCCGCGCACCGTGCTCCGCCCCGGCCATCCCCGCCAGGTCGGTCTCGACCCGCAGCAGATCGCGACCATCCGCAGCGAGCTGACCCGCTTCCTCGAGCCGACCCCGGAGAACCCCGAACACCCCCTGTACGCAGGGGCCACCGCGATCGCGGTCAAGGACGGCGTCATCGTGGCCCACGAGAGTGTCGGCAAGGCGCTGCGATACGGCCTCGACGGCACCACCGTCGTCGAGCTGCCCGCGGACCAGCAGGTCGACGCCGGCCTGGACACGATGTGGGACATCGCCTCGATGTCGAAGCTCTTCACCACGACCGCGATTCTCCAGCTGATGGAGCAGGGCAGGCTCGGCCTCGAGGAGCCGGTGGTGACCTACCTGCCCGAGTTCGCGCCGCACGGCAAGGACGCGATCCTCGTGCGCCACCTCCTCACCCATGTCTCCGGACTGCTCGCGGGCCCGTCGCCTTCGCTGTGGGCGGGCTACGACACCTATGAGGAGCGGGTCGCGGCGATCATGGACACGAAGCCGACGCACGCGCCCGAGCAGATCTACCGCTACTCAGACATCAACCTGATCACCCTCGGGCTGATGGTCGAGCGGCTCGCGGGGAAGAAGCTCGACGTCTACGTCCGCGACCACATCACCGAGCCGCTCGGGATGGGCGACACCATGTACAACCCACCGGCCGACCGTCTCGACCGCGTCGCCGCCACCGAATATCAGCCCTGGGCCGGCCGCCCGATGATCCGCGGCGAGGTGCACGACGAGAACGCCTGGGCGCTCGGCGGCGTCGCCGGCCACGCGGGCGTCTTCTCGACCGCGGCCGACATGGCGAGGTTCGGCCAGATGTTCCTCAACGGCGGCGTCTACCGCGGCACGCGGATCCTGACCGAGGACACCGTCAGGCTGACCCTGCGCGACTACACCGGTGCCCAGTTCCCGGGCAGCAGCCGCGGCCTCGGCTGGGAGCTCGCCACCACCTGGTATCACGGTCCGATCTGGTCCCCGGTCTCCTTCGGGCACACCGGCTACACCGGCACCAGCATCGTGATGGACCCGATCGGCCATCAGCTCGTCGTGCTGATGACCAACCGCGTCCACCCCAGCCGCGACTGGGGCAGCAACAACCCCTCTCGTCGCGCCGTCTCCGACGCCTTGGGCATGGCCTCGGCGGTCCGGCCCGCGAGCGGACGTACGTCGTGGTTCTCGGGACGCGCCGACTCGAAGAAGGCGACGCTCGACGTGCCGCTGCGGCCCACCGGGGGAGCGAAGCTCACCTTCGACTACTACTTCGACACCGAGCCGCGCTACGACTACGGCCGGCTGCACTGCTCCACCGACGGCACGACCTTCAGCCCGCTGCCGTGGACGCTCGAAGGCGGCGACTGGCACTGGGAGACCAGCGAGGCGGTCGACGGCTACGGTGGCCGGCGCTGGCTGCGCGGCAGCGCCGAGCTGCCCGCGGGAACGACGACGATCAGGTGGGTCTACGAGACCGACTCGAGCTCCCAGGGCCGGGGGATCTACCTCGACGACATCGTGGTCCGCCAGGGCCGGCGTACGTTGTTCGACTCCTCCCGACGCGCCGACGCGGCCAAGATCCTGACCGACGGCTGGGCCCTCAGCGACCGCTGAAGCAAGCCCCGGATAGCCTCTGCGGAATGAGCGAGCCGCAGCGGACCAACCCCTTCCTGCTCAACCAGCTTCGCGACGAGGCTGACGCCAAGGCGCTCATCACCAGAGCGGTCGAGTCGAGCTCGGCGGGGGCACCGAAGGGGATCCTGGACGCGATCCGCGACAAGCTCAAAGACCTCGGGCCCGAGCTGGTCGCGGTCTCCCACGACCTCGCCGAGCACCCGGAGACCAGCTTCGAGGAGCATCGCAGCGCAGCCGGGCTGGCCGAGTTCGTCGAGGCTCACGGCATCGAGGTCGCGCGCGGTGCCTACGGCCTCCCGACGGCGCTCTCTGCCACGGCGGGCGGCGCGAAGGAGGGCCCGACGATCGCGGTGCTCTCCGAGTACGACGCGCTCCCCGGCATCGGGCACGGCTGCGGTCACAACCTGATCGCCACCGTCGGCGTGGGCGCGTTCCTAGCCATCGCGAGCGTGATCGACCGCATCGGCGGCCGCGTCATCTGGCTCGGCACCCCGGCCGAGGAAGGTGGCGGCGGCAAGGAGCTGATGGCGCAGCAGGGCGCCTTCGAGGGCGTCGACGCGGCGATCATGGTCCACCCGTTCACCTACGACAGCTCCGAGCCGGTCTTCCTGGGCCGGCGCCAGCTGAAGGTGACGTACGTCGGGGTGCCGGCGCACGCCTCGATCCAGCCGTTCATGGGGCGCAACGCCCTGGACGCGGCCAACCTGCTCTATACCGGCGTCGCGCTCAACCGGCAGCAGATGCCGCCGACCGACCGGGTGCACGCGATCATCACCGACGGCGGCCTGCGGCCCAACGTGATCCCGGAGCACGCCTCGATCGAGTTCTACGTACGCTCCGCCTACCCCGAGACGCTCAAGATCCTCTCCCAGCGGCTCGAGGAGATGGCGATGGGCGCGGCGCTGATGACGGGTTGTGGCGTCGAGTTCAGCTGGGACGAGTCGCCGGTCTACCTGCCGATCCGCAACAACAGCGGGCTCGCGCAGGCGTGGAACCGTCGCTACCAGGAGCGCAACCACACCGTCCTGGCGCCGGGCGTCGTGCCGGACCTGCTCGCCGGGTCCACCGACTTCGGCAACGTCTCCTTCCGCATCCCCGGACTGCACGCGATGGTCAAGATCGCCGAGCCCGACGTCTCTCTGCACAGCCGCGAGTTCGCCGCTGCCGCGGTGACGCCGTACGCCGACGAGGTGCTCGTCGACGCCGCCTACGGCCTGGCCGGGGTGGCCGCCGACTATCTCTCCGACCCGAAGCTGCGCGAGACGGTCCGCGACGAGTTCGAGGAGGCCGGCGGAACGGTCGACGTTACCGAATTTTTCGGGTGATTGACGGTTGATGACGATTCAGCAGCGGTAACGCGATTACCTCTTCCCAAGGGGAACCTGAAGGGGCATTGTTCCCTTCGTCGATCACTCAGATGGGGAGCACAGCAATGCCTCGTAACATCCGAAGACTCCGTCCCGCTGTGGCCGTTGCCGCCGTCGCCCTCGCGGCCGCCGCAGTCGCCACCCCGGTCGCGACCTCCGCCTCGGCCAAGGCCGGACCCGATCACGGGAAGCATCTGGTCGATGTCCAGCTGCTCTCGTTCAACGACTTCCACGGCAACCTCGAGGCGCCGTCGGGTTCGAGCGGGCGGCTGGTCACCGGCCACCACATCGACCCGGCCACCGGCGCGCCGGTCGACGAGACCGTCGACGTGGGCGGTGTGGAGTATCTCGCCTCCCACCTCGCCGACGCCCGCAAGGGAAACAAGCGTTCGCTGACCGTCGCCGCCGGCGACCTGATCGGCGCCTCGCCGCTGCTCTCGGCGGCGTTCCACGACGAGCCGTCCATCGAGGCGCTCAACAAGCTCGGCCTGGACGTGACCGCGGTCGGCAACCACGAGTTCGACGAGGGCTACAAGGAGCTGCAGCGCATCGACGCCGGCGGCTGCATCGACGATGGCGACGGCAAGGACAACCAGAACTCCTGCGCCGCCCACGAGTACGAGGGTGCGGACTTCGACATCCTCGCCTCCAACGTGGTCGAGGACGCGAGCGGCGAGACCATCCTGCCGTCGTACGCGATCAAGAAGGTCAAGGGCGTCAAGATCGGCTTCATCGGCATGACCTTGGAGGGCACCCCGGACATCGTCACCGCCGAGGGGGTCAAGGGCCTCACCTTCAAGGACGAGGTCGAGACCGCGAACGCGCTCGTGCCCGAGCTGAAGAAGAAGGGCGTCAAGGCGATCGTCACCCTGATCCACGAGGGTGCCAACCTGCCGAAGGAGAAGTGGACCGACCCCGCGACCGGGACCGTCCATGAGGTCAACGCCTCCTACGACTACACCTGCGAGGGCGGCGGCGAGCTGATCGCCGACTCACCCATCGTGCCGATCGCCGAGAACCTCGATCCCGAGATCGACATGGTCGTCACCGGCCACACCCACAACCCCTACGTCTGCGACGTACCCGACCCGAAGGGCAAGTCCCGCCTGGTCACCTCGGCGTCGTCCTTCGGGCGTCTCTACACCGAGACGAACCTGAAGTACGACCTCAAGAAGCGCGACATCGTCCGCTCCTCGGTCAAGGGGTCGAACCTCCTCGTCACCCGCGATGTCGCCAAGGCCGCGGACCAGACCGAGCTGATCAACACCTACAAGGAGCTGGTCACGCCGATCGCCTCCCGGGTCCTCGGGTCGATCTCCGGCGACGTCACCCGCACCGAGAGCCCGGCCGGTGAGAGCGCCCTCGGTGACCTGATCGCCGATGCCCAGCTCGCCGACCAGTCGACGGTCGTCAACGGGCAGGTGCCGGTGATCGCGTTCATGAACCCCGGCGGCATCCGTGCCGACCTGACCGCGGCCAACTCGCCCTACGGCGAGCCCGTCGGCGACGTCACCTATGACGAGGCGTTCACCGTCCAGCCGTTCAACAACTTCATGGTCTCGCTGACCATGACCGGCCAGGACATCTACGACCTGCTCACCCAGCAGGTCACCGGCGCCAACGCGGCAAGGCACAAGATCCTGCAGGTCTCGGAGGGCTTCTCCTACGAGATCAGCCCCTCGGGTCCCGTCGACGGCTCCGTCACGCTCGACGGCGAGCCGATCGACAAGGCCGCGTCCTACCGGGTCGTGACCAACAACTTCCTGCAGGGCGGCGGCGACGCCTTCGAGGCCTTCACCCGGGGCACCGACCCCTACTACGGCGGCCTCGACATCGACGCCTTCGCCAGCTACCTGGAGGCCAGCTCGCCCTACACCCCGGGCGCGCTCGACCGCATCACCGGAACTCACTGAACGAATCCCACTTAACGAAACAGCGTTCGTACGCAGCGGCCCGACCCAGCTCAGAGCTGGTCGGGCCGCTGTCACATCTGCGCGCTGACGAGTCAGTGCGATCCGACGAGCACCGCTTCGTCGGCGCTGTCGGTGGCCACGTCGCGCCCCGGACGAGGGATGAGGAGCGTGATCAGCGCACCGATGCCCGCCGCCGCGGCGCCGATGACGAAGCAGAGCTGGAACGCTCCGGCGGTCGGGATCTCGGGGGCGCCCGGCGCGAGGATCGTGGTGCGGCTGGTCAGCACGATGGCCATGACCGCGCCTGCGACCGTGGTGCCCATCGAGCGCATCAGGCTGTTCAGGCCGACGCTCGCAGCGGCTTCGGCGGCGGGGACGTTGCTGAGGATGAGCGTGGGCATGGCGGCGTACCCGATCCCGACCCCCGCGGAGGCGACGCACGAGGCGAGCATGAGCTGCCAGGGGGCGTCCATCAGGAAGACCGCGACCACGTAGCCCGCAGCCAGCACGACCGCGCCGATCGCCATCGTGCCGCGCCCGCCGAGACGGGTCAGCAGGCGTGAGGAGACCGGGGTGAAGAGCATCATCATCAGCCCTGCCGGCGCCATCCACATGCCGGCCTGGAAGATCGTCTGACCCAGGCCGTAGCCGGTGGCCTCGGGCATCTGCAACAGCTGAGGGACGACGATCGACTGGGCCATCATGCCGAAGCCGATGAGGACGGCGGCGATGTTGGTGAAGAGCACGGGCTTGCGGGCGGTGGTGCGCAGGTCGACGAGCGGGTCCTCGTGGCGCAGCTCGTACCAGCCCCAGAGCAGCAGGGCCGCGACGCCGCCGATGATCATGCCGAGCGTCTCCGGCCGGCCCCAGCCCCAGTCGTTGCCCTTGGAGACGCCGACCAGGACACCGACGAGGCCGGCGGCGAGCCCGAGCGCTCCGACGACGTCGAGGCGGCCGGGGTGGGCGTCGCGTACGTGCGGGACGATGATCGCGGTCGATGCCGTGACGATCGCGGCGAGAGCGGCGGAGACCCAGAAGAGCATGTGCCAGTCGAAGTCCTGGGCGATCCAGGCGGCCAGCGGCAGGCCGAGCGCGCCACCGACCCCGAGGGTGGCGCTGACGCCCGCGACGGCGGTGTTGCGCAGGTGCTCGGGAGCGACCTCACGGACGAGGCTGATCGCGACCGGGATGTAGCCCATCGCCATGCCCTGGAGGACGCGCCCGACGAGGACCGGGCCGACGGCGTCGGAGAGCGCGACGACGACTGAGCCGATCACCAGCACGATGCCGGAGATCACCAGCACCGGCTTCTTTCCGTACAGGTCCGCCAGGCGGCCGGTGACGGGCATGGTCACGCCCGCGCCGAGCAGGGTGGCGGTGACCACCCAGGAGGCGGTGCTGGCCGTGGTGGAGAGCAGGCCGGGGAGCTCGCTCTGGATCGGGATGACCAGCGACTGCATCAGGGCGGCGCAGAGGCTGCCGAAGCAGAGCACCACGATGACGGCCACGGCGCCACCGGTCGAGCGCGTTGCGGGCTCGCCGGCGGAGGTCGGGGAGGAACTCAAGGAACACCTCGGATGTGTAATCTACATATTGACGTATGTATGCTACACATCATGAGGTTCGAGCCACAATGCCTGGAGATGTGATGCCGTCCACAACGCCGTCGTCGACTGACCCGCTCTTTGCGCAGGTCAGTCCCGACCTGTCCGCGGACCGCCGCCTTGCCTCTCTGGTCGGGCGGCTCGAGGTGCACCGGCGCCTCGCGGAGGACCGCAGCGCGCTCAGCCACGCGGACGGGCGACTCCTCTGGTTCCTCTCCGACGGTCGGCCGCGCACCCTCCGCGAGATCGCGGACGGCCTCAACCTCGAGCAGTCGACCGTGAACCGCCAGGTGAACGCCGCGCTCTCGGCCGGTCGCCTGCGTCGGTTCGCCGAGCCGACGCAGGCGGCGCGGCTGATCGAGCCGACCGAGGAGGGGCTTGCCCTCTATGAGGCGGCCTCGGCGCGGGCGCTGGGTGCGTACGCCGACGGGCTCGCAGCCCTTGACGATGAGTCCGACAGGTTTCTCGAGCTGCTCGAGACGTTCGTGGCCGCCTATGGCGAGGCCGTCCGGGAGTAAGAGATCGCGCGATCTCTATGGCATGTCGGGCAGCCTCCCGACGAGCCTCGCCGCGGACGTGGCGGCAGTGGCGATCCGGTCGTCGGAGATTCCGCAGGCCCGCAGGCACGTCGAGGCGATGGCGTCGGCCGTTGCGTGGTCGATGGTGACGCCGATGCCGCGCAGGCTGGTCACGACCTCCACCAGGTGCATGAGCATCTCGCCGAGGTGTCTCGGCTCGGGCCCGTCGGCGATGCCGGGGCCGGCCACCTGCGCGGCGAGGCGCCCGTAGGCATCCGCGAGCTCGGCGCGGGTGCTTCGAAAGGCGTCGTACGCCCCGCTGCTGGTCACGTCGGGAAGGGTGGCGAGCACGCCGATGTTGTGTGGTGCCTCGGCCAAGGTGTGGACATCGACCGATGCCAGCACGTAGAGCGCGGTCTCGTGGGTCTCGGACGCCGCCAACCGTTCGATCTGCTCGACCTTGTCGACCGTGGGTCGCACCGACCGTTGGAGCAGCTCGGCGAGGATCTCGTCCTTGCCGGCGAAGTGGTAGTAGAGCGAAGCCTGGCGGATCCCGACCTTCTCCGCGATCTCCCGTGTCGAGGTCGCTGCGAAGCCCTTGGTCACGAACAGTCGCGCCGCGGCGTGAAGCACCTGGTCGTGGGGCGTGGCAGTCGTGGTCGCCGGCACGAGGCGCGGTCGTCCGGGGTGTGCTCGCTGGGTGTTCATCGAGGGCCCTACCTTCCTGTCGGCGTCGACCCCGAACCATTAGAGCATAATATTCTACTCACGCCAATCATGATGCGCATCTGGACGCGAGGCATGTGCATGAGCCACGATGGTGCTCCAGCCGGATCCCGACCAAGGAGGCCGCCTCGTGCCCCATCCGACTCGCCGTGCCGGTGCTGCGCTGACCGAGGCACTCCGGGAGGCGCGTCGCTCGGCCGGCCTCACCGGTGCCGGTCTCGCCGACGCGCTCGGCAGCGGCTGGGCGCAGCCGAAGATCTCCAAGATCGAGTCCGGGCGGCAGCCTCCGACGGGGTCCGAGATCCGCGCCTGGGCAGCCGCGACCGGTGCCGATGCCGAGAAGCTGATCGCGCTCCACGAACGTGCCCGCCATGAGTTCTCGGCGTTTCGAGACGCTCATCGGGCGGCGGGTGATGCCGCGCAGCACCAGGAGACGTACGCCGTCGCCGAGGCGGCCGCACGGGTCCTGGTCAGCTTCCAGCCGTCTTTCGTCCCCGGCCTCCTGCAGACGCCGGACTATGCCCGGGCCCTGCTGGCTCTGGCCGGCCCAGGGAACGATGGCGCCGGCCCCGAGGAGGTCTCCAGCGTGATCGCGGCACGCCTCCGCCGCTCGGCGATCCTCTTCGAGCCCGGACGGTCGATCACGGTCCTGGTCGGTGAGGCCGCTCTGCGTCACCTGGTCGGCTCGCCGGACATCATGCGCGCCCAGATCGAGCACATCGCCAGGCTGGCGACGACCACTCGCGCCACCATCGGGATCATTCCGTTCGAGAGCGTTCCCCTCCTGATCCAGCACGGGTGGGACCAGCGCGACCGGATCGTCACCGTCGAGACCACCGCCGGCGACCTCGAGGTCGCCGACCCCGTCGCGGTCGATCGATACGAGCAATGGACCCAGCTCCTGCTCGAGCATGCGCTGACCGGCCCGGCCGCTGCCGACCGATGCGCCCAGATCATCGGACGTCGCAAGGGCGGGCACGGGCCCAGGTGAACGGGACCAGGTGAACGGGATCAGGTGAACGGGATCAGGTGAACGCGCCCACATGAACGGCACAGCCGGACCGCTTTGGCGTCGGGGCCGCCACGTACGGCAGACTGTCCCCGGGCCGTTAGCTCAGTTGGTAGAGCAGTGGACTTTTAATCCATGGGTCGTCGGTTCGAGCCCGACACGGCCTACCGCTCGCACGGGCCGGAACCTCCACCCGAGGAACATCGGTTGGAGGTTCCGGGCCTCCCGCGAGAGATCATGGTCGTCACCTTCAGGCGATAGGTGCGGATGAGATGAACGACGAGCGCTACGTCCCCGCAGCCGGCATCGAGTCACTGACCAGGTTCTACGACCTCGGCGTGCGGCTCACGATGCGGGAGCGCCGATGGCGCCCGCGCCTGATCCAGCGGATCCTCGACGAAGAGCCACGCGTCGTCGTCGACGTGGGCTGCGGCACCGGCACGCTGACGATCCCGCTCGCCGAGGAGACCGGCGCGCGAGTTGTGGGCGTCGACGGTGACCGGAAGATCCTGGACCATGCCCAGCGAAAGTCCGGCGCTGCCCGGGTCGAGTGGCACGAGGGTCTCGCCGACGAGCTGCCCCTGGGCGACGCCGAGGCCGATGTCGTGGTGTCGAGTCTGGTGTTCCACCACCTTCCCCGACGCGTCAAGCGCGCGGCACTGGCGGAAGCGCACCGTGTGCTTCGCCCGGGCGGCCTGCTGCTCGTCGCCGACTGGGGGCCGCCGCACGGCCCCGGGATGCGTGCGGCCTTCTTCGCTCTGCAGTGTCTCGACGGTTTCGAGAACACCGAGGACAACAGGCGTGGGCTGCTTCCTCGGCTCATCGAGGAGGCCGGGTTCGAGCCGCCCGAACGTACGCAGCGGCTCCGCACCGTCGTCGGCACATTCGAGGTTCTGGCCAGCCGGCCGGCTCGGCAATAACCCGCTCGTCCTCGGCTCGCCGATGGGGCCCTGGGTTCGAGTGGCGGGGCGGTGGCCTCGGGCGTTCACTCGAGGTCGCGTCGTACGCAACTCGACGTAGAGAGATCGCGCCGCTCGCCGTATGCGTCTTCGTGCCGTACGGCGAAGGCTGGTGACCATGACCGCACGAAAGCTCCTCTGTGCCCTTTTCGCCGGCCTCGCGGTCGTCGCTGTCGTCCCTGCCGCCGTCGTCGGACTTCCGAGCCCACCCGCCACTGCCGACACCTCGAGCCTGGTGCGGGTGGACTCGGGCTGGGTCCGCGGACAGGTCGGCGATGACCACACGGCCTTCGCCGGGATCCCGTACGCAGCACCGCCGGTCGGCGATCGGCGCTGGCGTCCGCCCGCGGCGCCTGAGCGGTGGAGAGGTGTCCGCGACGCGACCGATCGGTCGACTCCGTGCCCGCAGCTCAGGTATGTCGGGAGCAGCGAGGAGGTGGTGGGCAGCGAGGACTGCCTCACCGTCGATGTCGTCCGTCCGCTGCGCATCCGCGATCAGCGCCCGCTTCCCGTCATCGTGTGGCTGCACGGCGGCGAGCTGACGAAGGGCGCCGCGTCGGAGTACGACGGGTCGAGACTCGCGGCGGACGGAGAGGCCGTCGTGGTGACGGTGAACTACCGGCTCGGTGCGCTCGGCTTTCTCTCCAGCACCGCACTCGACGCCGAGGGCACGGTCTCCGGCAACTACGGACTGCTCGACCAGGCCGCGGCGCTGCGCTGGGTGAGACGCAACATCTCCGGCTTCGGCGGCGACCCGCACAACGTGACGCTGGCCGGACAGTCCGCGGGCGCGCGCAGCGTCTGCACCCACCTCGCATCACCCGGTTCGCGTGGCCTGTTCCATCGTGCGATCACTCAGAGCGGCGCCTGCACGACCGAGGTCAAGACGAAGGCGAACGCCGACGCGAACGGCGCCCGGGCGACCGAGGAGCTCGGCTGCGCCGATGCCGGCACCCACCGCGAGATCAGGGCGTGCCTGCGTGAGGCTCCGGTCGAGGGGCTGCTCGCCGTCCTCGACGACGTGGGCCACCAGCTCGGCGACCGTCGTGACGCCGCCTGGGGGCCTGTTGCCGGGACCCCCTATCTACCGTGGCAGCCCGCCACGGCTCTCCGCCGCGGTCTCACGGCCGACGTCCCGCTGCTGCTCGGGAGCAACCGGCACGAGGCTCGCGGGCCGGTGCTCGGTGGGCTCGCCGACCTGACCGTGGAGGGTTACGCGTCCATGCTGGATTCGTTGCTCGGAGCGGACTCCGACGCGGTCCTGGCTGAATACCCCGCCGCTGCCTTCGACAGTCCGGCGCTCGCGCTGGCCGCGGTTCTCACCGATCGCAACTACGCGTGCCCGACCCTCGACACCGCCCGAGCGGCTCGTCGGCACAACCCCGTGTACGCCTACGAGTTCCGCGAGGAAGCATCGCCCATCGGCGGACGGCCATTCGGCGCCTTCCACGGTTGGGAGCTGCAGTTCCTGTTCGACACCTCGATCGCCAACAGTCAGTACCCTCCGCTGACCGAGGCACAGCAGCGGCTGAGCGAGACGATGGTCAGCTACTGGTCCGCCTTCGCCCATGCCGGCAGCCCGGACGGCCCCGGTCGCCCGGCATGGCCGGCCTTCGGGCCCCGTGGTCCGGTCATCGGTATCTCGGCAGATGACATCCGGCCCACGGCGTACGCCGCCGAGCATCGCTGCGGCTTCTGGGCCGCCCGGTGAGTCAGCCGGCCGACCAGCGGTCTCGATCGAGTCGGGACGTACGCCTGGCCGTAGATCTCGGCCCGAGGACCCTTTATCAGAGCGGAAGACGGAAAGCCAGCAATTCGCTCGTTTCACCCCTCCGTTGCTGAACCTTCACGGCGCCTCGTACAAAACCATCGCCCAAGGGGGTTCGCACAGGCTCACGAGTTGCTAATGTCACTCCCGCAACAGGTGCAAGTTCCAGAGGTCTGACGCCTGCGGAGTTTGTGATCCAACGGCGTTTCTGCTCTGTGCCCGCCGGGCCCCGGCCCGGGAACACAGGTCGGAGCGACGTGTCACCCGCATCTGATGTGGGGCCGCCGAACCTGGCGGTCTCTCGCCCCGACTAAGGAGTAACGAGCACATGGCTCAGGGCACCGTTAAGTGGTTCAACGCCGAGAAGGGCTTCGGCTTCATTGCGCAGGAGGACGGCGGCGACGACGTCTTCGTGCACTACTCTGCGATTCAGACCAACGGCTACAAGTCGCTGGACGAGAACCAGAAGGTCGAGTTCGACGTCACCCAGGGCCCGAAGGGTCCGCAGGCGGAGAACGTTCGCCCTCTCTGAAACACGGCTCTATGAGTAGCTAAGACGATCTCGGGTTCGACACCTGTCGACACTGATCATCTGCGACGAGGCCCCAGCCGAACGGCTGGGGCCTCGTTGTCTGATTGGGGCCCTCTCAGGCTTCTGTGTCACGCTTGATGTGACAACTTTTGATGGTTCTTCGCCGATCAGCGCGCGGATCCACCAAGACTGGGCGATGATGTGAAGACGACCTTTCAAGGTGACGTGAGGAGGCGACGAGCGTGGCTGACCAGTTCGATGTGACGCTGGAGGATCCAGAGCTGCTCCTCGAGGTGGAGCTCACCACCAACCTCATCGTCGCCGCCAGCGAGTCCGAGGATCATCTCTCCCAGGACGAGATCGACCGGATCCTCGGCATCGTCCCCTGAGCGGGACCCTCAGCCGGACGGAACGGGTCAGCAGGTCGCGAAGAGCAGCGGACCGTTCGCCAGGTCGGAGAGCACGGCCGAGTCGTTCTTCGGCTGCAGCTGCATGGTGACCACCTCGTCATCGGCCGCCACCTTGCCGAGCTTGAACCGTTCGTCGAACGTGCCGCCCTGTCCCGGAGCGGGGCCGACGGCGAGCTTGGCCCGGGTGTCGGCATTCGTACGTGCCTGGTCGTGGTCCTCGAACGACATCGCGACACGTACGCCACCACTCGGCTCGGCGGCGATGGCGAAACCCGCGACCGGGTTGATGTCGCCCGCGGCGTCCACGAGGCCGTCGGCCTGGTCCTGGTCGGCGCTCGAGGCGCCTCCGAGCCCGATCTCGCTGCACGTGAAGTCGCCGTCGTAGACGAACGCCGAGAGCGGGTCGTCGAGCCTGTCGGCCGCGGCAGTCATCGGCTCGTGCAGGTCGTCCTCGCCGAGGGCCTCGACCTGGTCGCTGAGGTAGCGCCGGCCGTCGGAGGCCAGGATCAGGTCGCGCTCGGGAAGGAACGCGATGTAGGTGATCTGCGGGGTGATCTGCGAGTCGACGCCGGAGTCGGTGAACGATCCGAACGGGACCAGGGTGCCGTCCCAGACGCCACCGTCGGCGGGGTCGTCCTCAGGAGCCGCGAAACCCATCGAGGTGAGCTGCTCGACGAGGTGGTCGGCGTCCATGTCCTCGAGGTGCGCCATCGTCAGGGCACCCTCGGTCGACTGGGTGTAGAGCTCCCAGTCCAAGGTCGCCGGTGACCAGCCGAAGTGCTGCTGCAGCAGCCCGGAGGCGTCGGGCAGCACCGAGGTGGCGGTGAGGTCGTTCGTGTAGGCCTCGTCGATCATCTCGTGGACCTCCTCCGGCGAGGAGTCGGCGTCGAGGTCGGCACCGACGCTCTCGCGGATGCCCTCCCAGTCGGTGAACGAGACCCTCGTCGCCTCGGCCGGAGCCAGCCGCAGCGCCTCGTCCAGGTCGCCGCCACGGGTCACCCATGCTCGGGCCAGGAGGACGACGAGCGTAACCACGACCACGCCCACCACCACTGTCACCAGGGGATGGGCGCGTACGACTCGGGATGTGCGACCGGCCCACGTTCTGGGGCGGTCGAGAAACTGAGGGGTGCGGAGCATCCCGACGAACCTTAGACGAAACCGCTCGCCGCCTGACATACCCGAGCCAGACCCTGGTGCCGTCCCGGTCGGCAGACACTTTCCATTCACCCGGTCCCCATACTCTGTCGTCATGCCCGAGATCCCGGCCGCCGGCGTAGTGGTCTTTCGCGAGCACCACGACCTGACCGAGGTGGCACTGGTCCACCGACCCAAGTACGACGACTGGTCCTTCCCCAAGGGCAAGGTCGACCCTGGTGAGCCCGTGCCGGTGGCCGCGATCCGCGAGGTGCGCGAGGAGACTGGCCTGCGGGTCGCTCTCGGGCGCCCGCTCGGTCCGCAGCGCTACCCGGTCGATGCCGGTCAGAAGGTGGTCCACTACTGGGTGGGCCGGACCGCGGCCGGTGCCGAGGACGATGTCGACGGCTACCCGGTCAACGACGAGATCGACGACGTCGAATGGCTGCCGCTGGACGAGGCGCGCCAGCGGCTCACCTACCCGCACGACCGTGCGACGCTGCGGGAGGCCGAGGACGTACGCCATCCCAGCACGCCGCTCGTCGTCCTCCGTCACGCGTCGGCCGTGGGCCGTTCGGCCTGGACCCGTGACGACCAGGAGAGGCCGCTCGACGACACCGGGCGCGCGCAGTCGGTCACCCTGGCCGGGCTGCTGATGGCGTACGACATCCGTCGGGTCGTCACCTCGACGAGCGTTCGCTGCACGCAGACGGTCGCCCCGTACGCGGGTCTCGCCGGCCTCGAGCCGGAGCAGGTGAGACGGCTGAGCGAGGACGGCGGAGAGGAAGGTAGCGTGTCCGCCCTGGCCGCGGAGACGCTGCGTGAGCTGACTGTTCCGACGGTCGTCTGCACTCACCGTCCGGTGCTGCCCAGGGTCTTCGCCGGCCTGGATGTGCGCGACCCGAAGCTGGACAAAGGTGAGCTGATGGTGCTGCATGTGCATGAAGGTGAAGTGCAAGCTGTTGAAGCATTTCAGGCCTGACAGAGGCTTGAGGACGACCTGTTCATCTCCTGTGCCCGGAACTGACACTGATCTGCCATCGACATTGTTTTCCTCGTTCAGCCTGTGTTCACCTACGCCGAGTTTCCCGTCCACTTCGGCTCCTTACCGTCGTCGCGACAACTCCGAATCGACTGCATCATCAGGAGACTTGCGTGAACACCACCTCGCTGCGCCGGGCATTCGTCCCGGCCATCACGGCTGCGACCCTTGCTCTCGCGATCAGCGCCTGCGGCGCTGCTAACGAGCCCACGGGCAGCGGCAGCGAAGGGGAAGGCCTCTCGGGCACCATCAAGGGTGGCGGCGCCTCCTCGCAGGAAAAGGGCCAGGCGGCATGGGTCGCCGGCATCCAGGACGCGAACCCCGACCTCAGCGTCGTCTACGAGCCGGTCGGCTCGGGCTCGGGCCGTGAGGGCTTCGTCACCGGCGGCTACCTCTTCGCCGGCACCGACTCCGCTCTCAACGACGACGAGGGCGAGCTGACCAAGGCCAAGGAGCAGTGCGGCGCCGACCCGATCCAGGTCCCCGGCTACGTCTCGCCGATCGCGGTCGTCTTCAACGTCGAGGGTGTTGACGAGCTCAACCTCGACGGCAAGACGCTCGCCGGCATCTTCTCGGGCAAGATCACCAAGTGGAACGACCCGGCGATCGTCGCGACCAACCCGGACGCGAAGCTTCCGGACACCGCGATCACCCCGGTCCACCGCTCCGACGACTCGGGCACCCAGGAGAACTTCACCGAGTACCTCGCCGCAGCCGGTGGCTGGGCCGAGGAGCCGTCCGGTGAGTGGCCCGCCTCGATCAAGGGCGGCGAGGGCGGCGACGGCACCTCCGGTGTCGTGACCGCCATGCAGGGAGCCGGCTACATCGGCTTCATGGACGAGTCCGCGGCGCGTGAGAACGACCTCACCACCGTCAAGGTCAAGGTCGGCGAGGACTTCGTCGCGCCGAGCGCCGAGGCCGCCTCGAAGATCCTGGCCGCCTCGAAGTCGGTGGGCACCAGCGACAACGACATGGCCGTCGAGGTCGCCCGTACGACCACCGAGGCCGGCGTCTACCCGGTCGTGCTGGTCTCCTACCTGCTGGCCTGCCCGACCTACGAGAACGCCGAGGACGCGGCCAACGTGAAGGGCTTCCTGGAGTACATCCTCTCCGAGGAGGGCCAGGAGGCCGCCTCGGAGGAGGCCGGCTCCGCGCCGCTCGACCGCAAGATCGCCGACAAGGCGCTCGAGCTCGTCGGCGGCATCAAGTAAGTGCCGGCACGTCTGATCTGATCGCCGTTCGGGCGGTGGCTGCGGCCGCCGCCCGTACGGCTGTCTTGAGAACCGAAACTAGAAAGTCGAGGAATGCCTTGTGACTGTCGCCGCTGACCCCGGCGCCGACCCTGGCGTTGACCCGAAGACGGACCTGACCGGCCGTGGCTCGGGGGGCGATGTCGCCTTCCGTGGGCTCGCCGTAACCGCCGCCTCCCTGATCCTGGTGGCACTGGCAGCCGTCTTCATCTTCCTGGGTATCGAGGGCATCCCGGGCTTCAACGTGGACGCGACGCACTACGCCGGCCAGGGCTCGTTCCTGGGCCTGGTCGTGCCGTTGCTGTACGCGACGATGTACGCCGCCATCCTGGCGCTGATCATCGCAGTGCCCTTCTCCGTGGCGATCGCGCTCTTCATCAGCCACTACGCTCCCCGCCGGATCGCGACCCCCGTGGCGTACGTCATCGACCTGCTCGCCGCGGTGCCGTCGGTCGTCTTCGGCCTGTGGGGCGCGGTGGCGCTCGGCCCGTACCTGGTGCCGGCGCACTCCTGGCTCGCGACCAACCTCGGCTGGCTGCCGTTCTTCAGCGGCCAGCCCTCCGGCAACGGCCGTACGCTCTTCACCGCCTCGATCGTGCTGGCCGTGATGATCCTGCCGATCATCACCTCGATCTGCCGTGAGGTCTTCGCACAGACTCCGCGGCTGCACGAGGAGGCGGCGTTGGCGCTGGGTGCGACCCGCTGGGAGATGATCCGCTACGCGGTCTTCCCGTACGCCCGCTCCGGCATGGTCTCCGCGGTCATGCTCGGCCTCGGTCGTGCTCTGGGCGAGACGATGGCGATCGCGATGATCGCCTCGCCGAAGGTCGTCATCTCGCTGTTCATCGTCGGCACCAACAACCCGCAGACCATCGCGGCGCACATCGCTCAGGGCTACAAGGAGAGCACGCCCGACCGGCTCGCCGTGCTGATCGCGACCGGCCTCGTGCTGTTCGCCTTCACCTTCGTGGTCAACGCGCTCGCCCGCTGGATCGTCGCCCGAGGGAGGGCCAAGTGAGCACCAACGACCCTGTCAAGGATCCGATCCAGCAGGAGAACAAGCTGTCCCACGCCACGCTTCCGCGCGGTGCGCAGTGGCTGGTCGGCGTCGCCGCCGTCGCCCTCGGCGGCCTGGCCCTGGTGCTCGGCGTGAGCCTCGTCGGAGCCGTCGTCATCGGCCTGCTCGGGTTCCTCATCGGCTATCCGCTGTGGGCGCTGCTCGTGGAGAACAAGCGATCGGCGACCGACAAGCTCGTCACCGGGCTGGTGTGGTCCGCCGTCGGGATCGCGGTCATCCCGCTGATCTGGCTGATCTACATGGTCATCGTCCGCGGCGCCGCGACCATCAGCCCGGAGTTCCTCACCTACTCGATGCGCTCGGTCGTCGGCGACGACCAGGGCGGTCTCTACCATGCGCTGATCGGCACCTTGATCGTCACCGGCATCGCCGCGGTGATCTCGATCCCGATCGGCATCATGACCGCGATCTACCTGATCGAGTACGGCAAGGGCAACCGCCTCGCCAAGTCGATCACGTTCCTGGTCGACGTCATGACCGGCATCCCGTCGATCGTGGCCGGCCTGTTCGCCTTCGCGCTGTTCACGCTGATCATCGGCCCGGGCACGCGCTTCGGCTTCGGCGGTGGTGTCGCGCTCTCGCTGCTGATGATCCCGACCGTCGTCCGCTCGACCGAGGAGATGCTGAAGCTGGTCCCCGACGACCTGCGGGAAGCGGCGTACGCCCTCGGGGTGCCGAAGTGGCGCACCATCACCCGGATGGTGCTCCCGACCGCCATCGGCGGCATCGTCACCGGCGTCGTGCTCGCGATCTCGCGAGTGATCGGCGAGACGGCGCCGCTGCTGGTCGCCTCGGGATTCAACCCGAACATGAACGGCAACGCCTTCGACGACAGCCCGATGATGACCGTGCCGGTCTTCATCTACACCCAGCTGTCCGAGGCCACCGCGAAGGGCGTCGAGTACGCCTGGGGTGGAGCACTGGTGCTCTTCATCCTCGTCATGGTCCTCAACCTCATCGCCCGTATCGTCGGCACGATCTTCGCCCCCAAGACCGGGCGCTAGGAGAAACACATGTCCATTCACGTCAAGGACGCCAGCATCTTCTACGGCGACTTCAAGGCCGTCGAGGACGTCACCATGTCCGTCAAGCCGAAGTCGGTGACCGCCTTCATCGGGCCCTCCGGCTGCGGCAAGTCGACCTTCCTGCGCACCCTCAACCGGATGCACGAGGTCATCCCCGGCGCCTACGTCGAGGGGAAGATCTCGATCGCCGGCCAGGACATCTACGGGCCGAACGTCGACCCCGTGGCCGTACGCCGCAAGGTCGGCATGGTCTTCCAGCGGCCCAACCCGTTCCCGACGATGTCGATCTACGACAACGTGCTCGCCGGCAACAAGCTCAACTCCAAGCGGATCAAGAAGTCCGAGGCCGACTCGATCGTGGAGGGCGCGCTGCGCGGCGCCAACCTGTGGAACGAGGTCAAGGACCGGCTCAGCAAGCCCGGCATGGGCCTCTCCGGTGGTCAGCAGCAGCGGCTCTGCATCGCCCGAGCGATCGCGGTCCAGCCCGAGGTGCTCCTCATGGACGAGCCGTGCTCGGCCCTGGACCCGATCTCCACGGCCGCGATCGAGGACCTCATCCACGAGCTGAAGTCCGACTACACGATCGTGATCGTCACCCACAACATGCAGCAGGCCGCCCGTGTCTCCGACGACACCGGCTTCTTCAACCTGAAGGCCGCCGGCCAGCCGGGTCACCTGGTGGAGTTCAACCCCACCAAGCAGATGTTCACCAAGCCCGACAACGCCGACACCGAGGCGTACATCTCCGGCCGCTTCGGCTAAATCTGGTGAAGCCGAGTCGGCGCATCTGACCCCGTGCCTCGCGAAGCGAGCGAGCGAGAGGGGTCGGATGCGCCGACTCGGCGTGTTGTCCTCTACGGCAGCTGGAAGACGAAGTGGCAGAGCAGGTAGGTCAGGGCTGCGACACCACCGGCCGCGGGGAAGGTGACAACCCAGGCCACGAGGATCGACTTCGCGACACCCCAGCGGACAGCGGAGAAACGCTTGGTCGCGCCGACGCCCATGATCGCCGAGGTGATCGTGTGGGTGGTGGAGATCGGGGCCTCCCAGATGTACGCCGTGGAGTAGAGCACCGAGGCGGCGACCGACTCGGCGGCGAAGCCGCGGGACGGGTCCAGGTGGATGATGCGGCGGCCGAGGGTGCGCATGATGCGCCAGCCGCCGGACATGGTGCCGAGGGAGATCGCGGTCGCGGCTGCGGCGATCACCCAGAACGGGAGATCGGCGTCGGCCGAGAGGAAACCACCGGTGACCAGGGCGAGGAAGATGACGCCCATCGTCTTCTGGGCGTCCTGCAGGCCGTGACCGAGAGCCATGGCGGCGGCCGAGATCGTCTGGGCGATCCGGAAGCCCCGCTGGGCCCGGTGCTGGTTGGTGCGGCGGAAGATCCACATGATCGCGAGCATCACGCCGAAGCCGAGGCCGAAGGCGACCAGCGGGGAGATGAACATCGGGATGACGACCTTCTCCAGCACCGTCCACCAGTTGACGAAGGCGCCGGCGGCGATGGCCGAGCCGGCCAGGCCGCCGATGAGGGCATGCGACGAGGACGACGGAAGGCCGAAGTACCAGGTGATCAGGTTCCAGGCGATCGCACCGAGCAGACCGGCCATCACGACCGTCAGACCATGTGCACCCGATGGTGGAGTGATGGTGTCGGAGACGGTGTGGGCGACTTTCTGGCCCAGGAAGGCGCCCACGAAGTTCATCACCGCTGCGAGCAGCAGGGCGATCCGCGGCGTGAGCGCGCGTGTGGACACGGAGGTCGCGATGGCGTTGGCGGCGTCGTGGAAGCCGTTGGTGTAGTCGAAGACGAGAGCGACAACGACCACCGCGATGACGATGGCTAGTTCCACGGTGTCAGGATTCCTTGACGGCGATCTGCTCGACGGTGTTCGCGACCTTCTCGAACCCGTCGATCGCATCCTCGAGGGACTCGACGACATCCTTCAGCTTGAGGACCTCCATCGCGTCGTACTCACCTGAGAAGAGCTTGGCGAGGATGCGCCGGTGGTTCTTGTCGCCCTGGTTCTCGAGACGGTTGATCTCGATCCAGTATTCGGAGAGCTCCTTCATGGAGCGCAGGTTGGGCATCGCCGCGGCGGTGAGCTCGGCACAGCGCTGGAGCACGGTGACCTGGTCGGAGAGCTCGGGGGGCAGCACGTTGACCCCGTAGACGAAGATCTGGTCGACGACCTCGTCCATCGAGTCCATCACGTCGTCGAGACCGGAGCCGAGGGCATAGATGTCCTCGCGGTCGAACGGCGTGACGAAGGTCGAGTTGACCTTCTTGACGATCTCGTGGGTCGACTCATCGGCGGCGTGCTCCGCGTCGCGCATCCGCCGCGCGACGTCCTCGCGATCAGCGGATTCACTCAGCATCTCGGCCAACAGCGAGACGCCGTTGACGAGGTGGTTGGCGGACTGGGCGAACAGGTCGTAGAACGACGTGTCGACCGGTCGGATACGGAAACGCACGGGGGCTCCTGGGCATCACTAGGCAGACTGCCGCCCTATGGTAGGCGAGTCTGCTTGACACGGCGAAAGTCAGGGGCGTGTTCAGTTCGTCGAGGCGCGCCTGCGCTGCCGCTGTCGGGCGATCAACGCGGACTGAAGGTGGTTGGGTGCGTGGTTGCGCGTCCAGGTCCCGTCGGGTCCGAGCACCCAGGCGTCGGTGGTCGGCTCGAACGCGAGGTCGAACAGCGCCCCGGCATCGGCCACCAGCTCGGGAGTGGGGAGACGTACGAGGGCCTCGACCCTCCGGTCCAGGTTGCGGTGCATCATGTCGGCCGACCCGATCCAGGCCGCCGGGCCGTCGCCGTCATCGGGTGCCCCGTTCTCGAACCAGAAGATCCGCGAGTGCTCGAGGAAACGGCCGAGGATCGAGCGCACCTCGATGGTCTCGCTGAGACCCGGTACGCCGGGCCGGAGCGCGCAGATGCCGCGGACCAGGAGCTGCACGGGCACGCCGGCCTGGGAGGCCAGGTAGAGCGCGTCGATGATCGCCTCGTCGACGACGGAGTTGGCCTTCAGCCGGATCCGGGCCGGACTTCCCGCCAGGTGGTGGGCGATCTCGGCGTGGATCTGTTCGATCAGCCCGCGGCGTACGTTGCCGGGGGCGACGAGCAGCTGTTCGTAGGTCGCCTCGCGGCTCCAGCCGGAGAGGTTGTTGAACAGGTGGGCGACGTCCTCGCCGATGCCCTCGTTGGTCGTGATCAGCCCCATGTCCTCGTACAGCCGGGAGGTCTTGGGGTTGTAGTTGCCGGTGCCGATGTGGGTGTAGCGGCGGATCGACCCGTCGGGCTCCTCGCGGACCACCATCGCCAGCTTGCAGTGGGTCTTGAGGCCGACCAGGCCGTAGACCACGTGGCAGCCGGCCTGCTCCAGCTTGCGGGCCCAGCGGATGTTGGCCTGCTCGTCGAAGCGCGCCTTGATCTCGACCAGCACCAGGACCTGCTTGCCCGCCTCGGCGGCGTCGATCAGGGCATCGATGATGGGGGAGTCGCCCGAGGTGCGGTAGAGGGTCTGCTTGATCGCCAGCACGCGCGGGTCGGCGGCAGCCTGCTCGATGAAGCGCTGCACGCTGGTCGCGAACGAGTCGTAGGGGTGCTGGAGGAGGATGTCGCCGCGCCGGGCGGCCTTGAAGACGTCGACGGGCGCGGCCGACTCGACCGGCGCGAGAGCCGGGTGGGTGCTCGGGACGAAGGCGGGGTACTTCAGCTGCTCGCGGTCGATGTCGGCGATGCCGTGCAGGCCGCGCAGGTCGAGCGGGCCGGGCAGCCGGAAGACCTCCTTGTCGGAGATGCCGAGCTCGGAGACCAGCAGGTCGAGCGTCGAGTCGGTCATCGACTCCTGCACCTCGAGGCGTACGGGCGGGCCGAACCGCCTCCTGAGGAGCTCCTTCTCCAGGGCGGTGAGGAGGTTCTCGGTGTCGTCCTCCTCGACCTCGAGGTCCTCGTTGCGGGTGACCCGGAAGGTGTGCACCTCGATGATCTCCATGCCCGGGAAGAGCTTGTGCAGCCGCTCGGCCATGACCTCCTCGAGCGGCAGGAAGCGGTCGTTGCCCAGCGGCACGAACCGGCTGAAGATCGGCGGGACCTTCACCCGGGCGAAGTGCTTCTTCTTGGTCTTCGGGTCTCTGAGGCGGACGGCGAGGTTGAGCGAGAGGCCGGAGATGTAGGGGAACGGGTGGGCCGGATCCACCGCGAGCGGGGTGAGCACCGGGTAGACCCGCTCCTTGAAGAGCTTCTTGCAGGCCTTGATCTCCTCGGGGGAGAGATCCTCCCAGTGCAGCAGCTGGATGCCCTGCTCGACGAGCGCCGGCTTGATCTGGTCGCGGAAGATCTGGGCGTGCCGCTCGGAGAGCTCGCGGGTCGTACGCCAGAGCACCTCGAGGACCTCGCGAGGCATCAGCCCCGACGCCGCTCGCACCGCAACGCCCGCCGCGATCCTCCGCTTCAGGCCGGCGACCCGAACCATGAAGAACTCGTCCAGGTTGGAGGTGAAGATCGCCAGGAAGCGTACGCGCTCCAGCAGGGGGAGCGTCTCGTCCTCGGCCAGCTCCAGCACCCGCTCGTTGAACCGCAGCCAGGACAGCTCGCGGTCCAGGAAGCGGTCCTCGTACTTCTCGACCTCGGCCAGCGCCTCGTGATCGGGGATGTACTCGGGCTCGACGTCGAAGGGCTGGTCGGGGACCGCGGTCAGGCTGACCGTGTCCTCCGTCGAGCGCGTGGGGGCCTGCGGGTCGAGACTCATGAGGCTAGTGTGACGCAACCATGTGTCCATGGGGGAGACCTGATCCGAACAGCGGAGTGCTCCTCGCCACGCTCGTCTGGTGAACTACCTGTTACACGATGTCTCTGGTAACGGGTAGTTTGAGCGCATGTCGATTCTCGCTCGCGCCTCGTCCCTGATCGATCCGATGCTGCTCCCGGTGAAGAGGACCGCGTTCACGACGGCGCTGAACCTCCCGGCCGCGGTGCAGCGGCGGATCGTCGGGAAGCCGGTGACGTACGACGGGCAGACGCTCGCGGTGGACACCCAGCTCATGCTCGCGCTGATGAAGGTGTCCGGCGAACCGGACCCGTCGACGCTGCCGATCCCGAAGGGGCGGGTGGCGTTGCTGCGGCAGTCGCAGCTCGGTGGCGGGCGCCAGGAGATCGGGTCGGTGCGCGAGCTCTGGGTCGCGGGTCTCAAGGCGCGGCTCTACAGCCCGGAGGGGTCCTCGGGCGACGCTCCGCTGCTGGTCTTCGTGCACGGCGGCGGCTTCATCTTCGGCGACCTGGACAGCCACGACGCTCCCTGCCGGCTGCTGGCCGGCGAGTCGGGGGTCAAGGTGCTCTCGATCGACTATCGGCTGGCTCCTGAGGCACCGTTCCCGGCGGCGTACGACGACTCGATCGCGGCGTTCCGGTGGGCGGTCGAGCACGCGGCCGAGCTCGGTGCGGACCCGTCCCGGATCGGCGTCGGCGGTGACTCGGCCGGCGGCAACCTGGCCGCCGAGGTCGCGCTCGCGGTCGGCGAGGCCTGCGCCTTTCAGCTGCTCATCTACCCCGTCACGCAGTCGGACGCATCGACCCGCAGCCGCGAAGATCTCAGCGAGGGCTTCTACCTGACCTCGAGCTTCATCGCCGCCGCCACCGACAACTACCTGCCCGCGGGCATCGACAGGCGCGACCCGCGCCACGCCCCGCTGCACGCCGAGATCCCGACGACCGGGATCGCGCCCGCGTACGTCGCGACCGCGGGGTTCGACCCGCTGCGCGATGAGGGCGAGGCGTACGCCGCCAAGCTCGAGGCGGCCGGGGTGAAGGTCACCCACAAGCGCTACGAGGACCAGATCCACGGGTTCCTGAACGTGGTCGGCGCGGGACGTACCGCCCGCGCCGCCGTCCTCGAGCTCGCTCAGGTGGTCAAAGAGAACCTATGAGGACCGAGCGCCGTCCTAGTGCGTAGCCGGCAAGGCCGAGGAGGGAGGCGGCCCGGTGTTGGCCGTCGACCGACGAGAACGCCGCCGGATGCGTGCTAGGACGGCGCTCAGCCGGTCATGTCGGGGCGCCAGCGGAAGAGCTCGCGCTGGAACGCCTCGGGGTCGACCATGGACTTGTCGACCTTGACCGCACCGGCCTCGTCGGTGTTGAACTCGACGACCCACTCGTCGGTGGCCGGCTCACCCTTGATGGTGATGTCGGTGTGGGTGTCGTAGAGGTCGTAGGTGTGGGTCTGCTCGTCCTTGCGGACGTCGAGCACACCCTCCTCGGTGACCGTGACGGTGCTCTCGGTCATGAGCGAGCCGTCCTCGGGCTTGAAGGTGCGGACGGTGAGCTTCTTCCCGCCCACCTTCTCGCCGCCGGGCTCGTCGGCCTCGGGCAGGGTGGTGCCGGCCGCGGGCGTATCGGCGCCGGGGATCTTGTTGTTCCCGGAGACCTTGGCGCCCGGGAACTTGCCGGACTCGGCCAGCTTGACCGCCGCCAGCCAGCCGCTCGAGCGGTGCGGGAGGGCATCGCTGGGGGTGTCGGGCATGTCGATCGGGTCCGAGAGCGGGTCCTTGGCTGCCGACTTCTTGGCTGCCGACTTCTTGTTTCCGGTCGGCCGCTCGGGCAGCGTCACCGGCGCGGTCGGAGGACCAGCGGTGGGCGCGGCCGATGAGGCGGCCGGCGCGGGTGCGTTGGTCTCGGCGGGTTCGGCCGACGCAACAGGCGCGACGGGCTTGACCGCCGTGACCGGCTTGATCGGAGAGACGGGCTTGATCGGGGAGACGGCCTCGACCATCGACTGGTCGGGAGCATCGGGCACCGGGAGCTTCGCCTCCGGCGGGTCCGGGGTCGCGGCGAGGGTGAGCTCGAGGGCCTGCATCGCGCGCTTGTTGGTGCTGCCGCCCTTGACCGCGAGCATGACGGCCTCGCGGAGGTCGGCGAGCTGCTTGGCGAGCTGGGCGCTGCGGCGCTCGGCGACCTGCCGGTCGACGATGGCCCGCTCGACGAGCTCGGTGTTGTGCAGGATCGATGCCTCGACGGCCTGACGGTCGATGGCCTTCTGGCCGGCGACCTCCTCGGCTTCGGTGCGTAGGCGTACGGCGTCGGCGGCCTGCTCCTGGACGTCGGTGAGACGGTTCATCATCTCCGTCATCCGGCGCTCGGCCTCTTCACGCTCGCGGGTCTGCTCGGTGACGACCTCGGTCATCGACTCGTGGGCCGTACGCAGCGCGCGCTCCGCCGCACGGCGGCCCTCGTTGGCGTCGGTAGCGGCGCGCTCGGCGGCGCGCCGGCCCTCCAGCGCCTGCACGGCGAGATCGGCGTGCTCGGAGGCGCGCTGGTCGGCAGCCAGCCTGGCCAGGTTGGCGGCCTCGGCTGCCTGCTCGGCCTGCGAAGCGAGCTCGGTGAGCTGGCGGTAGCGGTCCTCGTTCTCGTTGGCCTCGTGCGCGGCGGCGGCAGCGAACTCTGCGTACTGCTTCGCGCTCTTCTCGGCCTCCAGCCGGGCGTCGCTGGCGGCGTCGGCCGCCTTGAAGGCGCGCAGCGCGGCCTCCTCGGCCTCGGTGCGGGCAGCGAGCGCTTCGGCGGCTACGGCGTACTGATCGGCGGCGGCCGCCTCGGCCGCGGCCCGGGTCATCGCGTGGTCCTCGGCGTTGGCATCGGCCGCCTGACGCTCCTCGAACGCCTCCTTCGCGGCTTCCTCGGCCTCGGCGCGGGCGGTCTCGGCGGCCTCGGCGGTGGCGTACGCAGCCTCTGCGGCGGTCTCGGCCTCCTTGCGAGCCTGCTCGGCCTGCTCGGCCTGAGTGGCCATCGCGACCGCGGACTCCTCGGCCGTGATGCGTGCCGCGGCCGCCTTCTCCGCCTCGTTGGCGCGGTCGTCGGCTGCCTGCTCGGCCGCCTGGCGGGCCGTGAACGCGGCCAGTGCCTCGTCGGCCCGACCGGCGGCGGCCGTGTCGGCCTCGGTGCGCAACCGCGCGAGCTCGTCTGAGCGGGTATCGGCCTCGGTGCGGGCGGTGTACGCAGCCTCCGCAGCGCTCTCGGCCTCGCCGCGTGCCACGTGGGCCGCGCGTGCTTCGTCGGCGGCCTTGCGAGCCGCCTTCTCGGCTGCCGCGAGGGCGTCGCGGAGCTCGTCCATCTCCTCGAGACGCTCTTCGGCGGCGGCCTCGGCGAGGCTGCGCGCGGCGAACGCAGCCTGAGCCATCTCGGCGTGCTCGGCTGCCTTCGCGTGGGCCTCGTTGGCGGCCTCGGCGGAGGTGGCGGCCTCCTCCGCCCTGGTCCGGGCGATCTCCTCGGCCTCGGTGCGGGCCTTGGTCTGGGTCTCGGCGGCACGGGACGCCTCGAGGTGGCGCTGCTTGGCCTCCTCCAGCTCCTTCGTCTTCGCGACCGCGATCTCCTCGGCCTCGGCGCGCTCCTTGGCACGGGTGTCGGCGAGCTTCTCGGCCTCGACCCTGGCTCGGGCGTACTCCTCGGCCGCCTTCTCCGCGACCTCGCGCGCCTGGTGGGCGTCAGCGGCCAGCTCGGCGTGGAGCTTGGCGGTCTCGTCAGCCTGCGCTCGGGCGGTGGCGTGCTTGGCGGCGGCCTCCTCGGCCACCAGCCGCTCGGCCGCCTGCTCGGCGGCCGCGTGCTCTGCGGAGATGCGGAGCGACTCGGCGGCAGCTGCGGCGCGAGCGAGCTCTGCGGCGCGCGCGGTCAGGTCCTCCTCCTCGTCGTCGCCCGGCTGGGCGGCCGTATCCCGGCTCCACCACTTGCCACTGGGGGTCTGCGTGCTCACGAGGGTGAATGCTAACGGCGAAGTAGGTGGTTCGTGGAGTCTCCGAGAGGATTAACACGCCCGCTACCTGGAACTACATCAGTGGCATTCGGCTAATAGACGAGCGCCTGCACGCCATCGCGCAAAATCTCCTCCGCGAACACGAACGCACCCTTGATACTTACGCCGTCGATCAGATCGTCCTCGGTGAGCTCGCGCCGCGTGGCGCACTGGCTGCAGACGGTCACCTCACCGGACTCCATGACCAGTGCGATCAGCTCGTTCAGCGGCGTCGCCTTCTCCAGGGAGAACTCCTCGGCTCGCCCGGGCACCGCGAACCAGGTCGCCTCGCCGGTGAGCCAGAGCGACACCTTCGCGCCGGCCGTCGCGGCCGCCGAGGCGACCGTGAAGGCCTGGTTCGTACGCTCGGGCGCCTCTGCGCCCATGGTCACCTTCACCACGAGTTCTCGCATGGTGTGCACACTAGCGCCCTTCGGTCGCGACGATCCGTGCTCCCGCGCGGCCGGAACGGTTAGCGTTTCGGGTCGCGGGCGGCGTACGGCCTAAACTCGGTGTGTGGCTTTCGAACTTCCGGAGAACCTTCACCCCGACGCCGGACCCTGCGCGTGGATGCTCGGCACCTGGCAGGGCAACGGACACGGCGACTATCCGACGATCGACAAGTTCGAGTTCGGGCAGGAGCTGATCTTCACCCACGACGGGCGACCGTTCTTCCACTACTTCGCGCGCTCGTGGATCATCGACCCGGAGACGGGTGAGAAGGTTCGTGACGCGGCGCTGGAGACCGGCTTCGTCCGGTTCCGCCCCGAGGGCGAGGTCGAGTGGGTGATGACCCACAGCTCCGGCATCGTCGAGGTCTGGTACGGCAAGGCCGAGGCCGGCAAGCTCGACCTCGCCACCGACGCGGTCGCCCGGACCGAGACCGCGAAGGAGTACACCGCGGGCAAGCGGCTCTACGGCAACGTCGAGGGTGACCTGCTCTACGCCTTCGACATGGCGGCGATGGGGCAGGCACTGCAGCCGCACCTGTGGGCGCGGCTCAAGAGGGCCAAGAAATAGGCTCGGGGAAGTAGTCGCGATGACCGAGGCCGCCGAGGACTGGCGCGAGGCCCTACGGGCAAAGGGCTATCGGCTCACGCCCCAGCGCGAGCTGGTCCTTGGTGCCGTCGAGCGGCTGAGTCATGCCACGCCGGAGGAGGTCCTGGCGGTCGTACGCGAGTCGTCCTCGGCGATCAACCTCTCTACCGTCTATCGCAACCTCGAGGTCCTCGAGGAGCTTGGGCTGGTGCGCCATGCGCACCTGGGGGAGCGGGCATCGACCTACCACTCGGTCTCAGGTCGTCCGCATTTTCATGCCGTCTGCAGGAAGTGTCAGAAGGTCACCAGTGTTGAACCCTCTGTGGCCGACGGTTTCTGCGAGCGGCTGCGTGAGGAGTACGCCTTCGAGGCAGATGTCGCTCATCTGACCGTGTTCGGGGTGTGCGTCGACTGTTCTGAGGAGACATCTTGAATGAGCACGGTATGACCACCAGTCCACTTCTGTCGCTGCCGGGCGCTGTCGCCGGGGACGGTGTCGACGCCGCCGTCGCCGCGCACTACGGCTCGTTCAACCTCGAGCAGCGGACCCTGACCTCCGGGGAGGGCTTCGTCGACCTCTCCCACCGTGACGTGGTCCGGATCGCCGGACCCGACCGGCTGGCCTGGCTGCACTCGCTGACCTCGCAGGCCTTCGAGGGCCTCGGCGCGGGTGCCTGGACCTCGGCACTGGTCCTGTCACCGCAGGGGCACGTCGAGCACTTCTTCTCCGGTGTCGACGACGGCGAGGCCTTCACGGCGTGGACCGAGCCGGGTGCTGGTGATGCCTTGGCGACGTACCTCGAGCGGATGAAGTTCTGGTCCGACGTGACCGTGACGCTGGAGACGTCGCTGGCGTCGGTCTGGCGGGCCTCGACTAGCTCACCCACCGGTGGTGGGTACTCCTTCATCCCGCGCGAGTCGTTGGAGACGTACGCCGCTGCCGCCGGTCCCGCCTGCGGGTTCTGGGCCTTCGAGGCTCTCCGGATCGAGCGTGGTGAGCCTCGGTTCGGGGTGGACACCGATGCGCGCACGATCCCCAACGAGGTCGGCTGGGTGCCGGGTTCGGTGGATTCGACCGGCCCGGAGTATGCGGTTCACCTCGAGAAGGGCTGCTACCGCGGGCAGGAGACGGTCGCCCGCGTGCACACGCTGGGCCGCCCGCCGCGCCGCCTGGTGCTGCTCCACCTCGACGGCTCCGAGAACCGGCTGCCCGCTGCTGGATCGGAGCTGGTCCATGGCGAGAAGACCGTGGGGTTCGTGGGTTCGTCGGCTCGTCACCACGAGCTCGGGCCGATCGCGTTGGGGCTGGTCAAGCGCAATGTCCCCATCGACGCACAGCTCGTCGTGGACGGGATGCCGGTCACCCAGGAGGTCCTCGTCGACCCCGAGATCGGACTTCACGTTCGGCCGCTGCGCTGAGTTGGTCGGTGCGCTGAACTGGCTGACGTCCTCTCCCGTGACGTCCTCTCCCGTGACGTCCCTCCCGTAGAGCTCCTCGGACGTCGGTCAGAGCCGACCGTTCGAACGGACGGGGACGTCGTCGGCATGCTGGTTGAGGGAGTCGCGGTAGGCAGCCTGGGCCCTGGGCCGCGCCGGCCGGGCCGCAGGCCGATCCTCGATCTGTGACTCGGTCTTGGACGCTGTGATCCATGAGGACGGTTCTTGGTCGGTCCGGCTGCGGCTCGGTGGGGTGCCCCACAGGATCCAGCGGCGTCGTGGAGGGAGGGTCAGCCACGTGTCCTGGAAGACATCGAACCAGCTGCTGGGCGGTTCGAGGCGAAAGCTGTTGCCGGCGTACCCCGTGATCTCCGCACCCACAGCCACCCAGTCGGCGAGGACGCCGACCAATGGGTGGCGGATGCCGTCCGGCGGTTCCAAGGTGCTCATGTAGGCCAGGCGGAACGATGTCGGGAGCGGGAGGTGCCAAGGCCCGGCGACGGCGCGAGCGCTCTCGGTCCATGGTGCCTCGATGTCAAAGGCGTGCTTCCTGTTGATTCGGACGATGAACGGGCGCCGGCGATCGAGCTCCGCGGCCGGAAGCAGAGGGCGGCCGAGGAGAAGGTCGAGCCGCTCCTCGTCGTAGAGGAGTGCGCTCCCCTGTTTGGTCGCCCGCCCGGCAAGTCCAGCGGTCAGCACGCGCGCTGCGTCACGCAGACCGACGTTGTGGCTGACGGAGATCAGCTCGGCGGAGGCCCGTGCGGTCAGTTTCATGTCAGCGACGGTATGCGCGAGCACCGACAACGCACATGGCAACGCGTGGGTGGTCGATGGCAGCTACGCGAGTTGGCGGCACCTTGTGAACGAATCACAAGGTGCCGCCAACTGGCGTAGCGCTCGGCGACACCTTTCCCAGCCTGACCTGCGGTGACGTCACCGCAGGTCAGTAGGTGCCGGCGGCCGCCGTGGTGTCGAGGGCGAGAGTGGCAAGGAGGTCGGCGGTGATGCCGGGGTAGCCGTGGCTGAGCTTGCGCCACTCGGCGGGGATCGCGGAGGCTCCCCATCGGGCGCCGAGGAGGCCGCCGGCGATGGCGCCGACGGTGTCGGTGTCGTTGCCGATCCGGATGGCGGTGTTGAGCGCGTCGACATAGTGGTCACCCGGAACCGACGCGGGGACCGGGGTCTGTGCGATCGAGGCCCAGGCGGCCTGCAGCGCGGTCACCACCCAGCCGTTGGGGTTGAAAGTGGCCGGCGGTGCGGTCTCGGCCTCGTCGAGCTTCTCGGTCCAGAAGGTTGCCTCGGCGGGGGAGAGGAGCGAGAGGCCGGAACGTACGTCGAGCCCGCCGTGCATCACTGCGTGCTCGATCGCCAGCGACCACAGGGCGCACCCGGACTGCGCGTGCTCGTCCCAGTGGGTCAGAGCGCTGACCGCGGCGGCAGCCTCGACGACCGCCGGCCGGTCGCCGAGATATCGCAGCGGGACGGGGGCCGTACGCATCAGAGAGCCGTTCCCGCCCGTGTGGCGGGTCATCTCGTGCAGCTTCTCCGCGACGTAGCGCAGCTGGGTCGCGGTCGGTGCGGGCCCAGCAGTGTTGAGCACCCGAGCGGTCTGGTTGCCGATGTCCTTCGGCTCCGACTCCGACCACTCCCGGAAGTTGCGGCCTACCGCGGTCAGACCCTCCTCGCTGCGCAGGTCGGCGCCGCTGGCGGCGACGTCGAGGACGCACCAGGCCATCGTGGTGTCGTCGGTCCACTCCCCGGGTGCGAACGGGCCGAGCCCGCCCCCGAGCATCTGCGCCTTCTCGTCCGCGCCGAGCGGAGGCCGGTCGAACTCGTAGTGAGCCCCGAGCGCATCCGCCACCGCGGTCCCGACGACGGCCCCGACGGCCCGGTCATTCTGAGAATCGGTCAGCATCACGTCGGACAACCTACGGTGCCTGCGAGCAGATTCCCGCCATGGCGGGATTGTGCGGGCGTCATGCGCTGGGGCCCGGTGTATTTTCCCGCCATGGCGGGAAAATGCGCGCGGGCCGGCGTCGGCTCAGCGGCGGGTGTACTGCACGTGCGTGTCCGCCGCCGCCCGGGTGAAGCCGAGACCCTCGTAGAGGCGTACAGCCGGGGTGTTCTCGCCCTCGACATAGAGGTGGATCGCGTCGATCCCGGCGTCGGCCAGATGGTTCAACCCGAGGAGGGTGACCAGCTTGCCCAGGCCGCGGCCCTGCGCGGCGGGGTCGACGCCGACGACATAGACCTCGCCCTCGGACTCGCTGTGGCGTTTGGTCCAGTGGAACGCGAGCAGCCGCCCGCCGGCGGTCGAGCTCTCCCAAGCCATGATCAACCCCGAAGGATCGAACCAGGACTCCGCCATTCGCTCGGCGAGGTCCGCGGCGGTCATGCCGCCCTGCTCCGGATGGTGCGCGAAGGCGGCGGCGTTGACCCGGAGCAGCTCGGCCTCGTCGCCGGGCTCGAAGCCGCGTACGACGATTCCCTCCGGGATCGCCGGAGCCGGTGGCAGGTCGGCGACAGGACGCCGCATCACCCACAGCTCGCGGGTGCGCTCCCAGCCCTGGCCCGCGGCGAGCCGGGCCGCGGCCGGGTTGTCGCCGTGCGACCAGGCGGTCGTGCCGGCCGGCAGGTCAGGGGCGCGAAGCAGCAGCTGCCGGCCGAGGCCGGTGCCGCGGTGCTGGGTGAGGACCACGAGCGACAGCTCTCCACCGGTGGCCGAGTCTCCTCCGGTGGTCGAGTCTCCTCCGGTGGTCGAGTCTTCTCCGGTGGTCGAGCCTGTCGAGACCAACATCCCGAAGCCGCGTACGTCGCCCCAGATCGTGGCGTCCTGCGGACGGTTGCGCAGCGTCAGCAGGGCCGCTTCGTCGAGCGGTGCCACACCGTCGTACGCCTCGGTTGCCTTGGTGATCGCCAGGACCTGCTCGACGGTGAGTGCCATACCGAAGAGCGTAGTGGCGACACCAGGCGGAGGATCAGACCGCGTCGGCCTCGATGCGCGGGGTGGCCGAACGGCGCGCGTCGGAGGCGACGGCCTCCTTGTTCTTCGTGGGCAGCACGAAGCGGTAGCCGACGTTGCGGACGGTGCCGATGAGGGTCTCGTTCTCCGGGCCGAGCTTGGCGCGCAGGCGGCGCACGTGGACATCGACGGTGCGGGTGCCGCCGAAGTAGTCGTAGCCCCACACCTCCTGCAGCAGCTGCTGGCGGGAGAAGACGCGGCCGGGGTGCTGGGCGAGGTACTTCAGGAGCTCGAACTCCTTGAAGGTCAGGTCGAGCGCACGGCCGCCGATCTTGGCGGTGTAGGTGGCGTCATCGACGACGACCTCACCGGAGCGGATCACGTGCGCGTCGGGGTCGGAGGCGTCGCGAGCCGCAGAGATGCGACCGATCGCGAGCTTGATCCGAGCCTCGAGCTCGGCCGGACCGCAGGTGTGCAGCACGACATCGTCCATGCCCCAGTCATGGGCGACCACGGCGAGGCCACCTTCGGTGACGACGAGCAGGACGGGGACGTCGGTGCCGGTCGTACGAATGAGGCGACACAGGTCGCGAGCCTGGGCGAGGTCCTGCCGGCCGTCCACGAGAAGCAGGTCGGAGTCGGGGGCCTCGAGGAGCGCGCTACCTTCAGCAGGAAGGATCTTCACCTGGTGGCCGAGGAGCGAGAGTCCTGGAAGGACCTCGACCGAGGGTTGCAGCGAGCTGGTCAACAACAGGAGGGAACTCATGTTGGGGGTGCCTCTCGGTCAGAGAAAGAGGAGCACCGAAACGCAACATTGAGCCTCGGTGAGGTGATCGTTGGACCATATTATCGAAACTTCGCGGTGACATAGGAAGGTTGTCCACGAGAAAGTGACGAAGGTTATAGAGGTCCGCTACTGGGCCGCGGCCAAGTCCGCGGCCGGAACTGCGTCGGACCTGATCGAGGTCGACGGCCCGTTGACGCTGGCAGATGTCGTACGTCGTGCGGCCGATCTGCACGCGGGAACCCGCCTGCCCGAGGTGCTGGCGGTCTGCTCGACGATGATCGGCGACCGTCCGGTGGGCTCCCAGGATCCGGCTGCCGTCGAGGTCCAGCCGGGCTCCACGGTCGAGTTCCTCCCGCCCTTCGCCGGGGGATAGGAATGAGCTGGGCGGAATTATCTGGTGCGGGTTCGGGGTTGTGCCTCTCGTGAACACCGGAGCTTGGGTCGCTGTCGCCGCCATCGCCGTCGCGTTGGCGTTCGGCCTGTTCCGGCTGCTCACCGACGGTCGTTTCCGAGGTACGAAGGAGCTCCCGGTGTCTGCTGAGTCGACCCACGCGCCGGAGCCGCGCGCCTGGGATGCGGTGACCGACGCGCTGAACGGCCACAAGCGTGGCGAGCGCGCCACCCTGGTCCAGTTCTCCAGCGCCTTCTGCGCTCCCTGCCGCGTGACCCGCCGGATCCTGGGCGATGTCGCCGACGTCGTCCCGGGAGTCGTCCACATCGAGGTCGACGCCGAGCACCACCTCGAGCTGGTCCGCCGGCTCGACATCCTGCGTACGCCCACGACGTTGGTGCTCGACGGTGCCGGCAACGAGGTTGCCAGGGCAACCGGGGCGCCTCGCAAGGAGCAGGTGCTGAGCGCGATTCCGGCCTACGGTCTCGAATAATGACACTCGTGTCCAGATGGCAAGACATTCGTTTCGCGTCCGTTTCCGCTCGCGCTACTGTCATCGCATGTTCTCGACCATGCTGACCAAGCGCCGCGCAGTGGATCACTGCCGCGTGCGCTCGGCGCTGTGTCGTTCCTGCCGCTGATCCCGAGATTTGTCGACTGAGTCGGCCCTGGGGATCGCTTCGCCTGTCAGGCTCGTCCTGACGACTTCCCCTTCTCTCTCGCAGGAGCAGACCCATGTCCGAGACCTCAAGCCAGACGGCGCCCCAGACCGGCATCGACCCGCGCGGCCCGCAGTTCGCTGCGGCGCTGACCGTTGTCGTGCTCATCCTGGCGCTGGTGCTCCCACAGCCGCTGGCCCTGGTGGTGACAGCCGTACAGACGGTGCTCTTCGCGATCGGCGCGGGGCTCGGGGTGCAGCGGACGCCGCACGCCTGGCTGTTCAAGAGGCTCGTACGTCCGCGGCTGACCGCTCCGAGTGAGCTCGAGGATCCGGCGCCGCCGCGTTTCGCCCAGGGCGTCGGCCTGGCCTTCACGGTGGTCGCGCTCGTCGCGTACATCCTCGGCGCCACGCTCGTGGCGCAGATCGCCCTGGGCTTCGCGCTCCTGGCGGCTGTGCTCAACGCCGTGTTCCGGTTCTGCCTCGGCTGCGAGGTCTACCTCCTGATCAAGCGCTTCGCCTGATCCCGCGCATCCCAACCCACGCATCCCAACAAGCATCAACTCACAGTGAAAGCGCGCCGTTCGCGGCGCAGACGAAAGGTACCCAGATGACCCGCGAGAACTCCCTCGTCTCCGCCCAGTGGGTGGAGGAGCACCTCGAGGACCCGAAGGTGGTGCTGATCGAGGTCGACGAAGACACCACCGCCTACGACAAGGGCCACATCAAGGGTGCGATCAAGCTCGACTGGACCACTGACCTTCAGGACCAGGTCCGCCGCGACTTCGTCAACAAGGCCCAGTTCTCCGCGCTGCTCTCCGAGCGCGGCGTCGCCAACGACGACACCGTGGTGCTCTACGGCGGCAACAACAACTGGTTCGCGGCGTACGCGTTCTGGTACTTCAAGCTCTACGGCCA
>NZ_JBOHDN010000031.1:0-9399 GCF_050699375.1 Nocardioides sp. | reverse complement strand
GTGTGGTCTCGACAGGCTCGAGCACCGGGGGTGTGGGGGTCTCGACAAGCTCGACCGCCGGGGGTGTGGGGGTCTCGACAGGCTCGACCGCCGGGGGCGTGGGGTCTCGACAGGCTCGACCGCCGGGGGGAGGTGGGTGGTCTCGGCAGGCGCGAGCCCTGGAGCCGCGGGTCTCGACAAGCTCGACCACCGGGGTCGACGTGGTCTCGACAGGCTCGACCACCGAAGCCAACGTGGTCGAGACGTGACCGGAACCAGAGAGCGACAGCACAACCCGACGTACGCCAGATGCCGTCGACAGACCCAGGAAAAAGCGATCCCTTAACCTTCGACCATGACCCTCGAGCGCATAGCGCTGATCTCGGACGTACACGGCAACCTGACCGCCCTGGAGGCGGTCCTGGCGGACATCGAAGCGCGAGGAATCACCAGGATCTTCAACCTCGGTGACTATGTCGGCAAGGGACCTCGCGGACGCGAGGTCACCGAGCTGTGCAAGACCAGGTGCGAGGTGAACATTCTCGGCAACTGGGACGACTTCCTGCCTGACCCCGAGCGCGAGTACGACAACGAGGCGATGAGGTGGTGGAAGGAGCAGGCCGGGGAGGAGAACGGGCGATGGCTCAGAAGCCTGCCGTTCAGTCATGACTTTCTCATCAGCGGGCGACGAGTCAGGCTCTTCCACGCCTCCGAGGAGACGGTCCACAGGCGAGTCAGGTTCGACCATGACGAGGGCGAGTTCGTCGGCCTGTTCCGGAACACCGACGCCACTGGGTTCGACTCACCCGAGCCGGACATCGTCGGCTATGCCGACACCCATGATCCCTACTACGAGACCGACCGGGGCAGACGCACCGTCTTCAACACCGGCAGCGTCGGCAACTGCATGAGCGACCCGACCCCGGTCTACGTGATCCTCGATGGCGTCATGGACAGCGACCAGGAGGCACCGTTCGGGATCCAGTGGGTGCGGGTGCCCTACGACACGGAGGCCGAGATCGCGTACGCCACGAGCGTCGAGATGCCTGAGGTCGACGCGTACGCCTACGAGCTGCGTACGGGGTTCTACCGGGCCAACCTCAAGCACGACGAGCAGCCGACCTACCACCGGAAGGGGTAGATCGGCTCTTCGTCAGTCTTGAAACAGCACGGTCCTGAAACAGCACGGTCCTGAAACAGCACACCCTCGAAGCGATCAGCTGATCTTGCGTCGGTAGGCGGCCATGGCGAAGACGTACGCGACGACCAGGATGCCCACGCACCAGGCCAGCGCTACCCAGATGTCGTTCCCGACCGGCTGATCGGCGAAGAGCGCCTGGATGGTGTTGACGATCGAGGTGACCGGCTGGTTCTCGGCGAACGCGCGCACCGGTCCGGGCATCGTGTCCGTCGGTGCGAAAGCCGAGCTGATGAACGGCAGGAAGATCAGCGGGTAGGAGAACCCGGTCGCACCTTCCATCGTGGATGCCGCCAGCCCGGGGATGATCGCGAGCCAGGTCAGCGCCAGGGTGAGCAGCGCCAGGATCCCGGCGACCGCGAGCCAGGCGCCCAGCCCCGCCGAGGTGCGGAAGCCCATCAGGAACGCGACCCCCATGATGATCACCAGGGTGAGCATGTTGGCGACCATCGAGGTGCCGACATGAGCCCACAGGACCGCCGAGCGGGCGATCGGCATCGACTGGAACCGTTCGAAGATCCCGCCCTTCATGTCGGTGAAGAGCCGAAGAGCGGTGTACGCGATGCCCGAGGCGATCGCCATGATCATGATGCCGGGGAGCACGTAGTTGACGTAGTTGTCGGTGCCGGTCCGGATGGCTCCGCCCAGCACGTAGACGAAGAGCAGCATCATCGCGATCGGTGTGAGCGCGGTGGTGATGATCGTGTCCGGGCTGCGGGTGATGTGCCGCAGCGAGCGGCCCAGCAGGGTGCCGGCATCGGCGATTGCGTGCTTGTTCATGATGGTCCTCCCTTGGTGGAGCCGGTGAGTGAAAGGAAGATCTCTTCCAAAGACGGCTGCTTCTCGACGTACTCGACCTTTGCCGGCGGCAGCAGCGCCTTGAGCTCGGTGAGAGTTCCGTTGGCGATGATCGTGCCGCCGTGCAGGATGGCGATCCGGTCGGCGAGCTGCTCGGCCTCGTCCAGATACTGCGTGGTGAGCAGGACGGTCGTGCCCTGCGCGGTCAGCTCCTTGACGACCTTCCACACCTCGAGCCGAGCCTCCGGGTCCAGCCCGGTGGTCGGCTCGTCGAGGAAGATCACCGACGGCGACCCGATCAGCGACATGGCGATGTCGAGCCGCCGCCGCATGCCACCGGAGTACGTCGCGACCTTGCGGGCGCCGGCCTCGACCAGGTCGAAGCGAGCCAGGAGCCCGTCGGCCACCTCGCCGGGGGAGGGGAGATGCCGCAGCTTCGCGACCAGGATCAGGTTCTCCCGCCCGGTGAGGATCTCGTCGACCGCCGCGAACTGCCCGGTCAGCGAGATCGCCTCCCGCACCTGCTGAGCGTCCTCGACCACTGAGGCACCCTCGACCAGCGCCGTGCCGGCGTCGGGCTTCAGGAGCGTCGAGAGGATGCGTACGGCCGTGGTCTTTCCGGCACCGTTGGACCCCAGCAGCGCGAAGATCGTGCCCCGCGCCACCTCGAAGTCCACGCCTCGCAGCACCTGATTGTCCTTGTAGGACTTCTCCAGATCTCGTACGGAGATGGCGGCTGTCGTGCTCATGCCGTCGCCTCCGTTGGGCAGATCGAAGAATACGGAAGCGACGGCCTGAGGCCTGTTGTCGCTCGCTGGCGCTCGCTCATGATCGTCCCTCCTCGTGGCCGGGCTCATCGATGTCCCGGATCGTCTTGTTGAGCCGGTTGCGCTCCTTGTTGATCCAGGAGCCCTCGGAGTAGTTGCGGGCGAACTCCTCGGCGAACTCGACCGGGTCGTCGCCGACGATCGCGTCGACCGTGGTCCCGTCGGCCGCACTCTGCTCGAAGAGGTCGATGAGGTCCTCGAGCATCTTCGTCACGATCTCACCGTCGGCGATGCCGCCGGCGTACAACAGGTAACGCTCGATCGCGTCGATCGCCGTCCGGTGGCTCATGGGCAGCTCGGCCTTGCGAGCCTTGTACTGGCGCCAGCGGCGCTTCTGGTCGAACCCGCCGATGACGGTCTCGAGCATTGATCGGATAGACATGCCTTACTTCCCTTCCGTACGGAGGTTCTCCAGCCGTTCGGCCAAGAACCCCCAGGTGGTCCAGAACTCTTCGAGGTGCCTCTCGCCGTCGGTGTTGAGCGAGTAGACCTTGCGCGGTGGCCCCTGGGTGGACGGCCGCTTCTCGACGTCCACCAGCCCGTTCTTCTCGATCCGGACCAGCAGCGCGTAGACCGTGCCCTCGGCGATCTCGGTGAACCCCTGGCTCCGCAGCCAGGCCGTGATCTCGTATCCGTACGCCGGGTTGCCGGTCAGGAACGCCAGCACGATCCCCTCCAGCGTCCCCTTGAGCATCTCGGTCATCTGCTTGCCCATCGGGCACCTCCCCTCTGCCCCTTCGGGCTACTCAGTGATGCTGACTACTGGTACATAGTAGCGCTGAGTAGTGGCGCGAGCGCAAGTCCTTATCCGAATCTGTTCTGGCCAGGAAGCGTTCAGCAGCCGTGGAAGCGCTTGTCCGAGGTCCACCCGGTGTTGGCCCACTCCTCGGCGTCGGCCGGCTCGAAGCCGGGGTGGAGGTCGGCGAGCTCGCCGAGCAGCCAGTCGGCGAAGCGCGCCGCGCCCTGCGGGCAGGTGTGGATGCCGTCCTTGCTGCGGTCGATCTCGCCGGCATGCTTGCGCTGATACGTCTGGCCCCAGACCTCGCTCGCGTCGAGGAACTCGATGCCCTCACCGTCCTCGGCGACATCCCGTGCGACCTCGGCCGCGCCTGCGAGCTCATCCATGTGCGGCTTGTAGAAGGCATCCGCCTTGATCGGCGGCATGGAGACGAGGACGAGGTCGGCGCCGGCCTCGGCGGTCTCGGAGGCAAGACGCTCGTACGCCGCGCGCTGCTGCTCCGCGGTCCCCCAGTCGTAGGTGGTGAGCTGGTAGACCACCACACCACCGTCGGCCTCCGCGAGCGTCCGAGGCAGCTTCTTCCACTGGGCCTGCGCGTTGGGGCCGACGACGTTCCCGCCGCCGGTCGAGGTGGCGTCGACGAACTTGGCGCCGCTGGCCGCCACCGCCTGGGTCAGCGCCGCGGCCTCCCCGGCGGCGACGGAGTCGCCGAGGAAGAGGACGGGGGACACCCCGGCCTCGAGGGCGGACCCGGACTCGTGCCAGCCGTCCTTGTTCGGGTCGGTGCCTGAGTCGGTGTCGGATCCGGCCGCGATGCCGCAGCCGGCCAGCCCCGTGACGGCGGCAGCGGTGAGGATCCCGGCTCGGACGAGAGAGGTCTGGAGATGCTGTGTGATGTTCATGCCGCTACGGTCGCGGGCCGATGTCCAGGTCCCCTGGCGACGATGTCGCAGTTGTGTCGCAGTCCCCACGGGCGTACAAGAACGGTAGCCAGCTCCGCTTAGGGTCGTAGCCGTGCCTGACGTGCTGCTGATCGAGGACGACCCGATGGTGCGCCGTGGCCTGCAGCTCGCGCTGAAGCGACACGGCCACGCGGTCGTGGGTGCCGAGACCGGCGAGCTCGGGCTCGCAACCTTCGCGGACCGAGTCCCAGACCTCGTCGTCCTCGACCTGATGCTCCCCGGCATCGACGGGTTCGAGGTCTGCCGGCGCATCCGGAGTACGTCCCAGGTGCCGGTCATCATGCTCACCGCGCGTGGTGACGACTTCGACGTCGTGACCGGTCTGGAGGCAGGCGCCGACGACTATGTGGTCAAGCCGGTCCAGCCGACCGTGCTGGACGCGCGGATCCGTGCGGTCCTGCGGCGCGCCGCAGGGGAGCAGGACGGCGTACGCGTCCATGGCGGCCTGCGGATCGACACCGGATCGCTGCAGGTGACGGTCGAGGGGGTCGAGGTCGCGCTGACCCCGACAGAGCTGCGCCTGCTGCTCGTGCTCACCCGCGACCCGGGCCGGGTCCTCAGTCGGCAGCAGCTTCTCGAGCAGGTCTGGGAGCAGGGCTACCTCGGCGACTCACGGCTGGTGGACAACGGCGTCATGCGGCTGCGGACGAAGATCGAGAACGACCCCGCCTCGCCTCGCTACGTGCAGACGGCGCGCGGGTTCGGCTACCGGTTCGGCCCACTGTGAGTGCCCGGCAGCGATGGCGCCTGCTCGGCGGCCTGCGCAGCAGACTGATCATCGCCTTCCTGGCCGTGACCGTGCTCGGCGCCGGCGCCGCGGTCTGGGCCGGGGTGCGGCAGGCGAGCGAGGCGCTGGTCGAGGCCAGCCAGTCCCAGCACGTCAGTGCACTGGTCGGCCAGATCACCGCTGAGGCTCCGTCGGTGCGGTATCCGCTGACCCAGCAGTCCGCGGACCAGCTTCGGGTCGCCGCCGGGGCGGACTCGCTGGTCGTCTCAGGGAGCCGTGAGTCCGGCGACGGCCTTCTCGCGGGCGGTGCCGAGGCGGTGCCGGAGAGCCTGCGGGCGGCCGTCCGGAGCGGGTCGGGTCGGGTCGGAACCCAGCGCGTCGAGAGCGACGGTTCTCCATGGCTGCTGATCGGCACCCAGGTGATGATCACCGACCCCACCGGCACCCGGACACCCTCCCGCGTCGAGGTCTACGCCGCACGCGATCTCTCCGGAGTCGAGGACGACGTGGAAGAGCTCGTACGCAGCGCCACCGGAGCTGCTCTGCTGGTCCTGCCGCTCGCGGTGATCATCGCCGTGCTGGCCTCGCGCACTGTCCTGCGGCCGGTCGGTCGGCTGCGTACGACTGCCCGGCGGCTCGCGGACGGAGACCTCTCCGCGCGCACCGACCCCGTCGGTGCCGACGAGCTCGCGGACCTGACCCACACCGTCAACGACATGGCCGCTTCCCTCCAGGAGAGCATGGCCGAGCTGTCGCGGATGGAGGACGACGCCCGGCGATTCGCCGCGGACGTCTCCCACGAGCTGCGTACGCCGCTGACCACCCTCACCGCGACCGTCGAGATCATCCACGACGCGCTGGCGCGGGACGCCGACGGCCTCGTCGACGACGACGTCCGTGAGTCGGCGCACCTCGCGGTGCTCGAGACCCGCCGTCTGGTGCACCTGGTCGAGGAGGTCATCGAGATCGCGCGGCTGGACGCGGGCACCGCCGACGTCCGCCGCGAAGAGACCGACCTCGGCGAGGTGGTCCGCGGCTGTCTGCGGGCCCGCGGCTGGCAGGACGACGTCGAGGTATCCCTCGAGTCGGCGACGGTGTGGGCCGACCCGCGCCGGGTGGACGTCATCGTCGCTAACCTCGTCGGCAACGCGCTCAGGCACGGCCGTGCGCCGGTGCGGATCTCGGTCGAGGTCGCCGCCGACGAGGCCGTGGTGCGGGTGGTCGACAGCGGTGACGGCATCCCCGCCGACGTACTCCCGCATGTCTTCGCCCGGTTCTACAAGGGCGATCTCGCGCGCACGCGCACGCCCGGGAGCGGGCTCGGCCTCGCGATCGCCGAGGAGAACGCCCGTCTCCACGGCGGCTCCGTCACCGCCGCGAACGCGCCCGGTGGGGGAGCGGTGCTCACCCTCCGCCTCCCGACGAACTCGGCCCCTGAGGAGGAGAGATGAGATCCGTACGCAGCGCCCTGACCGCTCTCACGACACTCGCGGCCCTCGCCGCCTGCGGTGCGCCGGACCCGGGTGTGGAGGAGGGAGCGAAGGCGCCGACCGGACTCGCCGGCGGCACTCCGCTCTACTTGGTGGACGGAGACCGGCTCACGCTGCAGGTCAGGGAGACCGGAAGGCTGGGAACGGTCAGCGACGCGGTCTCGCTGCTGCTCACCGGCCCTGGCACCTCCGGGCTCGAGACGGCCATCGGCCCGGCCCCGGTGACGCGTACGGAGGTCACCGTCACCTCAGACGTCATCACGCTGCGGCTACCGCTCGCGACCAGCGAGGTCGACCCGCTGGGTGTCGACCAGATCGTCTGCACGGCGGTCGCGGCCCACACGCAGGCCGGCGGATCCCCCGAGACCCGGGTTCGGCTGCTCTTCACCGACGTCGCCTCCGAGGACGGGCCCGCGCGCCTGTGTCCGCTGTGACCTCAGAGCTCTCCGATGTCGATGCGCGGCGCCTCGGGAGCCGGAAGCCCGAGCCAGAGCACCAGCATCACCGCCGAGACGAGAACGAGGATGCTCGCACCGCTCCGCCCTCGCGCCCAGGACGCGCGGAATCGGATCGGTGCCTCGATCAGGTGCGTTGATGCCGTGGCCAGCAGGAGGGCGATGCCGATCGCGGCGAGCTTGACCGCGAGGGTGTCGGCTCCGGTCAGCGCGGGAAGGAGCACTATCAGGGGCCAGTGCCACAGGTAGAGGCTGTAGGAGACGCCGCCGAGCCATCTCAGCGGCCGCGCGTCGAGCACCAGGATGGCCGCGTTCGACGAACCGTCCTCGGCGACCTGTCCGACATGCTCGATCTGTGCGACGAGCCCGATCAGCAGCGCGCACCCGGAGGCGTGCAGGAGCAGTCCGCCGGTGAACAGCCACTGCGAGCCGGTGCCGTCGGCGAGGACCCACGACGCGAGGATGCCCACCATCAGGATGCCGGCGCTCTCACCTCTCCTTGGCAGGGAACGGATCGCGCTGCGTACGGGCTCTGTCGCAGCCACCGCGCCAAGAAGCAGCGAGAAGGCCCGCGTGTCCGTGCCGGTGTAGACCCGGGTCGGGTCCGCCGGGTCCCACAGCAGCGCCATCGCCGAGGCGGAGACGACAACACCGACCGCCGCGACAACGAGCACGGCGCTCTGCGCGTACCGGCGCTTCCGAGCCGCCACGAGAACGGCCACGACCACCAGCGGCCACACCAGGTAGAACTGCTCCTCCACCGCGATGCTCCACAGATGCTCGAAGACCCGGGCCTGTCCGTACGCATCCCAGTAGCTGGCATCCTGCGCGAGCAGGTGCCAGTTGACCAGGTTCAGCTGGCTCCACAGCGCATCGCTCTGCGTGGTTCGCACCAGGTCGGCCCCGACGCCGGGGGCGCCAAGACGCTGAAGCGCCCACACGCTCACCGTGACCCCGGTCAGCATCACCGCGATCGCCGGGAACAGCCGCCGCAGCCGCCGCCCCCAGAACCCGACCAGCGACACCCTCCCCGCCTCGGCCTCCCGCAGCAGCAGCCCGGTGATCAGGAACCCGGACAGCACGAAGAAGAGGTCGACCCCCAAGAACCCGCCCGGGAGAATCCCGGCATGAAAGAGCAGTACGCCCCCGATCGCGAGCCCGCGAAGCCCATCGAGAGCAGGGACATGTGTGGAACCAGCCATGCGCAGCACCCTCGCCGCGGCGCATCATCGCTGGGTCACCGCGATGTCGCAACCGCGTCGCGATCCCAGGGGTGCTACCCCTTCAAACCGTCCTTCTTGCTGTCGGCGTTCTTGCCGATCTGGTCTGCCTGCCCGTCGGCGGTGTCGTCGACCGGAGCGGTCGGCGTCCGGCCTCGGTTCAGCTCAGGATCCAGGACGTCACTGACGTTCTCGGTCCAGTCTTCGGTGTAGTCGGCCTGCCAGTCCTGGGCCTGGCTGCCCCTCTTGTCGTCCTTCTTGCCGCCACGGCCACCGGCGCCGCCCGCGCCCCGGCCACTTGCACGACTGCCCGCTCCACCGGGGCCACCCCGGCCACCGGCTCGGCTACCGGCGCCGCCTGCTCCTCGGGCACCAGCACCGCCAAGGTTCCTGCCGGCTGACGCCCCGGTCCCGCGAGCGCCCGTCGCCGTCCTCGACGTGGCGCCAGTCGTCTTCGCAGCCGGCGCCTTGCCCGTGGCCGATCCCGGACTGGCGAACTTGCTCGCAACCGCCTTGGCGATGCCTCCGGCAAGTGCGGCACCGCCGAGCCCGATGCCCAATGCGGCCGCACCGCTGGTGCCACCGGACAGAGGGGCGAGACCTTCAGCGGTCTCAACCGATGCGTACGACGTCGCCGGTGCGGTCGAGCCGTCGGCGTTGATCCACTCGGTGCCATTCCATTCCGGTTGGTTCTTCGCCTCCTCGGCCGCGATGAGCTCCTTCTCCCTCTGGATCAGGTCATAGCCGTCACCCTCGGCATAGCTCACCCCGGGGTTGTACTTGGCCATCCGTGCGCGGGAGGCCGCGATAGCGCTCGCCGATCCCGGAACGTTCGTGGGCGATGACTCCGGGTTCGACGGCGCGTTGGACTGGCCGCTGCCATCGTCGTAGAGCGCCCGGACCTTCGGCTCGGCCTCGTCCACGGAGTTGTCGTAGTCCCGAATCCGGGCAGCCGCCACCTTCTCGGCATGCGCGATCGCCCGCTCTTCCGCCGCATGCTTGGC
>NZ_JBOHDN010000030.1:0-12628 GCF_050699375.1 Nocardioides sp. | reverse complement strand
GAGGCCCGCATGACCTCCCGCTGCACCATCCGCCGCATGACCGGAAACATGGTCATCGACGAGGACAACCAGCAGGTCCCCGAGTGGGAAGTCATCCACTCCGACCTCCCCTGCCGCATCGCCTCATCCCCCAACGCCTCCCGCTCCCGGACTCAGTCCCCCGGTGAGGCCGAGCTCGAGCGCGCAACCCCTCACCTCCACGTCCCGGCGAGCACCACGGACCTGACCGACAACGACCACGCCGAGATCACCTCTGGCGTTGTCGCTGGCACCGTCCTCCGCCTGCTGGAGACCGACTGGACCGACCAGGCCACCGCCCGCCGTGTCCCCGTCATGGCCGTCGAGCGCCCGACCGAATGGAGCGCCTGATGGGTATCCGCGTCGAGCACTCCCTGGACGACCTGGCCGCCGACCTCCGCACCATCGCGACCACGACGAAGCCCCGCATGGTCGGCATCGTCCGCGACAACGTGGCCTTCGGTGAGCGCACCGCCCAGCGTCTGGCCAAGGAGTCTTCGGGTCCCCACGGCCTGAACTACTTCAAGCGCATAACCTCCGAGATGACTGGCGACCTCGAGGGCGAGTACGGCCCGCACGACGGCAACATGATCGGTGGCGGCTGGCGTCACGGCGAGAACACCGACCTGCCGCGCTCGGCTGACATCATCGGCCCGAAGTTCGCCGGCGACGTGCATGACGAGGTCGACACGATCTTCTGGCCGGGTGCCTGATGCCGCCGACCATCAGCGCGTCTCTCGCGTGGGATGCCGTGACCGCGCTGCTGACACCCGCGATGCCCGCCGGCGCCAGCGTATACGCCCCCGGCACCGTTCCCGGCGCTGACGGCAACGCGGGCACCCTGCCGCAGAAATGGATGCAGCTCACCCTCGAGCGCCGCTTCACCGAGACCGCGCACGTCGGTCGCACCCGCACCGCCTTCCGTGCCTACCTCCGCGCAGTCGCCGACAACGAGCACAACGCCGACGACATCCTGACGCGCGGTTGCGAGGCGATCGAAGAGGCGTTGCTGGTCATCGACGGCGAGACCTCTACTCCGGTCGCGCACGAGACCACACAGGCCGTGAAGCCCGACGACGGCAAGCACTCGGGCATGGCCTCCTACACCTTCACCCTGTAGCCCATCCACTCCCTCAGGCCCCGTCAAACGGCGGGGCCTTACCCATGCCCAAGGAGCACTTCATGTCCCAGCAGGAACTGGTCCGCGTTCGCGTGGGCGACCGCGAGTTCAACGTCGGTGCGGCCTACGCCAAGGCGAAGAAGCTCGAGGTCCTCAAGGACGAGGCGACCCACCTGGCCGACGGCAGCCCGAGGCCGGAGACGGCCCGCGGTGGCCGCCCGGTGAAGCCCACAGTCTCCGTCGCAGAAGCGGCGGCCAGTAAGGCGGCGGTCATCGACTCCGAGTCCGCCCCGAACAAGAAGGGGTAACCCGATGACCATCTCCATGCCCGCAACCGTGAAGAGCTTCGGCAACGAGTCTCTCCAGGTGCTCACCGCTGCTCCGGCCTCGAACGCGGCCGTCATCCTCGCCGAGATCACCGCCAGCGACAACATCACCTGTCACGTGGTGGGTGACTGGTACGCGACCGCGGAAACCAACAAGGTCGCCCGCCAGCGCAAGATGTGCCAGACCAAGACCACCGAGGCTCTCGGTGTCTCGACCTGGCAGACGCCCGACCTGATGTACACCTACCTGCCGCAGTCGGTGGGTACGCCCGCCACGGCTGGCAACGAGGCCTACGAGGCGCTCGTCGAGGGTGCGACGGTCTACCTCCTGCAGCGTCTCGGCAAGGGCGGCAAGACCGCAATCACCACGGGGGACGAGTACCTCCTGTGGCCGGTCGAGCTCGGTCCGCAGGTCCCCGGCCCGTCCGCTGACGACGAGGGCGGCGAGTTCATCATGACTCAGACCTGCGCCTTCGCTCCGGGATACGACGAGCCGATCTCCGGCACCGTCGCTGCGGCCTGACCAAGACGACTGCGGCCCGTTTGCCTGAGCGGGCCGCAGTCTTCATCAGGCATCAGGCATGGAGCATCACATGGCACACGTACTGATCCACCACGACGCGGACGCCCCGAAGGCGTCCCTCGTCGTCGATGGCGTCGACCTCACGCGGTCGGTCCTGGACCTGCAGGTTGCGGTCTGCCCGGACGGCTTTGACAAGCCGTCCGTCGTCACCGTCGAACTGGCGGCCGACGTCCTGGACCTCGACGTCCCGCAGGCCCTGCTCGACGCGATCGTGACGAAGGCAGGCCTCTGATGGCCAAGTCTCTCGCCGACCTGCGCACCCAGCGCCCCAAGACGCTCCCGACGCGCGAGATCCCGATCTGCCTCGACTGGGACCTCACCAACGAGATGGTGCGCATCGAGACCGAGCTCGGCGATCTCCGCATCGCTGCAGCAGAGGCGCGAGAGAAGACCACCGCGAAGCCGAAGATGGGCGACGGACCCGACCCTCGCATCACCGAGGCCGAGGAGAAGCTCAAGGCGCTGCTCGACCAGCAGCGCGACTCCACCGGCATGCTCACCGTCAAGGCCATCCACAGCGGCGAGTGGGCGCTGTGGAAGGACGAGCACCCTGTCCGCTGGGCTGGCTCTGGCGACGACCGGGTGATGAACGAGTCTGACCGGCAGATCGGCTACGGCCTGGTGGACTCCACCGCGCTGCTCTCGGAGCTCGGCCGCTGGCTCCACCTGTGGGAGGGCGACGAGGTTGCCGTCGAGGACCGTACCGCGGTGCTCGAGGCCATCTCTCCCGGCGACCAGAACGAGATCTGTCGCAAGGTCATCCTGCTGCAGGAGGGCTCGACGACGTTGGCCCCAAAATCGCAGAGCGCCTCATCGACGACGGAGGATTCCGCCGTCAGCTGAGGCTCGCGCGAGAGCTCGGGATCTCGCACAAGCGGCTCATGGGCTGGGAGCCGAAGCGCTACACCGTCACCGACGAGGACGGCGCCCAGGTCACCACGACCGAGGTCGAGTGGGAAGACTACGAGCGCGACAAGATGCTCGCGCTCGACCTCCACGACGAGGCCGTCTGCGACGGCTGCGGCGTCCACACGTCGCGGATGCGCAAGGACGTCGACTTCTACACCTTCACCGATGCGCAGTGCCCGACGTGCGCCGGTGCGGACATGTACCAGCGTCACCTGGCAGCCAAGGACAACGGGCACGAGAAGACGCTCCCTGACTCGCTGGACGAGAACGCGAAGGCCGGAGTGCCGCGCCCGGGTGATGGCCGGAAGGTCTACATCAAGGCGCAGACGGCCGCGGAGGCCAGTGGCTAGGCCGCCATCAGCAGCAGAGCACCGACGACCCAGAAGAGGGACAGCATCCCTCCGGCGACCATGATCTGCCGCCCCTCGACCTTGCGGCCCCTGGTGTAGGCGTCCACGCCGATGCAGAGCCCGACGAACGGGAACAGCACTACGAAGATCCATCCGGCAGTCACGTACCCGGATGCGTTCTGGCCTGGGGTTTCGGTGGGAGTTGTCGTCATAACCAATCACGGTACGCCCCATGGGGCATGCCGGACATAGCCCAGATGGGGGGTGTGAGCGATGGCAACACGCACTGAGCGGGTCCGTCTCGTCCTCGACGACAAGTTCTCCACCGGCGCCGCTCGTGCTGCCGCTCAGGCCTCCCTGCTCTCGGGCAGCATGGACCGGCTCGGCGACAACGCCGAGCGTGCGGGCATCTCCACCCGTCGCCTCAGCGCTGACGTCACCAGCGGCACCTCGGCATTCCGCCGCGGTGCCGCTGACATCGATCATTTCTCGGGCCGCCTCAAGGTGATGGCCCAGGCGAGCGCGCTCATCGGTCCCGCCCTCATCCCGCTGGCCGGCTCCGCAGTCCCGGCCATCACCGGCCTCGCCTCCGGGCTCGGTGCCGCTGCCGGTGCCGCTGGTGTCGCGGCGCTCGCGTTCAACGGCGTCGGTGACTCTCTGGACGCGCTGAACCAGTACCAGCTCGACCCGACCGCCGAGAACCTGGCGAAGCTCGAGCAGGAGCTGGACCGTCTCGGCCCGGCGGGTGCCCAGTTCGTGACCTTCCTGGACTCCATCGGTGGCGACCTCGAGCAGCTGCAGCGGGTCGCAGGTGAGGGCATGTTCCCCGGCATGGAGCAGGGCATCAGCGACCTGTTGACCCTGCTGCCTCAGGTCTCCGACATCGTCTCGCGCATCGCCACCGAGATGGGCGACCTGTCCGCGGTGGCTGGCGAGGCGCTCTCGACCGACGCCGACTGGGGCGAGTTCTTCAACTACCTCCAGACCGACGCCGCCCCGACCCTGGACGCCTTCGCGCGCTCGGCGGGCAACGTCGCTGCCTCCTTCGCCAACCTCATGGTGGCCTTCGCCCCGCTGTCTCGTGACTTCACGGCGAACATGCTGGAGGGCTCGCAAGCGCTGCGCGAGTGGACGGCCAACGGCGAGAACCTCGAAGGGTTCATCGACTACATCCGCTCGGTCGGCCCGCAGGCATCCGAGTTCCTGGGCGCACTCGTGGATGCCATCGTCGCCCTGACCACAGCCCTGGCCCCCTGGGGCTCGACGGTCCTGCCGATCCTGACCGCGGTCCTGCAGGTCTTCACGGCCATCGCGTCCTCGCCGATCGGCCCGCCGCTGGCAACCGCCGCTATCGCCATGCTCGCGTTCAACAAGGCCGCCACCGCAGGAACCGCCATCATGGGCCGGGTCACCCCCGCCATCAGTGGTGCGCGCTCATCTCTCGGTGGCATGCGCACCGACCTCGGGACCCTGGCCGCCGGATGGGGCACCGCTGGAGCCCGCACTGAGCGCGAGTCCGCCCGGATGAGCGCCGCGGCCGGACGAGTGAAGTCGAGCATGGCGGGCATCGGAAAGGGTGCCGCCCTGGTCGGTGCCGTCGGCATCGCCGCCTCTGGTGCAGCCTCAGGCATCGGCCTCCAGAACACGGCCATGCTCGGCCTCGCCGGGACCATGGCCGGTCCGTGGGGCGCTGCTGCTGGTGCTGGCATCGGTCTGATTCTCGACTACAAGGCCGCCCAGGCAGAGGCCGCACAGGGGGCGCTGGGGTGGGCCGACGCTCTCGATCAGCAGACGGGCGCTCTCACCGAGAACAACCTGGCCCAGGTCGAGAGCAAGATCTCAGCTGACCAGCTTGTCGCGCTCGAGCAGGCAGGTATCAGCGTCACCGAGGTAACCGAGGCGGTCGCCCAGGGCAAGGACGCCTGGATGGCCTACTTCGACGCATTGAGCCCGGAGAAGCAGGAAGCGATCCTCAACACCAAGGCGGGCTTCTTCGACGGCAACCTGAACAACCAGCTGATCAAGATGGGCGAGCTCGCCGACGACGGTGCCGCCCGCTTCGACATCCTTGGCAATGCGACCTCGAACTTCGCCGAGGATGCCTCTGCCGCCGCCCGTGCCGCTGAGGTGCAGTCCGCGGCGATGCAGGCCCAGCGCAACGCCGCCCGCCAGACCGCCAACCAGTTCATCAACCTGGGCGACTCCCTCGATGACGCCAAGGTCTCCCTGGGTGGCTGGCTCGCGGAGATGGAGAAGTCGGCCCGCGACCTCGAGCGCTTCGGCCAGAACGCCGCCCGTGCCGCACGCAAGGGCCTCGACCAAGGCCTCATCGCCTCCCTGAACGAGGCAGGTCCCGCCGGCGCCCGACGCATGGCCCAGCTCGCCAACGCCACCGACGCCCAGATCGCCCGCGCGAATGCCGCATGGCGCCGTGGGCAGGACGCCATCCGGAACTACGTGAACATGCGCGTGCCTCCGAAGAAGATCACCGTGGACATCGGCAACGCGGTCTCCAACGTCCGCGCGGTGCAGGCGGTCATCGACTCCCTGCGCGGCAAGACGGTCACGGTCACCACCATGCAGAAGTCCATCTACATGGCGGGCAAGCAGTCCAGCCTCGTGCCCGACGCCGATGGTGGCTTCCACCTCAACGGCACCAAGATGTTCGCCGACGGCGGCTTCGGCACGGATGGCCGCTACTACTCCCGCCGCCCGATGATGGTCGACGGCGGCGCGAACATCCTGTGGGGTGAGAAGGAGACGGGCTGGGAGGCCTACATCTCCGGCAAGCCCGGCGAGCGTGAGCGCAACCTGGACATCCTCGCCATGGCCGCCGACCGTCTCGGTGCCTCTATCCTCCCCGCCGCTGCCGGTCGCATCACCGCCTACGCCAACGGCGGAGGCCGGGTCGCAGGCTTCGGCAACATGGTCCACTCCCCGCGCGGATGGGCCGAGGTGGCGCGTTCCCTGGACCGTCACGGCAAGTCCCTGGACCGTGCGGCCGGTCGCATCGAGAAGTCGATGAACCGCACCGAGAAGGCCATCGACAAGGCCAAGAGCAGCCTGGACTCCTGGACCCAGAGGCGCGACCAGCTCCGGTCCTCGGTCGAGGGCTCCCTGACCCGCGACTGGTTCAGCGGCGGCTCGGACAGCGTATGGGGCGGCGGCGCACAGTCCGGCACCGCGGCCTTCGCGCAGCAGCAGTGGAAGCAGCAGGCTGCCGACGCCCAGCAGCTCACCCGGGTTATCGCGAACCTGCGTAAGAACGGGGCCAGCGACAACTTCGTGGCCGAGATTCTGCGGTCTCAGGACCCGCTGGCCGCCGCGAAGATGTTCAACGAGCAGTCCAAGGCCGGGATGTTGCAGTCCCAGCGGCTGTTCCAGACCGCACGCCACGCCACCGTGGCGTCCTCGCTGTACAGCACGGCCATCTACGCCGACGAGCAGCGCCGCGCGACCTCAGAACTGTCGGGGCTGCGTCAGGACCTGTCCACGTTGAAGGCGCAGCTGAACCGCAACCACAAGCAGGCCGAGGCGACCCGTAAGCGGGAGTCGGCCGCAGCAGCAGCAGGCAAGGGAGCGAGGGACCGGCGATGACGTCACTGTGGTTCGATGACCTGAACTTCCTTCTGGCTGACGCAGCCGAGGAGGCAGCGGCGATTGCCACCGACGGCTTCTTCTTCGAGGCCGCCGGGAAGGACGACGGCACCGAGCTGACCAACGCCGACGCCATCGTCTCGACGGTCACCTCGGACCTGTTCGACGGCGCATCGCATGAGGTCACCGGCTGGGAGTCGGCGACCCTGCCGTTGAAGGTCGAGATCGCATCCCCGACCCGCGCCGGGCTCGATGCCGGGGCCGCGCGCCTGATCGCCACCTGCCGAAAGCCTGGCATCCGGCCGCTGACCCTGACCCCGGACGGCGGCGCGCCCACGGTCTATGACGTGGTCATCGCGACCTCGAAGCACATGTACGACGACCTCGAGAGCAAGCGGCTCCACCGGCGCGCGTACATGCTGACCCTGAGGTGCAAGCCGTTCCCGCGCTCGCAAACCGCCGTCAGCCTCCCCGGGCTCGCCGTCGGTGGCGCGTACAGCGAGACGGTCGTCGCCACGGGTGCGGCAACGACAGGCTGGTCCACGACGAGCCGCTACGTCACCCGGCGCAACCTGTTCCTGAACCCATCGTTCGAGAACACCATCGGCATCTCGCCCTGGACGCTCTACACGAACACGTCCGACGGCAAGGTCATCACTGACGGCGCGGCACCCGACCCGACCAAGGTCGCCCGGATCACCGCCGACGCGCTGTCTGTGGGGGAGCGCTCCTACCTCTACTCCACCGTCATCTCGGTGAACCCGGGGCAGGAATACCCGTTCGCCGTGGCGGTCAAGGCTGGGCATAGCGGGATGACTACCGGCGGTGTCAGGGTCGCCTGGTTCGACGGCTCGGGCAACACCCTTGGCCTGTCCGAGGACATCTCGGCGGCCGTGACGACCTCGGGATACACCACGGTCAGCGGCTCTCTCACCGCTCCGGCGGGCGCGGTCATCATTCGGGCCTACCCGTTCGTGCAGGCGGGCTCCACGGTCCCGGCCGGGCAGTTCTGGTACTTCGACGCCGGCGCCGCGATCGACCTGGAGACCGTCGCCACCACGACCTTCTTCGACGGCGACAACGCACCCTCTGGCGGGCTGACGTACTACTGGGGGTCCGGGCAGGGAGTCAATGGAGTCTCCATCGAGACCGGCCTCGGGGCGGTCACCGCCTCGGGCGGGGACGTCTTCCCGCACGGCTCGACCTCGACTGTGCCTGTGATCGACGCGGAGGGCGTGTATGTCAACCTGACCTACACCAACTCCATCGACGTGAGCAGCCACCGCTTCATCCGGGTCAAGGCCAAGCAGCCACTCACGCTGGAACTGGACGGCATCCCCGCAAGCCACCTGGCCAGCGGCACCTCGGGCTCGTACTTCGTCTACCACTTCGCCGTGCCGTCCAGTCTGACGACGACCGTCTCTACGGCGAAGCTGACGGCCGCCTTCGTCCCGAGCTGGTCCGAGGCGCGTCTCGACGTCAACGAGATCGCGACCGTGTCCGGCCTGACGACGGGCACCGGCCGCGCGGTCTCCCGTGCGGTGTCCCTCGTCGGCTCCATGCCTGCTGAGGCAACCATCGAGGTCACCAACAACGGCAACCCGCTCGGGGACCACCTCGTCATCCACTCCGGCTCCGAGGTCGGCGGCTTCACGCGACTCCGCGCCTACCGGACGGACGGACACACCCAGGCTTCGAACGCAGCCTCGGTATCCGGGTTCACTTCGGCCATGTCGGAGGAGTCAGACGCCGCCATAGAGACGTTCCAGGTCCCCGTGTCCCAACTGCCGGAGGCGACCTACCTGTTCACCGTGCTTGTCAACGGCGCGGTGCTCACCGTTGGGGAGACCGATACCTTCACCTACCGCGCCAGCGTCATCGAGGACCCGGGCGGGACACCTGTCGAGCACAGCGTCGTAACCGGAACAAGAGAGTTCAAGGCCACGGCCACGACACACCCCTACTTCCCGCTTGACCTCGGCCTGCTCAACCTCCCGGCTACGCACGTCGCGGTCAGCGGAACCAACTCGGCGGTTGTGCAGGTCCAGCTCTGGAAGAACGACGACACCGGGTCCTGGGTAATCGACGAGGCATGGCTGGCCGACGTCGACAACGGACAGATCTCCACCATCGACTTCGCCGCTGCTGGGCTCTCCGGCGAGGTCACCAGCCTCGAGATCATCCCCGCCGCAGCCGACCGCCCCCAGCAGCAGTACCTCGCCCACTCCGGCACCGCTCCGAACACGACCGTGCGCGAGATCATCCCCACCGGATGGGCCGCCCACCGCTTCGACCCCGCCGACGGGGACGCACAGGTGAACGTCATCAACACGGCCACCACGCCCGGACTCTCGGTCGCCATCGAGTTCTTCCCGCGCTGGGACGTCTACGCCGCGGCGCTGGCCACCGCCGCGGAGCCGATGGAGGCCTGAGGTGCCGTCCAACGCCCAGCGCCCCTGGATCCGAGTCGCTGGCATCCCCGCCGAGACGCACGCCCCGACCGGCGAGATGGTCATCGAGCACCGCCACCCCTTCGGCTGCTGGGAGGCGGCCTGGTCGATGGCGCTGCGTCCCCGCCAGCGTCTCGCGGGGATCGTCAAGGGCGCCAAGGTCGAGGTCCTGCTCGGGTCCCTGCAGATCTGGGCAGGCACCCTGACCGAGATGAACCGTGGAGACGGTCGCTTCGTCGCCTCCGGGTCGGCACGCCTGGCCGAGGCCGCGCCCGCCATGAACTCCTCGGGGATGACAACCACTGTTCCTGACACCGCCATCGACGAGGCCATCGCGCTCGGGTGGCTCGACTGGACCCGACCGACCTCCATCTCCAGCGTCGCCTACGCCGGAACCGACTCGTCCACCGTCGATGGCAGCGACCGCCTCAACGCCGTGGCCGCCCTGCTGGATGCCTACACCGCCGAGAACAGCCTGCGCTGGGGAGTCGACCCCTACCGCCGCGTCTACGCCACCGCCGACCCGACCGCCGTCACGTGGGACATGCGGCCCACGACGCAGGTCCTCGCCTCGGCGTCTGACCGGCTGGCCGGGACCATCGTCGCGCGCTGGGCCAACTCCTTCGGCACCAAGGCCACCACGACCACCGGCTCCGGGCTCCCCGTCGTCCCCGTCAGCCTGCTCGAACGTGGCGGCCTGACCTCGGCGCGGGTGACCACCATCTCCGACGCCATCTTGGCCCGTGCCGCCTCGGCTGCCGGTGCCGTGGGTGCCTTCGAGATCGGCGCCGACCAGGTCCGTGGCCGCCCCCACCTCGCGCGCATCGTCGCCGGGCAGCGGGTCCGCCTCCTGGGCCAGTTCGACCCCGACTCGGGCGTCAGCACCACGCCGTCGATCGTCTTGGGCATCACGTCGTGGAACGTCTCCGAGCGGGCCGTGACCTGCACCCCGGTCGACGCCACCGCACGCGACCTGGCCTCCATCGTCGCCGAGCAGGGAGGGACGCTCGCATGAACCCCTTCGACGGAACCAAGGCGAACATCGGGGTCATCCGCTTCAACTCGCGCGGCGTCAACTTCGCGCAGCCCGCCGTCACCACCGAGGCCAACGTCTGCACGGCGACACTCGTCAACCCCGTCAACGGGCGCATCTACAGGGCGACGGGATACGGGCTGGTCCAGTCCAACGCCGCCGCAGGGTTCACGGTGAACTACCTCAAGCACGGCGATAGCGCGTCTGTCGGCGGCACCGAGTTCGCCCGCCACTACCAGGACCACCGCGTCGCCAACCGGACCGAGGGCGTCATGTTCTTCGGCGAGTTCACCTACACCGGGACTACCGGAGCGACCACCTACAACGTCGTGCTGACCATGTCCGGCGGCGGCGGCACATCCACCTCGCGCGGCGACCTTAACCCCATGGTGCTTGTCGTCGACGAGATTCTCTGACCCACCACGACCCCGCCGCAACCCGACGGGGCCCAACGAGAGGCCACCCTTGCCCGAGCAGATCCCCGAAGGCTCCGTCGTCATCACGCCGTCCGAGCAGTACCAGCGCACCGCGGAGCAGTTCGGCACCATCACCGAGCAGCTCTCCGGCATCAAGCAGACGCTGAACCCGGTCGCCGCACAGGTCGCCGAGCATGACGCCTATCTCAACTCCCTACGCCTCGTCGGCCTACCGGAGTCGTTGACCACCATCAAGGGCAAGGTCGAGGGCGTCGAGCGGGTCCAGTGGCGAAGCATGGGGTTCTCGGCAGGCATCGGTGCCGCCGTCGCACTCGTCGGCGGCGCCCTGGTGCAAACAGCCATGAAGGCATTCGGCGGCTAGTCATGGACCAGCGGCCACCCGAAGACAGAGATCGTCTCGGAGCCCTGAGTCACGACATGCCCTGTGGCCACTGCGGTCACCCCGGCCACCACGGCCTCTTGTGCAGCGAGTCCTGCGACTGCCGAGCACACCACTGACTCGACCCCCGTGCCAGGGATGTGCGCGGGGGTCGACCTACATCCCGAACATCCCTGAGGAGACACCATGCAGCCCAGCGACATCGAGCACCGTTTCGCCTTCCATGCGGCATCGACGCAGGAGAAGCGCGACGAGCACACGAGCGTCCGGCAGAACTGCCGCGCCCTGGCCGACTTCATCAACGAGAACGTGCCCGAGGGTCGCGAGAAGGCCTTGGCCATCACGCACCTCGAAGAGGTCATGTTCTGGGGCAACGCGGCGATCGCTCGGGCGGGTGACGAGTGATGGCAAACCTGCCGAGCAACCTTCCCAGCATCCTCAGGGACGCCGGGCTGAAAGTCGTCGAGGTCGATGGCTGGAGGGACCGTGGGCGACCCGGCTCCTTCGCCCCGGTCGGCGTCCTGTGCCACCACACGGCCACTCGGAAGTCGTCCAGCGACGCCGCCGTGGTCCGCCTGCTTCGCGTAGGTCGCAGCGACCTCCCCGGCCCGCTGTCACAGATCGGCCTCGCGCGCAACGGCACGGTCTACCTCATCGCCGCCGGTCGCTCGAACCACGCCGGTCGAGCGAAGTCGTCCGGAACCGTCGCGGCCGGTGACGGGAACACGCTCTACATCGGCATCGAGGCGTTCAACGACGGCGTGGGTGAGCCCTGGCCCATCGTCCAGCGCGACGCCTACGAACTGCTCGCCGCCGTCCTCTCCGTCAAGGTCACCGGCAACAGTGTCAACACCGTGCGCGGCCACAAGGAGACCAGTGTCACCGGGAAGATCGACCCGACCTTCAACATGTCCGCCTTCCGGGATGCAGTCGGCGCGGAGATGAACCGCCTCAAGAACCCGACCGCCCCAAAGCCGGAGGTACCCGCCGTGACCTGGACGACCCCGATCGACAAGGACCCCCGCCCCAAGGCCGGTGCCATCACGCTCCAGACCGCGACCGCCAACGTGCGCGAGTTGCCCCGCCACGACGACACCATCGAGGCCACCTTCAACCGTGCCGCGACCGGCTGCCAGCTGGCCGGCTTCCAGGAGACCGGCAACGACGTCTACGTCCGGGCCATGCGTGCGGCGCTGGAGAACCACGGATGCCACGGCCTGAGCGGCGACCCGCAGCACAACGTCTCCATGGCCTACGACAAGAAGCTCTTCCGCCACGTCGCCTCCGACTACTGGAAGCTCTTCGACGGGGAGGCCGGTATCAGCCACACCCGACACGGCCTCTGGGTCGAGCTCGAGATGCTGGCCGACCCGTCCTTCCACATCATCGTGACCAGCGTGCACTACCCCTCGGGCGGCTTCTCCCC